>JBGSQD010000169.1:0-73409 GCA_041738275.1 Geobacterales bacterium
CCGACTGAGCTCTGGGATTAAGGTGGATGAGGAGCAGGCAGGGTCGGCCGATATCCTCAGGGCTGATGTGGATGTCAGCGGCTTTCGTCCGCCAACCTTCATTTTTCTCGACGCCGTCGGGAAAAATCTGAGTGAGAGTACTTCCTTTGTGAAGGGGCTCATGGCGTTCAACAGTTGGGCGGAGAAAAACATAACCCCGGAGATGTATGAAATCATCATGGACGACATACTGCACCGGAGGAACATGGAAGTGATCCGCTATCTGGAAAAGACTCTTGACCGCTACGATACAATCGTCATCCCCTGGGGTGCATTGCACATGAAGGAGATTGAAACAGAGGTTGTAAAACGGGGATTCAGGCTCCAGGAAGAGCGTGGACGGGTCAGTATAGATTTCCGGAAGATGCTTCTGGGACTGTTGTAAAGACAACTAATTGTCAGCAGTTCGCCGCAACAAATGAGCCGAAGTTTTCCGCACCAAAATATAGCTTTGTTTCATTCAGTAAATCGGTCGGGAAAACGCAGACCTTGTTTTTGCCTGTCTTCTTTGCTTGATAAAGAGCGCGGTCGGCTTGATTAACAAGATTAGACGTAAAAATAGTGCTTCCTTCCCGGCAGGTTGCCAGGCCTATGCTGACAGTCATATGGAGCTGCCGGTCATCGAAGGTAAAGAAGGTTTTCGCTAGCCTGTTTCTAATACGTTGCGCAATGGTATAGGCGGTAGATGCATGGGTTTGTGAAAGAATTATGGCAAATTCTTCGCCGCCGAAGCGGGCGACCAGATCGGTTCCGCGGCAGCTGTCCTTAAGAATCTTCGCAAAAATCTTCAAAACCTGATCACCTGCCTGGTGGCCAAAGGTGTCGTTCACCTGTTTGAAATTATCCAGATCGATGAGGAGGAGCGAAACCGGCTGCATGTCCGAACATGTTACTTTTTGGGCAAGTGTTTCATCAAATATTCGGCGGTTAAAAAGTTCAGTGAGACCGTCGCGCATGGCCAAATCTTTCATTTTATTGTGTGTAAGCGCGTTTTTGATCGCCTGACTAAAACAGGCAGCCATGCTTATCAGGAGTGACTCTGAAAGGGTTTTTTTTAGCCCGGCTTTAAAATAAATATCAATGGTACCCATGTTGTCATGGAGGATAAGATGAGTGGAGGTTAGCAAACTGTCATGCAAATCAGAAATTGAACTTGACTTGACGGCTGCTATTTTGGGTCTGACTTCGAGAATTCCTTTCTGGATCATTGGGGAAATGGTTACGCTTCTCCCTTCTAGATTCTCTGAAAAAGCAAAGACGATCCGATAGTAGGGTGCATGCTTATAGATTGCACGGGCAGCAATTGAGCAGATGTCATCAGGTTCCAGTGAAGTACAGACAGCGGCCATGAAGCTGCTGATAAAGCGGGCCTCTTCGAGCTCTGTTTGAATATTTCCAACCATGCCTTTGCCGTCGGCGCCAACGATTGCGGATTTGATTCTATCCTCTGTTTTCTTGTAATCAGTTCTTGGCATTATGGTTGTCTCCAATTCACTGTTATCACCTTTGTTGTGACTGAGGTCTCAGCACTTGTCATTATGCTGACAATATTATTTATAAAGCAATATGTGTGCCGCAGTAGAATATATTAAATAATCAATTATCACGATATGTTACAAGTCTGGGCTTCCTGGGTGTAATAATATTTGACGCAGAACGAGCGTAGTGATGAGATAGTCTGTCATGGATTTGACAAACAAGGCAAGTGCGATTTTTAAACGGACGAGGCCCCTGATGGAACACAGGGGCCTCGCATATGAAAGTCGTGATTGATATAACTACTGAACTGGTTTCAGCACTTTCATCATACTACTTCAATCATCCTTCCTGATCCGCACCACCTGACTTACTCCCGGCATAGCCTCTATCTCATGATCGTCCAGCGTGTCCGTATCGCCGATAACACCGATGATGGTCCGGTTGGCGCCGGTGGACTGGTGAATGTCAAAATCGTGAGTAATCAGGTATTCCTTTATCAGGTCCAGCGCATCTTCAGGCGCGTGCTTTTTCATAATAATCAGCATGTTAAACGATCTCCTTTAATGCTTTGATCGTGCACTTTTCCTGCTTGTCACGGTTAATCCTCTTCTTTATGAGACATGATGCGCTCCAGGCGGCGTGATTCATCCACAACCCTTTCAAACATGCGCACAATGGCCTCGTCATCCAGGGGGCCGGGATTGTCTTCCTTCATACGGGCAAAGATCCGTTTTTCGCGTGCCGGATCAAAGACCGGCAGGTTCAGCTCCTTCTTGAAATGACCGATTTCAAGTGCCAGACGTGCACGTTCATTGAAAATGCGCAGCAGCACGTCATCCAGCAGGTCGATCCTTTTGCGTATCTCGTTAATGTCCACTGGATTCTCCGTATAAATTAAAACTGCTTCTTGATGACTGTATCCATCTTGCCGTTGACGTCATCCCGCTCCAGATGGTCTATGTTGTAATGCAGTCCGCGGGATTCCTTGCGCATCTGGGCACAGGTCACGATCAACTCCGCAACGGTAGCTATGTTGCGCAGCTCGACCAGGTCCGAGGTAATGGTGAAATTCCAGTAGTGCTCATCGATCTCGTCCTGGATCAGCTTGATACGCCTCATGGCCCGCTCCAGCCGTTTGTCCGTGCGGACGATGCCGACATAATTCCACATGAAACGCCGGATTTCATCCCAGTTCTGGGAGACCACGACCATTTCGTCACTGTTAGTGGCTGTGCCGGTATCCCAATCGGGAATAGGGCGCAGGTCGGTCAGGAGCGATTTCAGGGCCTCACTGGAATGCTTGTATGCCTGACTGGCATAAACCGCTGCCTCAAGCAAAGAGTTGCTGGCCAGGCGATTGGCACCATGCAGGCCGGTACATGCAGCCTCGCCGATGGCGTACAGGCCGGGCAGGTCTGTCTCGCCATTGGTGTTGACAGCTACGCCACCGCACAGATAGTGCGCCGCCGGGACAACCGGGAGCCACTCCTTGGTCATGTCCAGGCCAAACTCCATGCAGGTCTGATAAATATTGGGGAAACGGGTGCGCACAAAATCGCTTGGCTCATGGGTAATGTCCAGGAAGACGCAGTCATCACCGCTGGTCTTCATCTCGTTATCAATGGCACGCGCCACGATATCGCGGGGGGCCAGGTCTTTCAGCTTGTGGTACTTCTCCATGAAGGCCGTGCCGTCGCGCCGGCGCAGTATGGCGCCTTCGCCGCGCACCGCCTCGGAAATCAGAAATGATTTGGCCAGCGGATGGAACAGGGTCGTGGGGTGGAACTGCATGAACTCCATGTTGGCAATGGTGGCGCCGGCACGGTAGGCCATGGCAACACCGTCGCCGGAAGCAACATCAGGGTTGCAGGTGTACAGGTAAACCTTGCCTGCTCCGCCGCTGGCCAGAAGCGTGATTTTTGAGGAGAAGGTAACAACCTGCTTAGCGTTGATGTCCAGGGCATAGGCGCCCAGACAACGGTTCTCCTCCATGGCGCGCCGCTCTATCTTGGCTGCCGTGATCAGGTCGATGGCAATATGGTGTTCGTAGATCTGCACATTGGGATGCTGTCGAACCGCCTCTACCAGGGCCCGCTCGATCTCGCGGCCGGTGATGTCCTCGGCATGGAGGATTCGTCTGGCGCTGTGACCACCTTCGCGGGTCAGGTCGTAGCTTTCGCCGCTGGTGGTGAATTTGACACCCCATTCGATCAGGTTGCGAATAGTCTGCGGCCCTTCCTCCACCACCATTCTGACCACGTCTTCCCGACATAAGCCGGCGCCGGCCACCAGGGTGTCCTCAATATGGGCATCAAAGGAATCTTCGGCCGAGAAGACCGACGCAATGCCGCCCTGGGCATATTTTGTGGCTGATTCGGAGATGTCACGTTTGGTTACGATGGCAACGCTGCCATGGTTAGCTGCCTGGAGGGCAAAGGAGAGGCCGGCGATCCCGCTGCCGATGACCAAAAAATCGCTTTCGATTCGCATGGTATGGTGTCCCTTTTAGTAAATTAGAAATTATTTTCTGCGGTTTTTGCAGAGAATAATTTCGTGAATGCACTTATCCAGATATATCTGGGATGGATGGTGTATACAAAGAAACCGAATTATTTACCTCAGAGGCCGATTTGTCAAGGAAAGAGGGGGTAGTGATCTGATAAAATGATAATTTTTTAAGAGCCAAGGTCACTCCACGCGGATAATGTCCAGGATAGTCGATCAGGCATCTGCCAGATTTCCGCATACCAGTTCACCGGCATGATACTGTTGGATAGATTGGGCAAGATGGGCGGCATTGGCAGGAGATTTCAGGAGATGTACCGTCTCCATGAGGCTGTTAAAGGTGTCAAGAGACATGATAACGGCATCAGCTGCGGCTCGTCGTGAAATAATGGTGAAATCAGCATCCGCAACAGTCTGATCGACAATATGTTTAAGATGATTACGTGCTTCTGAAAAATTTACCACTCGCATAGCGCACCTCCTTATTCAATTAGTTGTACAATGATAACGCCATAAACTGAAAGCATCAAGAAGCATCTGTGGTTAAGTCGAATGCCGAACAATCCATCATGGCCGGTCAGTTTCAAGCAAGTAAAGCGTTAACGCCATCACAACAACCGCTTGACGTTTAACGTACCGCATTATATTATTTCCCCATGATCAAATCCTTCTCTTGCAAGAACACAAAAGCACTATTTGAAGGTAGATGCCCGCGACAGTTTAGAGCATTTGCCAATGTTGCTGAACGTAAACTGCAAATGCTTGATGATGCTTATGCTATTGAAGACCTTCGCTCGCCACCGGGCAATCGTCTTGAAGCTTTACATGGAGATCGCAAGGGTCAATGGAGCATCCGCATCAATGACCAATGGCGCTTGTGTTTCCGTATTGAGGACGGTAATGCAGTAGATGTAGAAATAGTAGATTATCACTGAGGAGATAACATATGAACCCAACAAATAAAATGCGCCCCATACACCCTGGCGAAATTTTGCGTGAGGAATTTCTGGTTCCGCTAGGCATGAGTGCTCACGCGCTGGCGTTGGAACTTAGAGTTCCCGCTCCACGTATCAATGATATTGTGCGGGAACGGCGTGCCATCACACCTGATACAGCTCTCAGGCTTGCACGCTACTTCAACACTACATCGCAATTCTGGATGAACCTGCAAATTAGTTATGATTTGAAATTAGCAGAGATAAAAAATGGAGCGAAGATCGTAGCAGAAATTAACATGCGACTCGCGGCTTGAAGTACATAGCCGGAACCAAAATGAAAACCGGTCTCTCACAAAGGCACAGAGTCACGAAGAAAGTCTAAAACAAAAGCCTTAATGGTTGCCCCAAAGACTCCAAGCTTTTAATACTGGTTTTCTCCGTGCCTTCGCTTAAAAGCGCCTACTTTTGGTGTGCCTCCGTGTGAGTAATGTTTTTCTGAAATTTTGCTCAGATGTTGTAAAGACTCAAGTCGTAAGAGACTATTACTTGACCTCCAGCTTGCCATCCACCACATCCACACGCAGTGTCCCGCTCTCAATCACCTCTCCACTGATAATCGCCCGTGCCACCCGGGTCTCCAGTTCCCGCTGCAGATAACGTTTCAGGGGGCGGGCACCGTAGACCGGATCATAACCTGCCTCGGCAATGAAGCGCAGGGCGGCATCGGAGATTTCGAGGGTGATGCGCCGCTCCCTGAGACGTTCCTTGAGCTGTTCGGCGAGCAGATCGGTGATGCGGATGATCTCATCCAGATGGAGCGGTTTGAAGAGCACTATGTCGTCCACCCTGTTGAGAAACTCCGGGCGAAAGCCTGCCTTCAGCTCCCTCATGACATTGAGGCGGGCTTCTTCGCGGATATCGCCGGCCGGCGTGATCCCCTCGATCAGGTAGGGCGCGCCGATGTTGGAGGTCATGATGATAACCGTGTTCTTGAAGTTGACGGTACGACCCTGGCTGTCGGTCACCCGGCCATCGTCCAGTATCTGCAGCAGGATGTTGAAGACATCAGGGTGGGCCTTCTCGATCTCATCAAAGAGCAGCACGCAGTAAGGTTTGCGCCTGACCGCCTCAGTCAGCTGCCCCCCTTCTTCGTAACCCACATAACCTGGAGGGGCGCCGATCAGCCGCGATACGGCGAACTTTTCCATATACTCGGACATGTCGATCCGCACCATGTTATCTTCCGAGTCGAACAGGGCCTCGGCCAGGGTCCGCGCCAGTTCGGTCTTGCCGACACCGGTTGGGCCCAGGAAGATGAACGACCCGATCGGGCGGTGCGGGTCCTTGATCCCGGAGCGGGCGCGCAGCACGGCATCGGCCACCAGCTGCACCGCTTCATCCTGACCAACCACCCGCTGATGGAGGATATCCTCCAGCCGCAACAGTTTCTCCCGCTCTCCCTCCACCAGACGCGTGACCGGGATGCCGGTCCAGTGGGCCACGATCTCGGCGATTTCATCCTCGGTGACCTCTTCCCGCAACAGTTTCTGACCACCCTGATTGACTGCCAGGGCCGCTTCTTCGTTCTTCAGTGCGGTCTCCAGCCCCGGCAGTTCCGAGTACTTCAGGCGGGAGGCCTGTTCCAGGTTGTAGGCCTGCTCGGCCTGCCCGATCTCACGACGGGTTTTTTCGATCTGCTCCCGCAATCCCTGCACCCTCTGGATGGCGCATTTTTCCGAATCATACTGGGCCCGCATGGAATTTGCCCGTTCCCGGTCATTGGCCAGTTCCTTGCGCAGTGTTTCCAGACGTTCCTTGCTGAGGGCATCCTTTTCCTTTTTCAGGGCGGTTTCCTCGATCTCCAGCTGCATGACCCGACGGCTGATGGTGTCAAGCTCCGAGGGGAGAGAGTCGATCTCGGTGCGCAGCATGGCGCAGGCCTCATCCACCAGGTCAATGGCCTTGTCGGGCAGGAAGCGCTCGGTGATGTAACGGTTGGAAAGGGTGGCTGCCGCCACCAGGGCGTTGTCCTGAATCTTGATGCCGTGATGCACCTCGAACCGCTCACGCAGGCCGCGCAGGATCGAAACCGTGTCTTCCACGGTGGGCTGTTCCACCAGTACCGGTTGAAAGCGGCGCTCCAGGGCGGCATCCTTCTCGATGTGCTTGCGGTATTCATCCAGGGTGGTGGCGCCGATACAGTGCAGCTCTCCCCGGGCCAGCATCGGTTTGAGCATGTTGCCGGCATCCATGGAGCCCTCGGCCTTGCCGGCCCCCACGATGGTATGCAGTTCGTCGATGAACAGGATGATGCGCCCTTCGGCCTCCTTGATCTCGTTTAAAACCGCCTTGAGCCGCTCTTCGAATTCTCCGCGATACTTGGCTCCTGCAACCAGCGAACCCATATCCAGGGCAAAGACGGTTTTATTCTTGAGCCCCTCGGGTACGTCGCCCCGGACGATGCGTTGGGCCAATCCTTCCACAATGGCGGTTTTGCCCACGCCAGGCTCGCCGATCAGCACCGGGTTGTTCTTGGTTTTGCGGGAAAGGATGCGGATTACCCGGCGGATGTCGTCGTCCCGGCCGATTACCGGGTCCAGCTTGTCACCCCGCGCCATCTTGACCAGGTCACGGCCGTATTTTTCCAGTGCTTCGTAGCTGTCCTCAGGATTGGCTGACGTTACCCGCTGGTTGCCCCGTACATCTGTAAGCGTCTTGAGAAACTTCTCCCGGTCGATGCCGGCCTGTTTAAGCAGCTTGCCGGAGTGTGTTTTATCCCCTTCGCCCAGCAGGGCCATCAGCAGATGTTCAACGGAAACGTATTCGTCCTTGAGTCGCTTGGCCTCGTTTTCCGCTGCAACCAGAATACGTGAAAGCCGCTGCGAGACATATATCTTGCCGGGCTCAGACCCAGGGCCTGAGACGCGCGGCCGTCGATCCAGCTCTGCTTCCACCTCTTTTTTCAGGAGTTCAGGGCGGATATCCATTCGCGCCAGCAGACGCGGCACCAAGCCATCGGCCTGATCCAAGAGCGCCCACAGCAGGTGTTCACCATCCACCTCCACGTGTCCGTAGGTGACCGCCTTGTTCTGTGCTTCCGCAAATGCTTCCTGGGATTTTTGGGTCAGTCTATTGAAGTCCATACGTGATCCTTTGTGCTGCATGTAGATACGTCCTGTACATTTAGGTAAGCACGTTAGCAGATAAAGTCAAGGAACTCCACGAATGGTCTTGTCATGAAAGGGAGGGGATATTGCAGTTGCAGAGGCAGATATTAAAGCAGAATCTTAAACGAAACAAAAACCAGATCCCAAAATGCTGCTGACATCAATTCGTGGTGCTGTTGGCAGCAAGCAGGCGAAACAGGATTTGCGGCATGTCGCTGCCGATAACCTTGTAGCCGTAAGCTGTCCACAACTTGTATGCTTCATCACGGTTTCCCTGCGCAAGTTGTCCCAGCATTCCGCTGGCCAAAGTATATTCCAGTGTTTCGGGAGGCAGGGATCGAAAATATGTCAGCAGCGAACCGGCTGCCAATGTCATTGCTTGAGCATCCCTGTTTCCAACGGCCTTATACAATCGTACCAAAGCCTGCTCCTGGGTAGTAAGTCTGGGGCCGCCTGGCGCAGATTCCAGCATACTCCAGATGGCAGCCATTTCCTGGGGTCTCAGGTAAGGAATTATCCGGGAAAGGCTGGATAGAACCGTAATTCGATCATCCAATTGATGGATAGTGCCACGCTCCTGAAAGAGCTGCCTGATTTTTACCGCATCCTGCCGGGCATCTTGAGGAACCTGATTGTATTTTGAATCAAAACGTCCTGTCAGGATGTAGTCACGACATGCCATGGCGGAAAAGGCGGCCTTTGACTTGAAATAATAAGGTGAGGGCGTTATCACTGTCTCTTGCCATGCTGGCGCGGAATTCTTCAACATCTCCGCGGTGGGCAGTGGATCGTGGGAAAACTCCAGTAACTCTAAAGCATTTGCCTGCATGAACCTGGTGCGTGCGACATTCTGGTCCAGTACAGGGTAATAATCAGAATTGGGTCGAATTGAAAATGTTGATATAAAGCTGTTCAACGTCTTTTTGTCCCCGATTCTGCGGAGTTCGAGGTCCTGAAGGTTATGGATGTGGACCCACTTCATGGCCATTGTGATTGTCGGGTTTTTAAACATATCGGCATTCAGTTCGCCTACGCCGCCGTTTTTTCTGGCCACTATAAACAATTCGGCATCGTTGGGGGCAAAAGCAATGAAATCGTCAAAATTGGGGGCCATTGCCTTCAGTACAGATGCAACCAGATTCACGTCGATCTCGTAAAGCTGCAGCCATTGCACAAATATTCCGTCTGGATGCAGATTATGATTAATCATACGGTAGAACTCTTCGGAGAATAGACCTCCCACCCCGCTTACCCATGGATTTGAAGGTTCGGAAATAATGATGTCGTATTTTTTCCTGTGAGTTGAAAAAAAAGTTTTGGCATCGTCGATGAATATTTTGCTGCGAGGGTCTGTATAGGCCAGATTCACCCTGGGTCTGAAGTTCTTGGCTGCTTCCACCATGCCTGGTTCAATTTCCACGGTGTCGACCTGTTGCAAAGATGGGTTGCACAACAGGGTGTGAGCAGTAAGACCGGAGCCGAGCCCTATGTTGGCTACTGTTTTTGCCTGAGGATGAAGACCCATCGGGATTGCGGCGGCCAGGATCATGGTCGCTTCGTCGGGCGAAGCCTGCCGATTCGTCATGTTCATGTTGATGGATGCATCCGGCTTGCCATTCGTCCTTATGCTCAAGGTGCCGCTATTACCGAGGGTTAGGCTTACAGTGGCGGTTTTGCCGTCCTTGTGATACATGATCTTGCCTTGTTCCGGGGTCAAAAGCCCTTTCCTGCGGTAAACCCCGGAAGCCATTTTGTAGGGGTCAAGTGTCACAAGGGATTCTGTGGCCAAAACAACCCCCACGCACACGGTGACAAGTGCTGCCGATATGGCCAGGCTTTCAATGTTTTTCTGTGTAAGCGTTAGTAATGCCAGGCCAAGAGCCAGATCAAGACATCCGCCCAGCATGATCAAACCTTTCAATCCAAAAAACGGCATCCCAAGATGGATAGCAAAGAGAACACCAACAATGGCGCCAACGGTATTCGCGGCATAGACAGCTCCAACACTCTTTTCACCATGATTCTCAGTAATCAATGCATAGGTGATCAGCGGCAAAGTGCTGCCTGCGCAGAAGGTTGTGGGAAGCATTACAGCCAGGGCAATAGCATAACTGTAAAGATTGAAGAACTGGTAACCGGCTTCGGTATTGTCCAGCGTCTGCATCAGCCACTGCATTACCGAAAAGGAGTTCCCATATATCGGCAGCGTGGCCAGAGCCAAAAGTCCCATCACAATCTGCACTATAACCAGAAATCTTACCGGATTGGCGATGCGATCGATGCGGCGGTGGATCCAGAGGGCACCAAAAGCCAGACCGAAAATAAATGCGCTGATCATAAGCTCAAAGGCATGGGTTGAGCTGCCCATGACAAGGCTCAACATTCTGATCCAGCCGATCTCATAAACAAAGGAAGCGGCGCCTGTTACAAAAGAAGCAGTCAAAAGTATCCGATACAGGCTGTTCTTCCCGGGGCTGTCTGTTATTGCAGCTGGCACGCTGGCAGGACGGTAGTCGGCATCATATTTTTGGGCAAGAAACCATACTGTCAGAGCCAGCAAAATATTGATCATCCCGGCAACCCTTATGGTTCCGGGCAGTCCCACCGCATTTATGAGTACAAATCCGCTCACCAGGACCCCGATTGCTGCCCCGAAACTGTTTGTAAAGTAAAGCATGGAAAGTGACTTTCCCTGTTTTTGGGGAAACATGCGCATCAGCGCTGTACTCATGAGTGGAAAAGGCATCCCGATCAGAATCGATTGCGGCAGGATGAGAATTGCCGAGAGCGCCCATTTGAAAGCATGTGCAGCCATAGGGTCATTCAGGTTGTAGATTACGGTTGTGTATGAGAGTTGCGTGATTGTGTCGAATACTTCATGGAAAAGGATGGCGAACAGACCGATGATTCCCTCGGCAAGAGCATAAATCTTCAGCAGATTTTTCCATCGTGGCGAATACTTGCTGCACAGGCCGGCTCCGATTGCCATTCCGGACATGAATATTGCAAGTACCAGGGTCTGGGCATAGGCGGCATGTCCCAGATACAGTTTCATATAGTGGGACCAGATGGATTCATAAATCAGGGCGGAAAACCCCGATAATGCGAAAAGGGTATAAATGAGATAACGGAAACTTACAGACATTTAGTGGCCCTTTCCGATCGTAAGCTGTGCTACCTGGAAATCAGTGCGAGCTGTTTTGCATCCCTGCCGGTAAAGAGAGCACTGTGGATAAACGTCTCAATTTGATTTGAAAATGAAATGTATTCTGTGTTGCCAAACTTAAATATAGTCTGAATAAATACAATAAAACTGACTAATTAACAATAGATAACTTAATGAGGGCAAGGTCTGCACAAAACAGATACTTTCTAGCTGATTGACGTTAAGTCATTTGCTCTGTATAAATAAAAGAAACTTTCATTTAGATTGGGCAATTCACCATGGATCAGGAACAGAGTACAGCAACACTAAGGCAGCTCCGTTTCAAGGTGACTCCGCAACGCCTCGAAGTCATGCAATGTCTCGGGGACGAGCAGTCATATCTCTCCGCTGATGAGGTCTGGAACCGCATCAAGCCCAGGCTTGGCAGCATCAGTCTCCCTACGGTATATCGCATCCTGGACGAGCTGGCGGAAAACGGTGTCATAACCCGCATCTTCCGGTCTGACCGCAAACAATACTATTTCCTGTGCTCGAATCAGGGGCATCACCACCATTTTGTGTGCGAGTCGTGCCGGCGTGTAGAGGATATAGACCTGTGCTGCCTGGAGGGGGTTGCCCAGGAAATCGCCCGTAATTCCGGCGGCAGCGTGACCTCGCATATCCTCCAGATCAACGGCCTCTGCGGCCTGTGCAGCGAATCCGCACCAGGGGCTTTGCTATGAAACGCTCGTTCCTGCTGTTTATTCTTGTGCTGCCGGCCCTGGCCCTTCTTATGGTCGCTGGCTGTGCCCGGCATGATCAGAAACAGTCCGCCAAGCTGCAGATCATCACCTCTCTTTTCCCTCTTTATGATTTTGCCCGAACCATAGCCGGAGATAAGGGTGAGGTTTTCCTGCTGCTCCCCCCCGGCATGGAACCGCACAACTTTGAACCCAAACCGGACGATATTATGCGGATCAGCAAGGCCGGGCTGTTTGTTTACACTAACCGCTATATGGAACCATGGGCGGAAACGATCATCAAGGGGATGGACCGCCGAAAGTTGCGCGTGGTGGATGCCGGACAGGGAGTGAACTACCTGAAAGCCGGGACAGATGCCGGTCATGATCATGAAGGTGATACCGGTCATGATGCAGAAGGTCATAGCAACGGCGTGGATCCGCACATCTGGCTTGATTTCGGTAATGCCAAGATAATCGTGGCTAATATCCTGGAAGGATTCGTGGCCGCTGATCCCGCCAATGCCTCGTATTATCGAACAAATGCCGCTGGACTCGCAGCAAAGCTGGATGATCTGGATCAGCGCTACCAACTGGGATTGGCATCCTGTGCTACCAGGGTGTTCCTGCATGGAGGGCATTTTACCTTCGGATATCTGGCCAGGCGCTATGGCCTGGAATATCATTCCCTGAGCGGGGTTTCGTCAGAGTCTGAACCCTCTGCAAGCCGGATGACCGCCATGGCCCGTCAGATCAAGCAGTCCGGGGTGCGCTACCTGTTTGCCGAGGAGCTTCTGTCGCCTCGTCTGACCGAAACACTGGCTGAAGAAACCGGGGTAGGGGTGCTGAAACTCCATGGCGCTCACAATCTGGGGCGTGACGATTTTCAGCACGGTGTAACCTTTATCGCTTTGATGGAAGGGAATCTGACTAATCTGCAAAAGGGGCTGGCATGTCGCACGAAGTAGTCAGAACAGAACGTCTTTGCTGCAGCTATAATGTGGGGCGGGTTCTGGAGGATGTCTCCATAATTGTTGAGGCAGGTGATTATGTCGGCATCGTCGGTCCCAACGGTTCCGGCAAAAGCACCCTTGTGCAGGCCCTGATCGGGCTGGTAGCGATCAGCGAGGGGCGCGCCTCCCTTTTTGGCGTGCCCTGCGATAATTTCTCCTCCTGGGGGAGGATCGGTTACCTGCCGCAAAGCCTGCGGCTGCTGAATCCGGTATTTCCGGCAACCGTGGCTGAAACGGTTGGCCTTGGCCTGTTGTCCCAGAAGCGATTTCCCCGCAAGATGACACGGGATGACTGGGAGCATGTGGATGCTACCCTCGACAGTTTAGGTGTTTACGACCTGAGGCTTAAACTTATAGGTGAGCTGTCTGGTGGCCAGCAGCAGCGGGTACTGTTGGCGCGTGCGCTGGTGAACAGTCCCGAATTGCTGATCCTGGATGAGCCGACAGCGGCCCTGGACCCTGAAACACGGGAGCGTTTCTACGCCCTGATTGCCGACATAAACCGCTCGCAGGGCGTGACCGTGCTGCTGGTGACCCATGATACCGGGGCGATCGGTCAGCATGCCACCAAGATGCTGTATCTCGATAAGCGGGTCTTGTTTTACGGCAGTTTTGATGAGTTCTGCGCCTCGAAAGAGATGTCGGCACTCTTCGGCACCCATTCCCAGCATCTTATGTGTCACAGGCACTGATCATGAATACCAATATTCTCGAAATCCTTTCCTATGGTTTCATCCAGCGGGCGCTTCTGGCCGGATCGCTCATTGCCGTGCTCTGTTCGGTGCTGGGGGTGTTCCTGGTGTTGCGGCGCATGTCGCTGATCGGCGATGGTCTGGCCCATGTCACATTCGGCAGTACCGCCATTGCCCTGGCATTCAAACTTTATTCGGCCGCATCGCTTCTGGTGTCGCTGCCGATCGTGCTGCTGGCGTCACTGGGCATCCTCAAGCTGACCGAGAAGGCCCGACTGAGCGGTGACACCGCCATCGGAATTGTCTCGTCCCTGGGCATCTCGGCCGGTATCATCCTGGCAAGCGTTGGGGGAGGGTACAATGTTGACCTGTTGAGCTACCTGTTCGGCAATATCCTGTCGATCACGAGCGAGGAGGTCTGGATTGCCGCTGGTCTGTTCTGCGTGGTAATGCTGCTGCTGGCGCTCTTTTTCAACGAACTTTTTGCCATAACCTTCAGCGAGGAACTGGCCAAGGTTTCCGGTATCCGCACCAACACCATCAACGCTGTTCTGGTGCTGCTGACGGCCCTTTCAGTTGTCCTGGCCATGAAGCTGGTGGGGATTATGCTGATATCGTCCCTGCTGATCCTTCCCGCTGCTTCGGCGCTGCAATTGGCCCGTAGTTTCAAGGGGTGCGTTGCCTTGGCGGCCCTTCAGGGATGCTGCTCGGTTGTGACAGGCATCTTTATATCGTTTCTGACCAACCTGCCCACCAGCGCAACCGTTGTAATGATCAATCTGGTGCTCTTTGGCTGCACCTTTCTTGTCCGCCGTTTGAAGATCCTCAAGCCGGCGTAGCCGTTATCAAACTTGACTATTACCCGGACAGCAATCATGCCGACTAAGCCGCAATTCCCAATCAAAATATTTTACGACGGCTCATGTTCTGTCTGCAGCACGGAGATAGAACACTATCTGCACCAGAACCACGACAACAAGCTTCTGGGGGTGGACATCAGCGCCCCTGACTTCGATCCCTCCCCATACGGCATCACCACGGAAGCATTCATGTACGAGCTGCATGTCATTGATCGGAAAGGCGAGATCTACCGGGCCGTTGAGGCCTTCTGGGCCATCTGGCAGGCATTCCCGGCATCGACGTTGTATGGCATAATGGGTGCCGTCATTAATATGCCGATAGTGAATCCTGTTGCCCGTCTGCTGTACAAGGGCTTTGCCCGCATTCGTCCTTTTCTGCCGAAGAAGCATGTCTGCGACAGCGGGACCTGCAAGATCGACAGAAAGAGGTAATCCCTTAATTTTTCTTGATGATCATTTCGGACAATTCCCTAACCGCTTGGCCTTGACCTTCATATTCATGGTCTGCCCTTGTGTCTGCATCTTCATGGTCGAGTCATAGGCATCCGTCTTGAAAATCGTCTCGCCGCTGAAAACACCGCTATTTTCACCGGTACACTTCATCTTCCAGCTGATTTTATTTCCGGACTGTTTAAAATCCGTAATGGTACAGTTTTTGTCAGTAGAGATTGTTTTCCTCTGATCCTTGACATCTTCCTTGGTGTAGCAGTGCTTTATCTTGGTCGGTGGGATCTCCATGGGAATGCCCGGCATTTCAGTGGTGGTGATCAGTTCCCAGTACCCCTCGCGCATTGTTTCGGCAGCAAAGATGGTAGCCGGGAGGACCAGGGTTGAAAGAACGGCGATGGCAATCTTTTTCATGGTTTAATCTCCTTTGTCAAACTGGATGATGCTGCTGGATTATATCCGGATGGTGGCCATAGTGTGCACTTTGTGAAATTGAAATGGTTCATGGTTCAAATCCTTCGCAAAACGTTGAGCCTCCGTCCAGCATCGAGGATGATTCCGTTCTCGCTCCGGTGCAGGTCAAGAAACCACTTGACGTCTAAGACGAATGTTTCCGGCTGCTGCTGGTAATCCGGCAGCATGTTGGTAAGGAAATCCTCGTCATTGTCAAACTGAAACAGCGTGCGGAAAAGTATGGTTTCTTCAACAATCCACCCCTTCAAGGCATGCATGGCGCGAATTGCCGCCTCCCTTGCAGGCCGTTCATCACCGCTGCCGGCTCCAAAGCGCTCCTTTGCCTTGGTGAATGAGCCGCCGTTTCCCGGTTCGACAACAACAACGACACCATTTTTATTCAGAAGTTCGGCAGCCTGGCGCAGGCTGTCGGACATTTCCGTTACAGGGACGTGGTGGAAGGAGAGGGTATAGATAACCACGTCAAAGCTGCCTGCCGGCAGATCCGGCACTCCGGTCGGCGCCAGCATGAATTCGACATTGCCTGAGTCTGTGGTTTTCCGTGCAATTTCCAGCGCAGCAGCGTCAGGATCGGTAGCAACCACACGCTTGGCATGCAGTGCCAGGTCCCGCGTTATCCTTCCTTTGCCGCAGCCGATTTCAAGAACATCCTTGCCGCTGATGACGCACTGGGACTGAATCGTGGCTATATACTGGTTTGTCGGATCTTGAAGCAACTTTGTCCTCCTCTGCCGGGTTTGTTCTTAATCATAAAGTGCGCGGGTCGCTTCATCAGACATGGTCGGTGCGATGAGCGGTTTCCAGGCCGGATCGTCCCATGTGCCAAGCTGGGTGTGCATATCAAGATATTTTTTGGGTATCGGATGAGTGCCTACAACAACCTTTACCACATAGCGTTTTTCAAGAAAAGCTTTGAATGTGTTGATAGAGGGGCAGGGGGGATAGCCAACGACCATGCCGGTAGCTAAATGAATTACCTGAGCGCCGTTTTTTACCATCTCTTCGCCGGCATTTTCTATGTTGCCACCAGGGCAGCCATCGCACGTTGTAAATCCGACCAATTCAATTTCTTCCTTTGCGTAAATGCTGAACGCCCCTTCCTTGTTCCTCATTGACCTGAGACACTTCCCGCCGGCACAGCAGCGGTAGCGATCACAGATGATTATTCCGATCTTTGTCCTTGAAGTCATAGATACTCCTTTACAAGATATTATTTTCATCCATTCAAATTCCTGTTGCGAATGCAGTAAGCGCACCATCCGTAGATCAGGATGGCGGTGTACTATGAAGAACGGGTGGTGATCACGAACTCAGGCGGGTCCATGAGCACCTTTTTTACCGAGCAGAGCCCGGCTGCCCTGGCTATGGCCTTTTGGTATTTTTCAGGAAAACCGGTAGGGAGAGCGATTTCGATGGCTATGGTGCTGAGTTTCTTTCTTCCTTCTGCATCGGTGGAAAACTCCATTTTCTGGGTAAGAGCCAAACCTTCGGTGGAAATTTGCCGCTGCTGGCAGAAACTGAGAACGTAAATGCCGGCACAGGTTCCGAGGGAGGCGAGGAAGTAGTCGAAAGGGCTTGGCGCAGACCCCGCACCTCCATCATCTGTTGGCTGGTCGGTGGGAATTATTTGCCCATTGATTTCTGCATTAACTTTTTCCCCTCCAGGGAAGGTGATTTTCATTTCCATGTGTTTGAGCCTCTTTAGTTTTTTCTCAATCCTTGCGTGGCAATGACCTTTCTAACCCTACTTCGATGAGACTGGAGCCGTAGGCCTGCTTGAAGAACCTGCGCGAAGGAGAGCTGACCGGGATCTGACCATTGCCCCCCCCATGCCTAGCGATGTTTTTTGCTGAATTTGTGCTGATACATCCGTTGATCAGCCAGCTTCAGGGCATGCAGAAGTTCCTTACCATTTTGGACGGTTGCCGAGCCGAGTGAGAGGCTCACTGGGCAATCGACCCCCGAACAGTTGATCACCTCCTGGGAGATGGTGATCCTCTTCAGCAATTCCCCCACAATACGGCTGTCAGCGCCGGGAAGGAGGATTGCGAATTCGTCGCCGCCTATGCGCGCAACCACATCTTCGGCGCGGAACGCATCCAGCAGGACCGTAGCGGCCTGCCGGAGCAACCGGTCACCCGCAGCATGCCCATGATGGTCGTTCACTTCCTTCAGCCCATCCACATCCGTCATCACCACGCTGACCGGGAATTGCCTCCCGCCGGCAAGCCGCTCAAGCTCCGCCTCAAAGTACGCCCGATTGAACAGTCCGGTCAGCTCGTCATGGGTACTCAGGAAGCGAAGCTGCTCATCCGCTCTTTTGCGTTCGGTGATGTCTCGGTTGCTGCCGCTGATCCCCAGGAACATGCCGTCATCATCGTAAATGGGCCGGCAGATGTGGCTGATCCAGCGAATGTCGCCATGCCTGGTGACGATACGGAATTCGACGGGGCGAGGATTTCCCTGCACATCAGCTTCGTGGACATGGCTGCGCCACAACTCCCGGTCATCGGGATGGATGATGGAGCTGCATATTTCCGGAAAGGCGGATAACTCCTCGATGCTGTACCCAGTGATCTCGCTCCCTGCCGGAGAAACGTACCGCATTTCACCCTCCGGAGTGCGCCAATACATCCAATCCACCGAGAAATCTGCCAGCCTTTGAAACAGGTTGTCATGATTCGTCCTTCCTTTTTCGGTAGGGCGTGCAACCCCCATGGCTTTGACCACGACAAAGGCATCGTTACCATGTCCTGCACGGAAGGGCTGGATCTCCATGATGTCAGGCAATGATGCAGAGAGGGTTTGAACCCACTCCTGAGAGGGAAAGCCATTCTCCCGCAACAGTTGTTCCACCTCTTCGGCGGAGTAGAAGGTGGCACCACGGTAGAAAATGCTCCCGGCCTGAGCATCAAGATAGCGCCGACCCAGGTCGCTCCCCCGGTCGACGAAACCGAGTACCAGGCAGCCGTCCGGTCTGATGACCCGCCGCGACTCCCGCAGCATGGCACGAACATCATCAACGAAACAGAGGCTCGTCACACTCAGGGCATAATCAAAGCTGTCGCTGGCAAATGGCAACTGCTCGGCAACCCCCTGTACCACCCGAATACCTCTTGCATTGGCATGCTCAAGCATGGTGGCCGAAGGGTCAATGCCGACACTTACACCCAAGGGCGCCGCAAAGCGGCCTGACCCCACTCCAATTTCCAGACCAAACCCATACCGAGGAAGCAGAGACTGCACCGCCAACAATTCCGAACAGTAAGCAGCATAGTGGTTGGCGAACCAGTTTTCATAACGGTGGTGGTGCTTGTCAAATGGTCCATTTTGGGGCATGACAGCAAATCCTTGCAGATTGAAATGAAAACATTTGTGTTGTCGGGCTCTATGGTCCTTGGGTTGCCTCGGACAGAACAATGATTACGGCAACTGCGATGCCTGCAATGAAAGCGAATAGCTGTACCGTTTCTGTTCCTTCTCGGCCTGTGGGAGAAGGTGTGTTGCCCCCACATACTGATTCTGAGGGGTGAAAGCGCACTTCAGGAATGCGATAAATTATACCACCTTGTCAAAGAATCGCGATGGCCCCTCAAGCGTTGGCCACTCCACTTCCTGAAAAAGTTCCCTGATCTCAGGTACGGAATGGCCTCGTCCTTCCTCGGTCTTTTCCGTGATGTCGCGCGGGTTGGCTCCCGCTTCTGCCCAGAGTAGATTGGCACCTCCTATGATTGGCACGGTACCTGGTTCGTGGGAGCAGTTGCCCAGGACGCTGCGGGGCATGGCGAGTCGGGTGACCGCGACAATCTGTGCCATTCTCAATTCAGAGATTTTGCCGCGCTCGGCCAGAGCCGTTCCCGGAATCGGGATGCGTCGGGCCGCACCACTGAAAGCGGGATAAAGTGACGCAGTGAACAGGATCATCTCCGCAAGTTCTTCGTTGGTATGTTCGGGACCTATAGGCTCAATGCAGGTGCCGACAATCAGGCCTGCTTCCTGAAACGCCTTGATGCTTTTGATCCGTTGCGCAGGCTCAATCGTGGTGTCTATACCTTCGCGCAGGCGCAGTGCATGATACACTCCATGGAAACCTGCTTCCACGAGGCTTGCTGCTTTGGCGGCGAATTCGTCCCCGACATTGGCGATCATAACAGTGTCGGTACGAAGAGATCGTCTAATCTCACAGGCAGTCTCGATGAATTGCCCCATATCAAAGGTGGCTGTTGCCATGACATAGATGGCGTTGGCGCCATACTCTTCAAACTGCCGTGCCTGGGCAGCTGCCTCTGCGGGATCGATGGTAGCAGATGTGCGGAATATGTTGTTTGCAGCAGCGAATGAGCAAAACAGACAATCCCTGGGGCAGGGCGCCAGGTTGACGGCGAGCTGGGCATGGATCTCAGCCCGTGTATTACTCACCTCGCGGGATATCCGCGATGCCTGTGCCATGATAATAAAGGTGTCTATGGAGTTTGGCGGCAGCGCCAGCATTGATATGATCTCTTCACGGGAGACCATCTCGGCATTTTGTGATTTTTTGAGAATGTCATGCAGATTCACGGGGTCTCCTGTGCCTATTCCAGTTTGTGTACTCTGTTCTGCAGAGAAATATGTACATTAATGATTCTGTCAATTATTAGATGCTGGTGCAAAGTTGCACATCGAGATGCAGTTTTTGCACTATTTTGACTGTATTTTCTTTGTAAATTCGAATGAATAAGTCGTTGTATTGGTTTGTTATAATTATGGCATGTTTACTGAAAAAGTTTGTAAGCTGCTCAACTCAAAAAGGAAAGGAGTCGTTCTCATGAAAAAGTTTATTGTACTATTGATGCTGGTTTGTATGGCCAGTGCTTCTTATGCTGCCGGTGGTAAAGTCCGTGGTGCTAAAGGGAAGGGGACAACCGCAACAGGTTCCACTTCGCAAGGTAGCGCTACTCAGGTTCGCGCTGGTCGATAATTCGCTTTTCACAAAAGCAATGCTGAGATCTCGATGCGCGACCTCAGCATTGCTGCTTTCATCCTGTTGTAATGATCCTGATTATTTCTTCATGCGAGGATCACCGGTATAGCCCAGTGCCTTCCAGTCCATTCTACCTTTTTCACCATGGCAATCACCACATTTTAGAGCCTTTTCCTTGGGCACTACCATATGGTTGACAGCCCAGACCATGGAGGTCTCAATCCAGCCGAATTTTCCGCTGTAAGGTTGACCGACAGCCTTCATGCCGGCCTCAATCGCCTTGTTCCAGTTATACTTGACCCAATAGGCGCTCTCACTGGTTGGAGGTCCGAAGGTGTTGACAATCGCGACTGTTTTGTTCTCCGAGTCGTAAGGTTGTTTCCCCTTCATTACCTTGAAAGGGAATATCTTTGCATTGGGATCTTTGCGATCGCCTTTCGCTGCTGACAGCCTGACTACCTTTGCGGGGTCGATTTTATCCCCTATCAGGACCCGCTCAACTGAACCATTGTACCAGAAATAGGTGGGGACAACGTCCTTACCCCAGGCAAAGTCGCCCTTCATCTTGTCATACAGCTTCTCGCCATACTGGTCCTTCTTGATGTCTTCAGGTTTAGCTTCCTTGCCGGCGGTAGACCAGTCCCACCAGATCTTCGTTGGTTTTGCTTTTGCGAAGGTAGGAATATGACAGGTCTGGCAGGCAATTTTATTGGCATGCTTGTTAAGCATGGCATTCTTGTGAATCTTTCCCTTGTGACAATCATTGCAGCCCATTATGCGGGAACCGGATCCAACTGATACGGCAATTGCCTCACCCTTGATAGTGTGGTCGCTACCCTTGTGGCACGATTCGCAGGTCATCTTTGATTTGCCGCCCATATGGATATCGATATCCGGTGTAGGATTAGTCAGGGAGGAGTCCAGGTCACCATGCTTCACCCTGTCGCCGCCGCCGCCGTAAAAGTGGCAGGAACCGCAGGCGGCACGGGTCGGCTTGCCGACGGATTGCGCAACCTTGACCAGATCAACCGGCTCCCATACCTTGCCCTTTGGGAACTCCTTTTTCTCGCCTGGGTATACGGGATGACCTGCCCCGGATGGAAACTTCTTGTAGGTTCCGGTGGTATCATGACAGACAAGACAATCCACGTTTTCTGACTTGGAAAAGTCATAAGTGTTGTCTTTCCAGCCGTAGCCGGCGTGGCAGCTGGTGCAGCGGGGCCAGTTGGAAGGGACAGCTACGCAGAAGTTATTGAGTGCGTTTTTTTTACCGTACTCCATGGTATTACCATTCACGGTCTGTGTCTTGGCCCAGGTCCAGTGAACCGATTTCATAAAGGACTTGGATTCCTGTTCATGACACTCCGTACATTTCCTGGTCACTTCCGGACCGTTTTTGAAGGGCCCGGTGATGAACTCCGCATGGTTTTGCCCACCAAAAGCCTGTGATGCAATACCGATGGCCAGTGCGAGCACTACGAAAAGTTGTTTCTTCATGTGTAAGTAAACCTCCTTTTTTAGTGTTTTACGGCGGGATACTAAGATGAACAGTTGACTATCCGTCGGTCACTTTTTTGTTTCGCAAACAGCGAACGATTTTTTGTACCTCCTCTGTATCGTGTGGATAGAGCTCCAATGGGATGTGTTCTCCCGCTAACTTCTTATAATTTCGAAACCTGACACATGATTCAAATTCACCTAAACAGACATTGTTTCTTATGTGCTCTACTGTCTTAGGCATCCCTTTCGTCTGTGTATTTAAGAATTGGCAACACTCCAATATTTCACAAGGTATACCGGCTCCTCTCTGAATCTTGATTTTTACAATGGTTGCCTGAATCGCTTCAATGCCGACGGAAGTATTGAAACATCCAGCACCGGCAAAGGGATCGTACTCATTGATTTGAGCAATCAGTTTCTCAATAAGGGGGATGTTGTCTCCATATTTTTCAGGGTTATCTGCAATGTCCAGGACATCCGCCAGGAGCCATTCCGGGAATTCACCAACCAAGTTCTGCTCGATTACGACGATGCGGAGATCCTCAAACGGGTGCATAAACTTTATCCTTTGATGTTTGAATATCATTACACGCCATAGCCATGTACCCTTTGCATGAATTTAGCATCCGCACTGGCCATTATTGCCCCGGCATGTTCCAGTTCCGCCTTTAGCAGGTAGAGCGGAGGTGTCGCGTTCACGAGCCATGCCCGCAGGGTTACCCTGGCATCGTAAGGAACCGGTGTCACAAACCGGATAAAAAGTTCTCCTGTTACGGCTTCGATATTCTTATGGAACAGGCAATGCGCCATGGCGGAATCAAGCATGGCGCTTATGACACCACCATGCAGGATGCCGTTGTACCCCTGGAGCAGTGAGTTCCCTTGAAATGATGCGGAGACATCACCGCTTGCCCCCGGCTCGAATATAAGCCGGAGTGACATAGGATTGCTGTCTCCGCACATGATGCATTGCGTGTGTGTCTTCTTCACGTCGTAACCGGCTCTTTCAGTGGTCACAACTGTTAGCTCCTGTTTCCAGGGAGCCTTGCAGATAGTTTTCCACTACTTCACGGGGATATTCACCCATTGCGCCGGTAATGATCTCCACTTTGTTTTCAGCAAATAGCTGCTGCGCTTTCTGACCCATGCCACCGGCAATAATCTGATTCACCCCTTTTCCGGACAACCAGCCGGGAAGCAGCCCAGGTTCGTGGGGAGGAGGGGTTATATAGCTTTCAGAAATGATGGAATTATTCTCCACATCGATAATGGCAAATTCGGCACAATGTCCAAAATGGGCACACAACTTCCTGTCATTGGTGGGTACGGCAAACCTGATTACACTGCCCTTTTTGAGTGGTGTCTGGATTTCTATGTAAGAAGACGTATCTTCGTTCAGATTCAATGTTTGCAGCTGATCCACGATACGGTCAAAGCGGACTGAGGTTTCCGTACCGGGAAAGGCCTGCAGGTATGGACGTTCCGCGTCGCCGCTCCTGACGATATCCGGATCAAGCGGGATGCTCCCGAGGAAAGTGGTGGCAAATCTTTGAGCCAGTTCCTGACCGCCGCCGCTGGAAAATATATCCGTACCCTGGTGGCAATGGGGGCAGACAAACCCGCTCATGTTTTCGATAATGCCGGAGATCTGCAGATCAAGCTGACGACAGAAGGAAATGGATTTCTCCACATCAATGGTTGCCATCTGCTGCGGCGTGGTTACGATAATAGCGCTGCTGGTCTTTGTATCCAGCAACTGAACAATGGAAAGCGGTTCATCGCCGGTGCCGGGTGGACAGTCCACAACAAGGCAGTCCAGGTCGCCCCAGGCGACATTTTCCAGGAACTGGCGCACAAGTCCTGCCTTCATCGGCCCCCTCATGATTACGGCATCATCGTCACCTTTCAGCATAAACCCCATGGAAACTACCTTCAGGTTTGCAAAAACATCAATCGGGGCAATATCCTCTCCGATATAACCTAGTCTTTCCGAGGAAAGTCCCAGCATCTTGGGAACGCTCGGTCCATGCAGGTCCACATCCAACAGGCCGGTATCAAAGCCATGCATGGCAAGGCTTACGGCCAGGTTTACCGCCACGGTGCTTTTACCAACTCCACCCTTGCCTGACATGACCACAAAGGTGTGCGCAATTCTGCCTATCTTCTGGTTAAGCAGCGTATCACTCTGTTTCTGTGCCGAGTGCTGGCATCCGGATTCTCCCATTACATCGTCTCCATTCGTTTGTGTAGTTTTTGATAAATCAGCCGGATTGCCTTGCTTGCCTGGCAGTCCGGCGCATATTCCAGTATTGTTTTTGCCTGGCGCTGGGCCAGGCTGACCATTGGTTCGTAGGGGATGGAGCCAAGCAGCTCAAAGCCGTGCTCCAGACAGAGAAATACAATCTCTCGGGAGTACGACGGGTTCAAATCACCCTTGTTTATGACAATCGCTCCCGGCAGTTTGAAATGCATGGAAAGTTCCATGACCCTCTTGAGATCATGAACACCGCTGATGGTCGGCTCGGTCACAAAAACAATGTAGGAAGCTCCGGTCATCGATGCGATCGCGGTGCAGCCGATCCCGGGCGGGCCGTCTGTCAGGATGAATTCTATTCCGCTTTCCCTGGCGATCTCCTGCGCCTTTTTCCTGACAGCTGTTACCAGTTTGCCGGAATTTTCCGCTCCGGGGAGCAGCTCTGCAAAGACAGCCCATTGCTGCTCCTTGGTTTTACCCACAAAATAGTGGCCGCATAGTGCTTCATCAAAAGAGACCGCACCTGCCGGACATAGTTGAAAACAGGCTCCGCACCCTTCGCAGGCAAACCTGTCGATCTGATAATTTTCACTGATGGCTTGAAAGCGGCACACTTCCCGGCACCTGCCGCAGGCGGTACAAACCACCTTGTCAATGGCGGCCTTGTGGCCGGATACAAAGTCATACTCCTCCAACACGGCAGCATTCAGGAGCAGGTTGAGATTGGCCGCATCCACATCACAGTCGGCCACAACCTTTTTTTCAAAGAGGGTGCCCATGCATGCGGTAAAAGAGGTCTTGCCGGTCCCTCCTTTCCCGCTGACAACTACAATCTCCTTCATGGAAACACCCCCGCTGACGTAAGCCCAAACTCGCCGGATTGCCCGAAAATCTCTGCGGCAATGGCTGAAAAATGCACACGGTAATCAGGCAGCGCCTCCAGCAGAAGTTCTCCGTTGGAATAGGCTTCCGCTACCTTGCGGTCTTCCGGCAGTCGTGCCAGAACTTTCAATTGATGCTCCTCAAGGAATGCTTCCAGCGGAGGAAACAAGCCGTTCTCCCTGTTGATTACCACATAGACATATTTGCCCCTGGCCTGCGCTACATCCACTGATATCTTCAGGTCATGCAGGCCGAAAGGTGTCGGCTCGGTTACCAGAATCACCAGATCAGCATCGGATATGGTTTCAACAAAGGGGCATGATGTTCCGGGAGGGGCATCAATGATCTGAATGTGGTCCGCAAGCCCCTGCTGCTTGACCATGCGGATCAATGGATTGGGCATCGGTTCACCCACATTGAGAACCCCATGTGCAAATTCGATCCCGCCCCATCCCATGCCGCTTTCAATTATGCCGATCTCCCGGTCATCCTCGCTGATCGCCTTTGTCGGGCAAACGAGTAGACACAGGCCACAGCCGTGGCATAACTCCGGAAAGATCAAGGTATTGCCGGGCAGCCGGACAATGGCATTAAACTGGCATTTGCCGGAACATGTGCCGCAGGAAGTGCATTTCAGCTGATCAACCTTCGGCAGCATGACACAGGCGGGCATTCTCTGCGATAGATGGGGCGAGATGAAAAAATGGCCGTTTGGTTCTTCCACGTCGCAGTCGATATACTGTACCTTCCTGCCGCTATCCGCGAGGAACCAGGCAAGATTGACTGCAACCGTTGTCTTGCCGGTTCCTCCTTTTCCACTTGCTATCGCCACTTTCATGCCCAGTGGCCATCCACATCAGCCGCACTTGCCGCCTGTAATTTGCCGTTTTCCAAAAGTATGATGGCATCCTGGACTGTTGCTGCTTCGCAGTTATAGACCTTGATGCCGGCAGCTTGAAGCACACGAAATGCCTTGGGGCCGCAATGGCCGGTTATCACGGCGTTTGCACCGGCGTTGGCCACGTTTTGTGCGGCCTGTATTCCTGCACCCTGGGGTGCATTCAGGTTTTGTGAATTATCAACCGACTGAAAACCTTTTGTATCCGTGTTGTAGATAAGAATCCTGGCCGCCCTGCCGAAGCGGCTGTCCAGCGGTGCGGCCAGGTTATCACCGGATGTAGTCACAGCAATTTTCATCTTGTACCTCCATTAAAAACTCGCACCACATCAGTTTTTCTTTTTCAATTCATTCAATCTGCTGTCCATCTCATCCAGCTCTCTTCTCAATGCATCGGCCTGTTCCATCAACAGCTTGCTTTCCGTTTCCTGGGCTGAGCGGCCTGCCAGGTCCGACGCATTAAACCAGTTGCACATTCTCCGGCCAGCGCCGCCCCTGCCTGAACCGCTTTTCACCATTCCTCTGTTCTGGCCGCCAGCGCAGTTGCCTGCTCTCCTGCCGGTCATTGCCCCCATTGCTCTTGGTCCTGTTCCATCTCCTCGTGGCATGTTAAACCTCCTTTTTATCTGGTTCCTGTTTGCAGATGAGAGCAGAACCAGTTACCCGCTCTCTTCTCCGGACATGTTTGCTCCTGCCGGAACAGGCCATTCTGCAGGCGCACCCCGGCATTGCAAAACCACCTGTAACAAGTTTGCCCGTCAGATACGCCCGTAAAACTTTCCGGATATCTCCTGCTATAAATGGATATACCCTTATACCGGCGTTGGTTGCAGTTGTGAGGGCATCTCTGGAAATTGCACCGCATATCAAAGCTTCCGTTCCCGCTTCCTGAAGCCAGATAACCTTTTCAGCTGTGCAGGAATTCGGCAATATCAGGAAGTGTTCCGAGGTTATCTTGTGTCCATCCAGGTCAAACAATAACGCCTGGTTGGCCACATCAAAGACGGGCGATACCCTGTTGTTCCATACTGTAATAGCTGTTTTCATGCTCGCTCCGGTAATGCTCACTGTAAACTATATAGAGCAATAGCCGGGCCAACATCGATCAGCGTAATCAAACAGTTATAACATGTTGAAATAATGTGATATTGAATGGTTTATAACGGCAGGATCATCAAAGATGGTTGTGATTTCGCAACCATGGTGGGAGCTTTATGGTAGTACATCTGCTACTATAGGGAGCCTTTTGCGGAACGCCCATTTTGTGAGGGCAGAGGCAGGGAAAGAACCTTCATTTTACGGTAAAGCGTCGTCTTATGGATTCCCAGTTCACGAGCTGCGGCGACACGGTTGAAGCTGTTTCTTTTCAGTGCGGCAATTATGCTTTGCTCTTCTGCACTGCGAATCACCGCTTCCATACTGCCGGAATCAACATACACCGGGCTGGATCCGGTCAGTTCAACAGGCAAATGTTCCTGACCGATCAAATCTGACCTGCACAACACAAAGGCCCGCTCGACAACATTCTCCAGTTCACGGACATTGCCCGGCCAGTCATGTGCCATCAGCAGGGAATAGGCACCGTCGGTGAATCCGCTGACATTTTTATGCTGGATCAGATTGAAATGTTCAATAAAATGCTCCGCCAAAAGCGGGATATCTTCCTTACGCTTGCGCAGTGGTGGTATTTCGAGTGAGATGACGTTGATACGGTAATAAAGATCCTGTCTGAATTCACCATTTTTTACCATTGCAGCGAGATCGCAGTTTGTAGCTACGATGACACGTGCTGAGCTCTTTTCACTGCGAGTTGAACCAAGCGGCTCGTATGTTTGTTCCTGGAGCACCCGCAGAAGCCTGACCTGCAGGGCAGGGGTGATCTCACCGATTTCATCCAGAAACAATGTGCCCCCCTGGGCAAGGGCAAAACGCCCCGGTTTGTCCTGGTTGGCACCGGTAAAAGCCCCCTTTTTGTAGCCGAACAGTTCAGATTCAAGCAGGGTGTCCGGCAATGCGCCGCAGTTGACCGCCACGAACGGTTTTTGCGAACGGGGGCTCATGCTGTGAATCGCCTTGGCCAGAAGTTCCTTGCCGGTTCCTGTTTCACCTTGTATCAGCACCGTGGTCAAGCTGGCCGCCAAAGAGGGTACCAAATCTAAAACCGGCCTCATTGCCTGGCTGTGGCTGACAAGATCACCAATCTGGAAATTTCCTGCCAATTCTTTTCGCAGAGCCACAATTTCGCTTAAATCACGGAATGTTTCAGCGCCGCCGATGATCTTCCCATCGCCGTCACGCAGCACAGCGGTAGAGACGCTTACGGGAATGCGGTCGCCATCGGCATCGATGATATATCCGGACTTGTTTATGACCGGTTTTTCGCTGTTAAGTGTTTGTTGCAGGGCACATTCCGACTCGCACATACTTGACTTGAACACCTCGGAACAAAGCCGCCCCAACGCTTCCCTCCTCTGTATTCCGGTGATCTCTTCCGCTGCCCTGTTGAAAGAGGTGACACGCCAGTTCAGGTCAACCGTGAACACGCCGTCGGAGATGCTTTCCAGGATAGCGTCGGTTGGGGTGAAATGGATGTCAGCACTATTTTTATCAACCATTCTGAATACCCTTTACCATGCGGCCATACATACTTCCTGAAACAGAACCTGGCACAAAGTTCAATAAATGACGCGGTGATGTCTCATTTCCGGCAACTCATCAGTTTGCTTTTGCCGCTTCGCGAATGGCTCAGTGTGACCTTGGAGAATACTTTTTTAAATGGTTCCAGGCCTCCCTTGACAAATTCGTTCGCGTCTTTTGAACCCATGGAAAGCATTCTCACGTAAAAAAGGAATTTAATGACCGGATGCCGGGGTACTTCGTGCTCCATAAGCAGTACATAGCCATCCGGGCGCACCACCCGTTTCATTTCCTGCAACGCCTTTTCCCGCGTTTCTCCCTTCAATTCGTATAGGGCATGGGAACAGGTCACCACGTCAAAACTGTTATCGTCGAAGGGGAGCGCCGACGCATCACCTTCAATGAAAACAATCCGGCCTTTCAGATCTTTTTCCTGTGCTTTGCGTAACATGCCGGGAGAAAAATCGTAGCCTATGGCCTCGGATTCCGGATAGCGCTCCTTAAAGGCTAAAATCACCGAGCCGGTGCCGCAGCAGACATCCAGAATCCTGGGCATGGTTTTTCCATCCAGATGTGCCGCGTCAACCAGGAAATTTCGGGTATCGTCTTCATGCCGGCTGGAATGGAACTTGATAAAGGCATCGTAATAAGGGGCGAAAATATCATAGTACCTGCGTCGACCGGTTCTTAGTTGTGCCATACAAGAAACCTTTCTGTGATGATCGGAACACACAAGAAATGTGGTGAAGCAGGAAACGGGCTATTTTCTGTCACATAGATCGGATTACAAATTCACTGGCGGAGTTTCTCCTGCAACCGTTGAGCGATACTGCTGCACCGCGGCATGCAGGGCGGAAGCGGCCATGTTCGAACAGTGCATTTTCTCTTCCGGCAGGCCGTCCAGAGCAATGGCTATTTTCTGATCATTAAGAGTCAGTACTTCGTCAAGGTTCTTGCCCATGACCAGCTCCGTCGCTATCGAAGAGGTTGCTATGGCTGCGCCGCATCCTTTGATGAGAAACTTGATGTCGAGTATGATGTCATTTTCTATTTTAATAAAAAAGACGAGGGCATCACCACAGCTCGGGTCTCCTGCCTGTACCACCACGTTGGCGTCTTCCAGGGATCCGATATTGCGCGGGTTATGGAAATGATCCAGTACCTTTGCTGAATAAAGCTCACTCATTGAGAGATTCCTTTCGTGCAATCAGGCTGATCTTTTGCGATGCATTCTCCTGAGATGTTATTGCCGGATATCGCCAGCGCCTTCTGTCCGACCAGCGCACCGGCCACCTTGCCGCGGGCGCCGGCGAGCAAACGCTGGACCGTGCCGCGTGATACCCCCATGCATACACCTGCTTCCTCCTGGGTCTTTCCCTCACCGTCACACAGATGCAACGCCTCCAGTTCGTCGTGCGCGAGTTGGATGATTTCCATGTCCTTGAGTGGGGTGCCTGCCGGTTTAAAGACCGCTGTGTAGCCGGCTCGGTGAGGACAAAGGCAGATTCTCGGTTTTCGTGGCCGCGGCATGGTTAGTGGGAACAGCCATTGCTGTGACCATGACCGCCACAGGTATGGCCCGGCATATATTCCGGCAGGCCGTTTGCCCGGAAGAGCGTAAGATTTTCAGCGACTGTTCCCAGCTGTGCCTGAAATACCCGCATCCCGGCACTGTTGAGTTTATGCAGCGCCCCGCCGCCAATGCCGCCAACCACGATTGCATCCACCTGATGGCCGCCAAGCCCCGCTACCGGATTGCAGGCCCCATGCTGATGAATCTGGTCGCTGTTGTTGATCGTCGTCACCTCACTGGTAATCATATCCACCACGACAAATCCTGGTGCAGAGCCAAAATGCCCGAATACCTGACTCTCCAATCCTTGATTTTCATTAACCGGAAAACAGACTTTCATTGCGTACCTCCAAGTTGAATTGTGTATATGCACAAAATGACATTAAAACCCATGAATGTCAATGGGGTATTTCAGACTGAAAATAATCAAGAATGCATTTCTTCAAACTCTCCGTTGAGGGATTCAATTTTTTGCTGAGATCGGTAAAAAGCGTCCTTTTTCTGGCATGAACAAATCCGTCTACATGATGCTGCACAAGTCTGCCGGAATTCAGGTGCTTTTCAACCACCCCCTTGGAGATACAGGCTATTCCGTTTCCTGCCAGCACAGCGTTGATGATCATATGCAGATCATCGACAATGATATGGTTGTTGAATTCGGTAACGCTTCTCCCCAAGGATCTTAAATTGGTCGCCAGAAACTTGCTGGCACAGGATCCTTCATTTTGCCCGTACAGATTGTATCTAAATAACTCGTCGACAGTAAGTTGCGGTGCATTGATAGAGAGAGTTGGAGAGGATACGAATACAGCTTCGTCATTTGGCAGAGAATACGTTGTGAATTCATCAGAACTAAAGCATTCGCAATGGATACAATGTTCAAATACCGCCAGGTTATAGCAGCTTTCCCGCAATCCTTTGACAATGTTGTCCGGTTGATCAAAGTTGAATTTTAGTTTTGCCGTGTCAGGGTTAATCGCCATGAGTTCCGCGAAAATCTGCGGGAGATGGGCTATTCCAAAAGAGTTAGTGCAACAGAAGAAAATCCCGTCACATTGCTCCATGCTCTTCAGTCCGGTAAGCAAATCATTTTCCAGAGACAGTATTGCCGCAGCCTTATCCGCCACCAATTTCCCTGCTTCGGTAGGAACAAGTATGCTGCCTGAGCGATCAAGAAGCGAGTAGCCGTAATGATCCTCCAGGAACTTTATACGACGCGAAGCGGTAGACGGCGTGATGCACAAACCATCTGCGGCCTTGGAAAGATTTCCTGTGGCTACAGTCTCAACCAAGGTTTTGAGATAAACGGTCTCCATTTAAATCCTCCTGTGCGTAAAACGCAACGCTATGTGCAAATGTGTCACTTTACTCTTAAGCTGTTTTCCTATAGTTAGCAATATATATGATTTAAGCGATGCTCCATTGGAAGATTTAAATTAATCCACACGCCTTTCACGGAAAGATTCTCAATTTCATGACTGCAAAGAGGAACGAATTGTGACAGCTAAATTTTCGCGAAGAACGTTTTTGAAAACATCAGGGCTGGTATCGGCAGGAATAGCGGCAACTTCCATGCTCCCCGACAAATTCCTCCTCTGGGCGGAAGAGCAGGGAATGCTCAAGGCTGACTATATACCCACCTACTGCGAGGTATGTTTCTGGAAGTGCGGGGCAATGGCCAAGGTCATCAACGGCAGGGTTGTAATGCTGGAAGGCAACCCGAAACATCCCGGTTCAAGAGGGAAGCTGTGCGGCAGGGGGAATGGCGGTGCAGGGCTTCTGTATGATCCGAACCGCCTGAAAACTCCGATGATCAGCGTTGGCAAAAGGGGTGAAGGCAAATACAGGAAGGCATCATGGGATGAAGCATTGAACGTGGTGGCCGAAAAACTCACCAAAATAAAGCAGCAATATGGTTCGGAAGCGGTAGCTCTTTTTACCCACGGGACCCCGACTGATCATTTTCTGCCTCTGCTGTATGCCTACGGTTCACAAAACGTGGGCATGCCATCCTTTGCCCAGTGCCGGGGTCCGCGTGACGTCGGCCTGGAACTTACCTTTGGCGAGAGCGTAGGTTCTCCGGAGCGACTTGACCTTGCAAACAGCAAGCTGATCGTGCTGCTCGGCTCTCACCTGGGTGAAAACATGCACAACTCTCAAGTACAGGACTTCAGTGAGGCGATGGCTAGTGGTGCACAGTTGATAGTTGTTGATCCACGGTTTTCCATCGCCGCCGGCAAGGCCCATGCCTGGCTGCCGATCCGGCCGGCCACCGATATCGCGCTGCTGCTGGCCTGGATCAATGTGATCATTGAAGAGGAGTGGTACGACAAGGAGTACCTGGACAAATATGCAACAGGGTTCACCGAACTTGCCGCCGCTGTCAAAGCATATACTCCGGAGTGGGCGGAGAAGGAAACCGACATCAAGGCCGACAAGATTGTCGAGACCGCCCGCATGATGGCTAATAATGCCCCGGCAGTCTGTATCCATCCCGGTCGCCACGCCACCTGGTACGGCGATGATGTGCAACGAACCAGATGTCTCGGGATTTTGATGGCACTGTTGGGAACCTGGGGTAGGGAGGGAGGGGTGTTTATCGCCACCAAGTCTTCATTCCCGAAAGCCGCCTCCAAGCCATTTCCGGAACTCAGCGTTGAGGCCCTGAATACCTGCGGTTATCCCCTGGCCGGTGCGGAAGGGCTGACCCATGTTATCAGGAGTTCCACAATCTCCGGAACCCCTTATCCGATTAAAGGCTGGATCGTCAGCGGCACTAACCTGATGAAGGCACTGCCGAATCAGAAGGAGACCATTGAGGCAATCAACAAGCTTGACCTGCTGGTAGCCATTGATGTCATGCCCTTTGACACGGTCATGATGGCGGATGTAATCCTTCCCGAATGCACCTATCTGGAGCGTCATGATGCCTTGGCGATCGGCAAGGGAAAAATGCTGACGGTTTCCCTCCGGCAACCGGCTGTCAAGCCGATGTATGAGTCCAAGCCGGGGTGGTGGATTGCCAAGGAACTGGCCAACAGACTGGGGCTGAATGAATATTTCCCGTGGAACACCCTGGAAGACAAGATCAAGGCCCAATGCAGCCTGTGCAATATCAGCTATGACGAACTTAAAAAAGAGGGCACCATCGTCATCCCTGGAACCGCAGCCCCATATATCACGCCGCTCAACCCACCGGAATTCAAAACCGCGTCAGGGAAGATCGAGCTGTTCAGCAAGGAACTTAAAGAAAAGGGGTTCGATCCCATACCCCGCTACACGAAACATCCTCAGCCGCAGGCTGGGGAATTCCGCCTGGTATACGGACGAAATGCCGTGCACACCTTTAGCCGCACCACCAACAATCCAGAACTTAATGAACTGTTCTCAGAAAACGAGGTCTGGCTCAATACAAAACAGGCCCGTTCTCTCGATATAAAAAACGGTTCATACGTCACACTGGTCAATCAGGACGGGGTCAAGAGCCCTCCGCTCAAGGTCAAGGCCACGGAGCGGATCCGGGAGGATTGCGTGTACATGGTGCATGGTTTCGGCACCACCAGCAAGGAACTCAAGAACGTTTTCGGCAAGGGTGCCGATGATCAGGGACTGGTTACCAGATATGCCATAGATCCGATTTGTGGAGCTACCGGGATGAGGGTCAATTTTGTCCGTATCGAGAAGGGAGCTCTGCATGCCTAAATATGGAATGGTAATAGATCAACGCCGCTGCGTGGCCTGCATGGCCTGTGTCGTAGCCTGCAAGAAGGAAAATGATGTCCCGCACGGACAATTCCGTACCAGGGTCGTGGAAGAGGTTGAAGGAGAGTTTCCAGCACTGCGCATGGAGCTTCGCTCGGAACTGTGCAACCACTGCGATAATCCGCCGTGTGTATATAACTGCCCTACCGGAGCTTCCTACAAGCGCTCCGAAGATGGCCTCGTACTGCTGAAAAAATACCGTTGTGTCGGCTGCAAGTCGTGCCTGGCCGCCTGTCCCTATGATGCCCGGTATATCAATCATGAAAAGGGGTTTGCCGACAAATGCACATTGTGCGAACACCGGATCAAGGAAGGCAAGTCGCCGGCCTGCGTTGCCACCTGTGTTGGCGGCTCGCGAATATTCGGTGATCTGGATGATCCTGAGAGCCTGGTCAGTATCGTGCTCAGGGAAAATCATTCACATGTGCTGCTGGAAGGCGCCGGAACCAAACCACGCATCTACTACATCAAAATGTACAGCAAGCCGGAATAGGAGCGTAGAACATGGAACTAACAATATCAGGTATCAATGCGGCAACCTCCCCCAATCTCCATATCTGGGACTGGCGGGTCGCCATGTATCTTTTTCTTGGCGGTTTGTCGGCCGGCCTTGCTGTCATGTCATCTATCCTTAATGTTCGCAAGGGAGGTTCGCTTGCCATTAATGAGCGTGCGGCATTTACGGCACAGATTCTGGTTCCGGTCATTTTAAGTGTCGGCATGATATTTATTTTTCTCGATCTGGAACGCAAACTGAACGTGTTCTGGCTATATCTCAGCTTTCAACCGCTTTCGCCAATGTCGTGGGGCTCGTGGGGATTGCTGGTATTTTACCCTGTGAGCATTCTCTTTGCCATTGCGGCAATCCCGGTAGAGAACAGGCATCGGCTGTTATTTCGCCAATTGATTGAACTGGCGGATTGGCTTCAGCAGTACCGCCTCCATCTGGCTGCGGCCAACTTTACACTGGGGATCTTCATCGGCATCTATACCGGCGTTCTTTTGAACTCTTTCGTAGCTCGACCTTTATGGAACTCGGCTGTGCTGCCGGTACTGTTTCTTTGCTCGGCTCTATCGGCCGGTGCGGCCCTGATGATCATGATTGCCGGCCAGAAAAACGTGAAACTCTTTTTTACCAAGATCGATATCTGGCTGATAGCTTCTGAAATGACCCTGCTGCCGCTTTTCTTCTATGGCCAATACACATCGTCCTATGCCCACCGCGAATCAATCATGCCCTTCTTTATGTTCAATCACCAATATTTCTGGTATGCGCTGGCCATAATGCTCCTGCTGATAATCCTTCCAGCTGCGCTGGTAATCAAGGTGTTGGAGATCAAGGAGGAGCATGGTGATACGCTGACTCCTGAAGCGCTGTTCAAGATGAACCTGAGTGCGATTATCGTGCTGCTGGGCGGGCTGATTATTCGCTTTTCATTTGTTTATGCCGGGCAGCTAAGTCATCTGTAATTAAAAGGTAGTCCCCCCGGCGAGTCGGGGGGACTACCTAAGTATATTGACATTCATATATTTAAATAGTACTCTGGAAGCATTACTGCTTCTGGAGTCTGATACATGAATTATCTGCTGGAATACCGCTTTCTCATCCCCCTTGCACTTTTCCTCGGTCTGGCACCGTTTATCCCCCAGCCTCATATTGTTGAAAAAATCCAGATGCTGACAGCAGGCACGCTTAAGCGGCCTATCGATATCTTCGACCTGTTCTGGCACGCCTGGCCTTTTGCCCTGCTGTTATATAAGCTTGTCCGCGATTTCAAGTCACGGGCCGCCTGAATTTGATCATCAAAAGGAGAGTACCCAATGCAATGGGCAGAACTTTATCAGAAAGAAACAGAAAAACCACTGGCACAGTTTATCAAGAATCTGAAGAGTGCGGGTATGACCCGCGGGTTTATCATCCACAACGAAAGCGGCATGGAGATGGCCCATACGTTCGGTGCTCATGGCGTGGAAGTGGCTCAAGGGTTTGATCTGCACATGATCCAGATCTGCAAACCGGAAAAAGCTGCGGTTAGCCTTCAGGCCAATCCGGAGCGGGCAATCCTGATGCCCAAGTTCGTAATGACCTTTACTCAAAACGCCAAGACTCAGGTGCGCTTACTGATCTACAACCGGCCAATGATCGAGGCGCTGGTAGGTGAGCCTGCCTTTGCAGATTCCCTGGAAGAAAGTTACAACGCAATCAAGAACATGATAGAAGAGGCGCTCTGAGATGTGGACCCTGCTGACAAAGCTGAACAAGAATCTGCTGCTGGCTATTCCGACCATGATGCTGGCCGGTTTTGTCTTTGGTGCAACGTGTGATGCCGGATTTCTAAAGGCTTTGATCATCCCGTTTACCTTCCTGATGGTCTACCCGATGATGGTTACCCTCAAGCTGAAAAAGGTCCTGGAGGGTGGGGACGTCAAGGCCCAGCTGCTGACCCAGTTTATCAACTTCGCGATTGTTCCCTTTATCGCCTATGGACTCGGCAGATATTTTTTCGCAGATCAGCCGTACATGTCCCTGGGGCTGCTGCTGGCCGCCCTGGTGCCGACCAGCGGTATGACCATATCGTGGACCGGTTTTGCTAAAGGCAATCTGGAAGCGGCAGTCAAGATGACTGTCGTCGGTCTGATCCTCGGTTCTCTGGCGACACCTTTCTATGTCAAGTGGCTGCTGGGCGCGCATGTTGTTGTCGATACGTTGGCGGTAATGAAGCAGATTGCCTTTATCGTGTTCCTGCCGATGCTGGCCGGCTATGCCACCCAACAGTTGCTGGTAAAGCGTTATAGCCAAAAGGTTTTTCAGGACAAATGGGCGCCACGCTTTCCGGGACTGTCGACAATCGGTGTCCTGGGGATCGTATTCATAGCCATTGCCCTCAAGGCACGCGCCATAGTGGCAGCTCCGGAGGCCCTGTTGCAAATTGCCGTTCCGCTGGCACTGCTCTACGGTGTCAACTATCTGCTCAGCACCATCACGGGCAAGCTTTTCCTGCGGCGAGGCGACGCCATAGCCTTGGTCTACGGCACGGTCATGCGCAATCTCTCCATTGCCCTGGCTGTTGCCATGAATGCCTTTGGTACTGCCGGCTCGGATGCCGCTCTGGTAATAGCGCTGGCATATATTTTCCAGGTTCAATCAGCAGCCTGGTATGTGAAAATTACCGATAGAATATTCGGCGCTGCAACGAGCTGAAACTTAATCCGCTCACAGGATGGATCATGGGGAATATGTACCATAACTGTATGATTAACATGGACAACGGGTTGATATAATGATGATATTTAAAAAAACAATTTTATTGGATGAAAAAAACGATAGAACAGATAAAGCTTCAGTTATCAAAACACTTGGCCATCCGATACGTTTAATGATACTGAAGGCACTTTATATGCACACCTGCTCGGTCAAAACCATCTGGGAATGTCTCGGATTGCAGCAATCAGTTGTATCGCAGCACCTGGCAATCCTGAGGAATCGTGGTATCGTAGATTGCGAACGTAGAGGTGGTGAGGTGCTTTATTCGATTGCAGATCCACTGGCGCAGCGGATAATTCACATGGTGCTGAAGCAGACGCTGCCATATTCAGACGATTTTCACCAGATTGATATTGTGGAGGACCCAACAGATACCAGGCGTCCTGCCTGCAGTCAACAGCAGGGATTTTCCGGATGCTTGTGTTCCCGGGATATCAGGATTGGCAAAATACCGGAACTGCTTATTTAGAAAATCCGTTTTCACTTGGTAAATCGTGGCGACTCTTGCCGAGATGTATTACATGTCGTCTATGTTACGGATTTCAAAACAGCGCCCCATGGAATGTCCGTGGGGCGCTGTTTTGTACCGATTCCATCCTGAACAATATTAGTGGCCACTGCCGCCGTGCATCATATTGTGCCCATCCTTTTTCATTTTCATCTGCTTGCGTTTGTCGCGAATCATCCTGGTGTCCTTGTACATGTCTTCATATGAAGCCTTTATTGCCTCTTCGAATGTCCCAAGCGTTCCCTTGCTGGCTTTGATGAATCCTTCGGCATCGGTTTTGTTGGCAAAGGCCCATTTGGCCCTGCTTGTCATAACCCCTTGCTTGTCGCCGCCAATAACCCAAACGGCTGTTTCCGCATCAATGAGTTTCTTGGTGTTGAAATCAGCAACCTTGATCGCTTTCGGCGTCTTATCGATGTTGTTGGCCAATTCCACTGCCATGCAGTGGATGCTGCAGGTGCCGGTTGAAGTGTGGTCATCGTATTCTACAAGCATCCGGCTATGGGCAAATTTGGTGCGATCCATGCCGCAATATTTGCAGGCATCCGGTGCTTCCACCTTGTCGGTTGCAAACGAGACCACTGCGAATAGGGTGAGGCAAAACATGAGTACTGACAACATTCTTTTCATGAGGTTTCCTTTCTTGTTACCTGGATTTCGGGTGGCTCAGGCACACCCGTGCAAAAGATTGATGGATCCACTTCATTCACATGAATCAAAACCTGTATCCCAGCGAGAGGTACGCATATCGACCGTTTTCCGGCACCTTGAAGCCGCTTTGAAACGGATCACGGGCATAGGACAGGTGGCTGAAGTACTGCTTGTCAAACAGGTTGTTGATGCCGATGATCAGCGTGACACCTTGATAGTTGATGCCGCTTTTCAAGTCGGTGGTTGCCCAGCCGGCGGTTGTCGATTCGTCAAGACCGGAATCAACCCGGTCCTGCTCGCGAGCCAGATTTTCCAGGGCCTCGAAGAAGAAGGTGCCGTTGTCATAACGGAGGGAAACGGTTCCCCTGAGTGGCGGGATCTCTGAAAGTGGCCGATCGGCATCCTCGTTGCGGGCTTCCACGTAAGAAAGGGAGCCTCTCAGGAACAGGTCGTAATCCAGTGACACCTGGCTGCCCAGTTCAGCACCCCACATGGTGGCATGGATGTTCTGGTAGCTCTTCTCGAACTTTGTCGGTACCTGATAAAAATTTATATAATCATGCAGGTCACTGTAGAAGATTGATGCGTTGACATAAAAGCGTTCGGTTGAATATTTGGCGCCGATATCCGCCTGGTGATTGATTGTGGACTTCAGATGCCTGTTGCCGTGCCAGTAGTTCGATGCTGCTGTTGGCGCTCCCGGTGTTGGGACGTCCAGGTACAATTCCTGCTGGTCCGGGGTGCGTGCCCCTCGGGCGATGCCGGTGAAAATATCAAGTCCTTTGACAGGGGTGTAGGTCAATTGCAGGTTGGCGCTGATGTTGGCAAAATCGCGGTTTGTTCCGGCCGTTACCAGTGTGTTTGTTTTATCCGCTTCTGCCCAGGTAAGATCGCCCCGCACCCCTCCTTTCAGGTTCAGCTGATTTCCCAGTGGCAGCTCGTACTCGCCGAACATGCCCAGGTTGTCGATGGACACGTCCGGGATCATGGCCAGATCCATGTATCGGTTGGCCATCGTATACATGGCCCGGCGGTTGATGGCATCCCAGTTGCGGTTGTAATAATCCAGGCCGGTTTTCAGGATACCAGGGCCGACTGTCAGGGCGCCAGTCATTTTAGCCCCGTAGACCTGGGTTTTGGCATCGGTTTGCATGGAGTACGGACGGGTCACTGCTGCCGAGGGGTTAGAAGAGGCGCGGAAGCGATCGTGCATCAGATGATCAACCTTGTCCCAGTAAACCTGCAGTTTCAGATCCTGAAGCAGCGGTGTAATCTTTTGGATACGATAGGTCCAGTTCATACGGTGGGTTCTGTCGTAATCCGCATCCATTTTCAGGTAAGGATACAGAACATGGTCGGCATCCTGATAGGTGTAGCTGATCTCGCTGCGTGAATTGGTCGTAGGATTAATGGCGAACTTGGCCCAACCGGTATTGATCTCGTAGGCTTTGGAGTCGATGTCGCTGCTTTTGTAGCGATTCGGACTGGTGGCAGGATAGATTTCCGTCAGCCGTTTGCCGTTCCCTGATTTGGGGACGTCGGAATACTTGTAGGCATACCCCAGCAGGCCATCATAAAAATCTGTGCCGTAAGAGGCAGTGGCAGAGGCATTGATGTTGTCCCAACCTCCATAGGCCAGGTTGATATCGCCGCCTAGTCCCATGCCCGGTTTTTTGGTCTGGGCATCAATCATGCCGCCCAGGCCACCTGGATTTGACAGGTCGTATGGACCCTTGATGATTTTCACCTGCTCGATCTCGGCAAAATCGTAGTGGAATGACGGCGGATCCATGCGGGATGGGCAGGCTCCGTGCAGGCGTACGCCGTCGATGAGAACATTGATATTGTCTTTCTGAAAGCCGCGCAGCACAACGTCGTTGGCGATGGCCCCCTTGTGGACATAGCTTATTCCATCGACTTGTTTGAGAGCCTCGCCCATATCCCTGGCCGGGCTTTCTCGCACTTCACGGATAGACAGGCTTTCCTCGTTAGGTGCTTCCTTCAGGCCGCGAACCGTGATCTCGTCCAACATCAGGTTCTCGGCGTGTACATTCTGAAAGATCAGCACCAAGCCTAGGGATGCTGCCAGTATAGGTATGTTCAACGTTTTCATGCGCATGTGTTCTCCTTGAAAGTAAGTAATGCTCTGGAACTGGTCATTCGTGTCAATGCATCATTCTGAAATTGATCGGAACTATGATTTCTGCCCGTACCGGAGGCTTCGGGAACGGCGCTACTAACCTGACCGTTTCCACCGCGCTTTTATCCAGAATCGGGAAGCCGGACGTCGCTGCCACCCTGACATCCTGAACATTGCCGTTTTCAACGATGGTGAATGCCACGACGACTTTCCCGCTCCAGTTCATCTTGCGGGCTATCGGCGGGTAAACAAGATGCTTCGTTATAAGCTCCCTGATATAGATAAAATGCTCTTTCAGATAGCGTTGCTGAGCTTTTACCGGTGTTGGCCGTTCTTCTTCTGCCGGTACGAAATGTTGCACAGGTCGTTGAGCGGAATTGACTGTCGCTGACTGGTCCGGAACCGTGGTTGTGTGCTCTGGTGATTCATTTGTAATTTCCTGGACCTGTATTTTCTCAGACGGCGTGCTGGTTACATTGTCACGTACCAAAAGCGGCTGTTGCGAGAGTTGTACCTGTCTAGATCTCATCTCTACAGGTTTTGGTCGGGCCGGTATTGTTGGACTGACTTGGGCTTTCAGTCGCACAACAGAATGAACAGGTGTCGGGGTAAGTTTGTGCGCAGGCAGTTCCGGCGAATCCAGACTGTCAAGTACCACCATGATGGTTTTTGGTGTACGCTCCGCATTACGCGCTGCAACGGCAATCATGCAAGAGACCGTTGCCAGGTGTAAGACAAGGGATAAACCGAAGCATCTGGTTAAATGCAGGGTTTGCATATACCTCCGGAAATGGCGAAAATGTTACCTGTTCAAAGCGGACGCACCGCTGAAATGCCTGCAGACTGTGCCTGCATAAGATGTCTGTTTTTTTTGTTGTTCCAGTGGGATTGTTATGCTTGCCTGGGAGGAGGATCGGGCGGTTCGAGGTGACGCGAAATCAAGGAGATGGGATAGGTTGAATCGTAGGCGCCTGCGTTTGGTATTAAAATCCGTTCCGTGAAGTAGAAGGGGAGTAATTCACTGCCTGCACCGCCGGACAGGGCAATGGCCTTTTTGCTGCCACAGGGGCCACAGGATACGATCACGACCTTCTTTTTGCCAGGGGCCTTATTGCAGCAGACCGGCGTGCTGTTGTGCTCGTCTTCGTGGAGGTTTGCCAGCTGTTGTTTTTTCTTGCTGCAGCAGCAGGTGCGAGTTGCCATGCTTTCCGCAGAACAGCCGCAGATGTTGCAATCTCCTGAACATTCGCCGGTCAGTGAATGGGCAAATGTTTTTTATTGCAGTGCGAGAAAACCGAGGGGACTAAACGAGATCATCAGGAAAATAAACGTCAATAAGGCAGCTATGATGCTGCGCTTTGACCGTTTTATGTTATGTGTAAATTTCATTAACATAGTGGCGTTAATTATTGCATGCATTACTGAATAGTCAAGCTGATCGAACCAACGTCCTGCCGATTAAGATCGGCTGCTACACCAGCTAAACTATGTGCCCAAAAGAATGAATCTGTAATCTGAATAGGGTTGACTATATAGCACAACAACACAAATGGAGCAACAAGTGACCTCTATTCTGACAAGATTTCCCCTGCCATTTAACTGTCAATCAACAGAGTTTGCCGGCCAAGAGACTGTCGATTGCTTGAAAGGCCTGAATACTTTCCGGCGTCAGTATCCGGAGCATGTGTTGGCTGCCTTCTTTTACCAGGTGGCTGATATGCCTGATCCCGTGTGTAACGACATGTTCTTCATCAATACGGGCCGGACGCGGCTTAGTGGGATCATCACCGACAGAGATGGTTGCATCATGCAGGGAAAGCAGTTTACCGCTGTTTTTTCTGAACATTGGCAGATCGGAATAGACAAAATAGGTGAGCACGATGGTCTGATGCGGTTCAAAGCGCCAGCTGGTTGAATGGACGATACAGTTTTGGCGGGCACTAGTGGATATATCGTATTCAGGTGATTGAAGCAGTTCCTGTACAATTTCGTCCGGATCGGACTCCCACTGGGTGATGTCTTCTTTCCTGACAAAATAACGTACCGTAGATCGATCAGCCAGGGAGGCGACTATGACTTCCAAAGAAAGCATCATCCCTTTGTGCCTGAGCATCTTCCGGGGCAGCTCAGAGCTACACTGCATGGTTACCTCCTTCATCTCTGAACGGGACGATAAAAGCCTTGTTCCGGAACGTAAGTGCGGTGGTCGCAACCCCGTAAATATCCCGGATAAACCTTGCATCCCATGGCTGGCAGCCTGCGGGCGGCGCGGCAACCTGCCCTTGCTTGAGAAATATGACCTGGTCGGCATTCAAAAAGGCCATATTGGGGTCGTGCAACACCGCTACAACGGTTACCCCGCCTGCGGTAATCTGACGGAGGATTTCAAGCAGCCGTTGCTGATTGGCCAGGTCGAGGTGTGCAGCCGGTTCGTCCAGCAGGATTACTTTGGGGGCCTGGGCCAAGACACGGGTGATCATAACCAACTGCCGCTCGCCACCTGACAGGTCGGTGTATGATCGCTTGGCAAGTGCTTCTATTCCTGTCGTGTACATTGCCAGACTCGACATTTCCCTGTCGTGAGCCGATGGAGTGGAGAACACATAAGCCGCCCGGCCGGTCAGGACTACGTCCTCGACGGTGAAAGGAAACACCGTCTGGTGAAATTGCGGCAGATAGCCGATCAATCCGGCGCGGGTACTCCCCGAAAGCGCCTCTATTTCCAGACCACCCACCTGAACGCTGCCCTCCTGCATCGGATTGATCCCAGCGATCACCTTGAGCAGGGTTGATTTTCCGCAGCCGTTGCGCCCCAGAATAACCGTCAATCCGCCGTCAGTTGCCGAGAATGACACATTCTTCAGCACCGGGCTTGAGTCATAGGTAAAACTCAGATTTGTCACCGTCAGTGCCATGGTCTATTCTCCAAATCCGGCGCCGCTCTTTTTCAGCAGATAGATGAAAAACGGACCGCCGATCAGAGTGGTGAAGATGCCGACCGGCACCTCGAAGGTGGTGATGGCCCGGGCCAAATCGTCCACCAGCACCAGGAAGGTTCCTCCAAAGGCAAATGAGACCGGCAGGGTGCGGGTGTTGTCCGGACCGACCAGCATCCTCACCATGTGCGGAATAACCAACCCCACCATGCCGATGATACCGGCTACTGCCACTGCTGCCGAAGCGGCCAGGGTCGCGGGAACCAGAAGCAGGAGTTTTTCGCGCTCAGGGTTCAATCCGACCGCTCTGGTCTCTTCATCCCCAAGGGCGAGCACGTTCATTCGCCAGCGCATGGCGAAGAGCACCGCCACACCGGCAGTGATCGGTAGCAGTGCCGACTGTACCTTCAGCCAGCTGGCATTATGCAGGTTGCCCATGGTCCAGTGGACGATGGTCTGCAGCTTAAAGGGGTCGTTCACGATCTGGACGATTGTCAGCAGCGCGGTAAAGATGCCGCCGATGATAATGCCGGCCAGCACCAGCGATACGATTGACAATCCGCGTCTGTTGACCGCCAGCAGGTAACTGAGGGCTGCCGCCAGCAGCCCGAAGACAAAGGCGCTTGGCTGCAGGGGAAGCCAACCGACGGTCAACGCCAGGGCCGCGCCGAAGGCGGCCCCGGAGGAGAGGCCGAGGATATCGGGCGATACCAGCGGATTACGCACCATGGCCTGCAGTGCCGTTCCCGAGGCGGCCAGGGCGCCGCCCACCAGGAAATCCAGGCAGATCCTCGGCAGTCGGATGTTGAACAATACTTCTGCAGCCATATCCAGGGTGCCGTCGGCTGGAAGCGCGCTTAGCGCCAGCTTGTGCCCGAACGCCTGCAGCACATCGCCCGGGGCTACACCACCACCGGGGCCGATAAACAGCGACAGGAGCAGTACCGGAAAGGGGAGCAGGTAATATATGACGGGAGCGGGACGGGGCATGGGCTAGATTCCCTGAAGCTTTCTGCCGTAGAGCTTGAACAGCATAGTCTGCTTTTCCTTCTCCAGATCAATATTTGTGAACAGCTGCGGATTGGCCCATTTGGCAACCATTTTTATGGCGTACTGGAACTTGAGCGTCCAGAGATCACAGAGGAAGGGTTCGGGAAATTCATGGACCCGACGATTTTTTACCGCCCTGACTGATTGCCACTGGGAATCGGCAATCACATCTCCGGGATTTTTGCGCTCGTTGTACCACATGACGATCAGGTCAGGATTCCAGCCCAGAACCTTTTCCATGTTTGCCACCAGATGTTCGCTCTTGATTGATCCGCAGACATTACGGCCACCGGACATGGTAATCAGGTCATCAACAGTACTGCCGCCGCAGGAGGTCTCCAGGTTCCCCTGCGCCCACATATAGTAAACACCGGGGCGCTTGCCGGCCGGGAGAGTTGCAACACGACGGGCGAAACGATCCACCTCACCACGCGTGTAGGCAATCACCTCATTGGCCCGTTTTCCGCTTCCGGTGAGGGCTCCCAGGTCCCGCATCTCTTTATAGACATCCTCCCAACCGGTCAGAAACACGCCGTATACCGGAATTCCTCTCGCTTCGAGTGCTGTAATCGATTCGGTCTGCTGTGACCAGATGATAACCAGATCCGGCTTGAGGGCGACCACACTTTCAAGGCTGACGAAATCCCAGTTGCCGGGTGCAGGGAGTTTCTTTTGCCTGATCCGGGCGTCCAGCGCTGCATACCATTTGTTGACCGAACTGTTATAGATGTTTGCCGAGACACCAACCACCTGCTGTTCGACACCGATCATGTAAAGACCGCTCAGGGCGCTTTCGATAAGGCAGACAATTCGCTTGGCCGGTTTTTGCAGTGTAATATGTTTGCCACGGAAGTCGGTGACCGACAGTTGTGCCGCTTCAGAGGCAACAGATGTACAGAGAAGAACTACTACGATTGCAAGGTAGTAGAATGCAAAAAGAGCCGGGCGATTAACCGCCCGGCAATTGCACGAAGGAAGCACGTCTGTGTGACCGTGTATCTTTGGTGTGTTGTGTGAATGGAGCATTTTCACCCTCAGAACTTTAACTCCAAGGTTCCAAATGCGTTGAATCCGGGGTCCTGGAACTGCCAGGGCATCTCATATTTTTTGTTGAAAAGATTATTCAGATCTATAGCTGCGGTTATGGTGTAGTCTGCCGTTGTCAAAATTGATTTATCAAGCTTGAGGTTAACCACCTGATAGGGGCCGAACTTCTTGCGGCCGCTCTTGGAGGTGCTGTCGTAATAGTTACCGACCATTTGGACATATGGTGACACTTTGAAGTCCAACGGCAGCTTTGCCGTGATGCCGACGTTGGCAACAAAGTCGGGAACAAAGGAGAGGTCGGCGCCGTCCTGATCCTTGTCCAGTGAGTTTTTGACTTTGGTTGCCGTGTAGGTCAGATTGGCAAACCACTGGAGATAATCTGCTACAGCCTGTTCGACGGTGACTTCGACGCCGTAGGAATGGGCCTTGCCGGCATTGACCGACTTGCTCTGGGAGGGGTTCTGGCTGACTGCGTTATCAACGATGGCGTCTTCCAGATAATTGTAGAAACCTCTGATGCCGACTTTCATCGAATCAAGCGGCTGCAGGTCGATTCCCAGGTCTGAACCGATGCCGCTTTCCGGCTTCAACCCCGGATTGGGAAGTTGTCCGTTTTTACCAATTACGCCGGCATCAGCGGCGTTGAGCGTTCCTCCGACGGATTTTGCCGATGGTGCCACAAAGCTGGAACCTGAATTGGCATACACCGCAAACCTGGGCGTGACATTGTAGCGGGCGCCAACACTCCAGAGCAGCTTGTCCCAGGATTGTTCCTTGAGACCAGGTGTCGCGCCGCTGATCAGGTCATAGCTGTGCTGGGTGTGGTTGAAGCGCCCGCCTGCACGCAGGACCAGCTTGTCGATGACCAGTTTTTCCTGAAGGAAGACTCCGGTTGACCAGGCATTGGTATCATTGTTAGTGGTTTTGACACCATTCACTTCGGCATAGGTCTTATAGGTAGCAACCTGAGAGTCAGCACCAAAGGTTAGAACGCTGTTGCCGAGGTGCTTGTAATTGAGGGTCACATCCGACGGAAAGATGTTTTGCTCTACTCCGTCATGCTCACGCAGGGCCAGGTTGGGGAAGTTATCTTCGGCCCAGCGACGATCATAATTGCGGTAGCCGGTCTTTACCTGCAGATTCAGGTCATTTGTAATCTGGTTGGAATAGATGGCGTTGATGGTGTCATAGTTGTGGTTAAAATCGCGATTAGGTCGTCCTGCGTCCCCCGAATGCCGGGTATGGTGCATGAACAGCGACAGCTTATGATCGTCACGGTCAAAGAGATAGGTCAGTTTGCCGTAGAGTTTTGTCTTCTGGTATTCCGGGTCTTTGGTGAAATTCAACCAGGAGGGGTTGGTGCCGTAGTTGGTGTAGTCCGATTTTTCGTAATTGGCTCCCAGGAAGTAGTTGAAGTTGCCCTTATGGTTCTGGGTGAAGAATCTTGCGTTGAAGGTGTTGTACGAACCGTAACCAAGAAGTATGCGGCTGGTTGCGCTGTCGATTTTATCCTTGAGGATGAAGTTGGTAATGCCGGCCAGGGGAGCTTCATTGCCGGCAAAATCCATGCTGAGATAGTTGGAGTACATGACCGAAGCCGGCCCCTTATACAACTCAACTCGCTCAAAAGCCCACGGATCAAGGCTCATGGCGTCCACAAAGGAATCGATGGGCAGCCCATCCAGCAGAAAACCGTTATACTTTGGTCCCAGTCCGCCAAAAGAACCCCAGTTGGCGTCGTTACGGGAGAGTGGATTGACAAACTGGCCGGCACTGTACTTCAAGAGCTCGGATATATTTCTGTTGTAGTTGGTTTGGTTATCAAACTCATCTGAATAGAAAGTCTCAACCTTCTGGGTAACCTGAGACTGGGGCTGCGCGATTTTTGTATCCGTAACAATAACCTCAGGAAGGGCATAGGGTTTTACATCCTTTTTCCCCTCTTCTGCCATGGCTGGCGACGCTGCCATGATGGCTGTTACGATACTCAGTATTTCTTTCTTCATTGTCTGTCCTCCTTTGTAATAAATATCCGGGAGTCAATCATTTCCCCCAAGTGAAAATCTGATTGGTAAGAGCGCCTTTGAGGCGACCGGTTTTCCCGTCATCCTGGCAGGTAGAAAACTCGATTTTTTCAGTGCTTCCACAGCAGCGGCAGCAAAGCCATAACCGGGGTCATCAAGCACTTCTATGTTCTTCAAGGCCCCGTTCTCGTCAATTGTCAATCGCAAGAGCACCTTTCCTTCTCGATTGAATTTTTTGGCTGACAAGGGGTAGGTTGGCTGGGCTTGTCGTTTGAAGGCAGGTCCGGCAGAACTGCCAAAAGTAACCTCTCCGAAGGAAACACCATTTCCTGCTGTTACTGGGCTTGCTGAACTTGGCTTATCTAGTGATGCATTGCTTCCGGGTTGTGCGGAAAAATAGTCAGGTTCAGCAGTCTGTATGACGTGTGGCAATGTTTCTACAGGCTCTGTTTTTAGGTTTGGCAAACTTGTCGTCAAGATCTGTGGTTTTACCGTTTCAGGGACTGGTGCAACAACCGGCGAACGTTCAGGATTGCTCGGGATGCTCTTTCGTTGAAACAGTTTTTTCTGAGGTGCCGACTGAATGCCTGGGTTATTTGTTGTCTGCTTGCTCTGATTCGGAAAGGGTGGAACCGTTGCCAGATCGACCATCACAACAGTAGACTTCTGTAGCTGCATTTGTATCGTTCGACTGCACCACCATGCAACTACGGCGAAAGCTGCGGCATGGAGTGCCGCAGACACTACTAAAAGACGGTAGAAACGCTGATGCGTCACTGATGTCAGGTTAAAGGTCGTCATTTATCCATAGTTGCACATCTGTATTTGTAATTTAGACGCAATATAGGTACATAAAAATCATATTGCAATGTAAATAAACATACTAAAATAATAATCGTGCTACTTAAAAGAAGAGATTTGCTTCTCGGTGGAATAGGGAAAAGCATTGTGAGACTGAAAGGCTAGTGAAGATTTGTTGCAGAGGTCATGACGAGTTTCCTGTGTTTGACACCTTTGACGCCGATCAGTTCATCGGCAATTCACGATAAACAAAATAATGTGGAAATTGTTGATCCACATAAGCAGTGCAAGAAATTCTTTGATATTACTCTATCCTCACATGCGGCACTGCAGGCTGGCAACAGCCAAAGCACGACAAACTGAACGATTGGCTGCCATATAAAGGCCGATTGAGTCATTCAGGTCATAGGTGTCCTGTACTATTTCATCCGTGAGAACGCTGCCAGGATCTCCTTGCGCAATCAGTCGGCCATGTTTCACCAGGAGCAGGCGGTCCAGCATGGCGCCCATCCCGATATCGTGGAGGGACATGAATACGGAGACCTTTTTTTCACGAACAATATCTTTAAGAAGTCGGTACAGATCGAACTGGTACTTGATGTCGAGGCTCGCCAGGGGTTCATCAAGCAGCAATACTCTGGCGCCTTGTACCAAGGTCATGGCAATGTAAGCGCGTCTCCGTTCACCGCCGCTCAGTTCGGCAAGATGTGTGTTTGTCTTATCCTGCAGACCGACCAAAAGGAGTGCCTCCTCCACGGTGAGTGCCTGTGCTCCGTTTTGTGGATACTCGCCCATTCTGACGAGTTCGCCAACCCGGAATGGTGCCTGCAGATCGAGTATCTGCGGGAGATAGGCGACCTGTTGTGCCCGTTCCTTACCGCTATAAGTGCCAATCGCATGTTCACCAATCATTATGATCCCTTTTTGAGGAGAAAGAAGACCAGCGGCTAGCTTGAGGATTGTCGACTTGCCGGCTCCATTTGGCCCCATCAGTCCGACCAGTTCACCTTCAGCCACCGAGAACGACAGCTGGTCCATAAATCTCTCAGGGCCGTAGGAAAATGAAACGTTTGTAAATTCAAGGGTAGTCATTGATACAATCTCCGGCAGCGGTCAGTGGGTCTTTCTTTGGCCCAACAGATAAATGAAATACGGGGAGCCGATAAGTGCTGCGATAACCCCGGCTGGCAGTTCCAGTGGAGCTGCAACGGTCCTGCCGATAGCGTCGGCAACGCAGAGCAGGGTACCGCCGGCAACAACGGAGAGCGGCAGTACAACAACTGCGTCCGAACCGACATGACGCCGGACGACATGGGGTACTACCAGTCCAATAAAACCAACGACGCCACCCATGGAGACCGATGCCGCCGTCATGAGTGAAGCAGCAATAAAGAGGAAGAGCCTTTCCCGTATCGGATTAAACCCAAGGCTGTGAGCAATGTCGTCTCCCAGCGTCAAAGCGTTCAGCCCTCTGCGCCTGGTCAATGCAAGACCAAGCCCGCCAAGTATCAAGAGCAGTCCCGCCGGAAGCAATTCCCAATCAACCATCGAGAGATCGCCGGACATCCAGAGTATTGCCCTCTTGAGGCCGTCATCCACAGAAATAGTCATGACCAACATGAGTACAGCAGAAAGAAAGAATCCTATCCCCACCCCTGCCAGAAGCAGCCGTTCCGGTTGCAGACCTTTCCAGCCGTGACCAAGAATGACAACGGCCGCACCTGTGGCAATTGCACCGATAAACGCCAGTATCGGGACGCTTAACGTGAACAGGGAGATGCCAAACATCAGCCCGAACGAAGCTGCCAGTGACGCACCGCTGGAAATACCCAGAATGTACGGGTCTGCCAGGGGATTGCGAAAGATTCCTTGAAGGATGGCACCCGATGCCCCAAGAGCGCCGCCCATGAGAAGGGCAACTGCGGTTCGTGGCAGTCTGATGGCAAGGAGTGTGCGACATGTTTCGCTGTCCAGGATGAAAGGGTTCAATAATCGCGGGCCGCTGGCAACCGAGACGAGAATAATACACAAGGAGGCGGCACAGAGTGCCGCTGCTATAAGAAACGTTGAACTATTGTCACGCTTCATGGCATTTTCCCGCAGCGATCGAGTTCTGCCATGCCAACCGGAATTCTCGGACCAGGACGATACAGGGCATCATCCATGAAGCAGATACGCCCTTTCTTCACCGCATCAAGCATGTTGATGCTCTTCAGAAAGCCTTTGGCAAGTGTTTTCATGTCATCGTGCCCCTTGCCGATCAGTATCAGATCAGGCTGACGTTCAATAACCGCCTCTACCGAGAAACGTGGATAGGCAACCTTGCCGTCAGCCGCTATATTGCGTAAACCGCTCATTTTCATGGCATCGTCCAGGATCGTGCCGGGACCGGCAACGATAAGTGGACTCGGCCAGATGACGAAAAGTGCCTTCCTGCCGCCACCGTTGTTTGTTCGGGATGATTTCCCCCGAAGCGACGAACTGACATCACGAATCGCCTTCTCGATATTTCCCGCCAGTACATCAGCGGGCGGTTGCGCTCCCAGTGTCTGGCCCATCTCCCGTATGCCGGCGGGGATTTCAGGCAGTCGTCTTGATTTGAAGACATGAGTTCTGATACCAAGTTTGCGAAGTCGTTCGGAAATAGCCTTAGGATTGCCGTCACTGGTCATGACAACAATATCAGGTTTCAGGGCAACTATTGCCTCCAAGGATGGATTGGCCATGCCGCCGATCTTCGTCTTGCTGCGTGCTTCGTCGGGGCGGTCACAGACAGTAGTCACACCGACTACCCGCTCGCCCAGGCCAAGCGAGAAAATGATCTCGGTCATGGCCGGGGCGAGCGAGATGATCCGTTTTGGCGGAGGAGCCGCGCCGCAAAGAGCCGTTTCGCTCCACCCAATCAGGAACAGCAGGCAGAGCATCAGACCTGTTACATTGCATCGCACTAGAATGACACCTTGACGCCGCCAAAGGCCGATATACCGGCAGTGCCGTAACCAGTAACCTCTTCGTAACTTTTGTCGAAAAGATTGTCCACCCGTCCGAAAACCTGGAGGTTTTTTGCAATGTCACAGGTCGCTGACAGGTTTACCAACATATACTCGCCCATTTTCAAGCGGGTAGATGCATAGGTGGTCGGGTCGTAGGCCTTGTCGAATCTGGTGCCGACATAGATGATCCCTAGATTCACGTTTGCATTTTTCAGAAAGCGATAGTTCCCGTCAAAACTGATTTTATTCTTGGGTCTCCGCAACAGCTCCAGCCCGGTTTCCTTGTCTTCTGTTTTGGTATAGGTATAGCCGACTCGTAGTGTAAGCTCATCCACGGGACGCGTGGCTGCGGTCAATTCAACACCTTGTGTCATGGCCCGACCGATGTTCTTGTATTTGGACAGGTTACTATCGAAGTTGATCAGGTCATCAAAGTCGTTATGAAAATACGTGGCTCCCATGGTCATTTTACCTCCAAGCAGGGACTGCTCGACGCCAACGTCCCACCCGGTATTCTTTTCCGGCCTCAGGTTCACATCGCCGTATGTTGGCTCAAAGAGTTGATAGAGTGATGGTGCTTTGAATGCTGTGCCATAGCTCCCCTTTACGATTGTATTGGTCTGCTTGACATTATAGGCGCTGGTAAGGCGGCAGGTTGCTTTCGATCCAAAGCGGCTGTGGTCATCAAGACGAACGCCCAGAGTTGTGAACCAGGCATCCCACAACCGTACCTGATCCTGGAGATAATAACCGGTGGTATGGGCGGAATGTTCGTCCCAGGGGCTGCTGTATGGCCCCCAGGCGCTTTCAGAATAATAATTCGATTTGGCGTTTTCTTCCCTTCTCTCAATACCCAGGGTCAGAGAGTTGGTTTCATGGAGATGCAGAGTATGCTGCCAATCAACTGTGACGCTCTGACCATGGTAGGAGGCGCGTGAAAGGTCGCTGGGATGAGCCGTATCAGTGCCGTTATTAACATCCCGGTTCAGGTCGTTGAATGAAACTCCCAGTCGCTGTTCCCACTTGTTTTCGAACAGGGCAAGATCGGCCTGGCTTCTGAACGTGATTTGCTCCGTTTTTTGGATATAATTCGGGTCGTCGCCGCCAGCCCCGCCATTGTTGTCAAGATCGGCACGGGTCTTCAGATAGTTGACAATGAAATCAACGGAGAGGTTGCTGGTTGGCGTGATTCCCAGCCTGGTGTTAACCGAGGTATTCTGGTAACCATCGTTCTCAGTGTTGCCCTGTTTTTTACCGGCGGCAGAGAAGCCGCCCGTATCGAAACGGGTCAGACCAAGCGAATAGTTGTACAGGTCGGTACCGCCGCTGATGCCGGCTTTTTCGGCTGCGGTGTAGAATGTTCCCCCCTGGGCGGAGAGGAAGCCGGTCGGTTTGCCATAGCCATACTTGGTGATGATGTTGATGACTCCACCCATGGCGCGGGAACCGTACAATGTGCTCTGGGGACCACGCAGGACCTCGATCCGTTCGATATTGTCGGTGGGCAGGTTGGCGAAGTCATAACCTCCTCCAGGGGCAGACGGGTCGTTCAGTTCAATACCATCCAACAGCACCAGGGTATGTTCTGAATTGGCCCCTCGCATGAACACGGAGGTGTTGCTTCCTGGACCGCCATTCTGCACCACGTCAATGGATGGCACGCTGCGCAGCACGCCAAGCAGAAACTTTTGCTGACGTTGATCGATCTCTTTGGCCGTGATAACAGTTATGGAGCTTCCAACCTCACGTGTTGCCGTCTCCAGGCGGTTAGCAGTTACCACCACTTCTTCCAGTCTGGCAGTCTCCTCCTGGGCACCTGCAGTTGTACAGAATGCCATCACCAAGCCAATCACCACACCACACTGCTGTCTGCTTCTTTTCCGCATGATATTCCTCCCTCGAAGTTACGAATGGAGCGGTATTCCGGCTTCGGGCCTCCTACTTGTCCGCCTTCCCAGGTTTCCCCAGTGGCTGGTGCCATGCCGTGGCATGGTTGGACGTTCGTTCCCTTTACGGCTGCGGGGCAGCGGGGGAATGGCTCCATCAGAGCGGCACCCCTCTTCCTCACTTCCATTCGGTTGAAAATATGAAACTATTTTGCAGTTCCCTTCTTAAAGCCGTTCTGCTTACCCAATGCCTCGATTACTGCCTCATAAACAGCTTTGCCGATCAGTTCACCAATCCGGTTGTGTCCGCCTGTGTAGGTGACTTTTGGCCCCGTAGTTCCGCTGGTGACAATGATGCTGTCCGTGCCGGTTCCGGTTGCCTGAACAGTTTTGGTGTAGCTGCTCGGTATCCGCAAATCTTCAAAAGCGGCGGTCTTTGCTTCGGTTATGGTGATCAACGCTCTGGCCATGGCTCCATCGGTGAGCCGGGCATTGGTGAGGACAAGAATATTTACCGTCCCTTTCGGTTCCTCCTCCTCAATGTAAGTACCTTCGTCAACGCCGGTCCGCTGGGCGTTTGTTTTTGCACCTGCGGTAACCAGGGCCGTGACGACGAATGGCTTGAAGGTTTTGGTAACAACAGCAAGATTGTCCATGTCGGCTGCTGTTGACATCTGGGCGACTTCTTCCCGTTTCAGGCCGAGATCTTTGGCAATCTTTTCCTGGATTTTCCTGACATAAACATTGCCGCCAAATTCATGTTTTGTCTGCATCTCCTCATACATCTTCATCCACAGTTCAGGATGGGCTGCATGATTGATGGCTGCTTGCGCATCGACAAATCCGTCGGTTGTTGAAAGGGCGCGTCTTTTTCCGGGAAAGCGGATAATCAAGGTTTTTTCCCATAAACCATCCCGAGTTCCTTTGGTGACGGATGCTTTTGCACTCAAGTCCTGTGGCAGTGTGATGTCAGCCGCAAATACCAGTGAGGGGAATAGCAGGAGAGCGCCCAACATCCATCTGAAATATATCTTCATCAGTTTCTCCGTTTATGTAGCTTGGTTTCCGGCCATATCGTCAAAGCAGAACGCAGTGATAAAGGCACAAAAAAAGTCCGCCCCTGCAATCGCAGTAGCGGACTTTTCGTATTCAAAGTCAGATAATGGTTTCACTCTCCCTTTACCACGGGGAACTGTTGAGTGTTAAGATCATGGCAGGTCTTCTGGCTCGCGATTCATCCTCCGGGCGCCTTCCCGGTCTTTCGACCAGTGACATAATGCCCATCGTCCTCGCTTACAGCGGCGGGTCCGCGGGGGATTTTCACCCCTCTTCCCTATCAAGCCCTTGCGGGCACCGTGATCCGATATTCAGTTTTTATACAAATAATGCCTGGTTTGGATAGCACGTCCTGACGTTAAGAGTCAAGGTGGATTGACGTGCAAATTTGGTGGGCACAGTTGGGATCGAACCAACGACCTGCCGATTAAGAGTCGGCTGCTCTACCAGCTAAGCTATGTGCCCCAAAATCATTTGCCGCTCAAAGTCAATTCTTTATATGGCCAGCCCTGCATACCGTCTTCCAGGATGAAGATCCTTTTTTCTACGATCCCACTCAGTTTCAGGAAGTCATAGGCATTTTTGGCACCGCCACCACCCCGGGGACACACGATAACCACATCGTTGCGGGTTTCTGCAAGCTTTGGCAGAACTATATCCAGTTTCTGTTTATCATCTGCTGTCTTGACCGGATAGGCATTGGTTTCCAGGGACCCTTTGAAATGATGTTTCTGAAACTCCGCAGGAACCTGAATGTCGATAATCGCCATATCCTTTCCATTTACAAGCCATTGCCGGAACTGGTCTGCTTCAACATAGTTGTAACCTCCTGCAATGGCGGCAGCGGTGCCTCCGATAAGCAGTATTACCAGCAAAATGATATGTTTCATATTCCCCTCCGGAAGTATTTGGATCAGTAAGGGGTATATGCGCCATTCACCGTATAGTCAAATTCATAGAATTCATACAAATCTCTGGCGGCATGGATAATTACGATATTGCGATTTTTGGTGAAGAAGGAAGGATGTTTGGATTTGCAGGTATCCATAAACTGATACATTAATTGTACAAGCTTAAATATTTAAAACATTACAGATTTTGCTTTTGACGCAATCGGAGTATCAACCAAGCACACCGCTTGCATCAGACCTTGAAGCTGGAAATCTTATGGTAGAGCATTTCGGCCTGGTTGCCGAGTTTTGCAACTCCACTGTCCAATACCTTGGTGCCTTGATGTACGGCCGCTGCGGATTGCTGGATTCTTTCCACTGATTTTTCTATTTGTTTGCTGCCTTTAGTCTGTTCCATACCTGCTTGTTTGATCTGCTCGCTCATCTCAGAAACCTGCTGGACCATACTTCGTAGCTGGTGGCCTATATTAGTCTGTTCCTTCATGGATTTCATAACCTGCGCCGAGAATAACCTGACCTTGTCCGCTTCCTCCTGAATAGCCTCGCTTCCCTTGCGCTGCTGGTCCGTATTATCGGCGATTGCGGTACTCATCTCGGAAATTTGCTCCATGGCCATGGAGATCATCTCGCTGCCTCGGGTTTGTTCCTTTGTGGCACGGGCAATCTCCGACATCTGTTGTGCGCTGCGGTTGACACCAATTACGATCTTCTCAAGAATGGCGCCCGCTTGTCGAGAGAGCTGTTCGCCGTTTTTAATGCTCTCCGTTGCAGCTCCGATCGAGTTGACAGCCCTCGTGGTCTCACTCTTGACCCCTTTGATGACATCGGCAATCTCACGGGTGGAGCGGGTAGTTCGTTCTGCAAGCTGCTTGATCTCCGCAGCCACTACTCCGAAGCTTCGGCCATGTTGTCCTGACTGTGCGGCGATGATGGAGGCGTTCAGGGCTAACAGGCTGGTCTGATGAGCAATGTCGTCAATGACGGTGACTATGGAGTCAATGCTCTTTGCCTTGTCGGAGAGGGCGCCAATCGATTCGGCAGTGATCTGCGAGGACTGAATGATCTTGCTGATTCCGTCGATGGTCGCTTCAACCGCATCTTTGCCGGTCTTGGCGTCGTTTCGAACCTGGTCAGAGATCAGGGCGCTCTCTTTAGCGGAATTTTCAATTTCACGTATTGATGTATTGAATTCCGTAACAGATGAGGCGGTGGAGGAGGCTGTGAACTGCAGGGTCTGTACTCCGCTGTCTATCTGCCGAAGCGCTTTGCTCATCTCGTCGATGGAAAAGCCGATATCGTCCACTGAAGAGGTTAGATGCTCCATATTTTGCGCAACCTCCGCTATGCTCACGGCTAGTTCCAATACCGAGGCAGAGCTTTCATCCACAGCAGAGTTGAGCCCTTTTACCTCTCCGTTAACATTCTCGATAAGCCGGGTTATCTCCGTTGATGAGTTGGATGTATCAAGAATATCCGCTTGCTGCTGCTCTACAGAGATAACCATGGTGCCTGATGCTTGACTTATATCCAGGGCCGTAGTTGCAAGTTCACCGGATGTCGTGTTGATCAGGCCGATCATGGAACGGAGATTGGCAACCATAGTATTGAGAGATTTCCCCAGGCCGCCAACCTCGTCATCGTTAATTACGACAAGGGTCCTGGTCAGATCGCCAGATGATACTGCAGCGGCAAATTTCTGTCCTTCATCCACGGAGCGTTTGATGCCACGGCCGATTGTCCAGGCAAGAACGAGCATAGCGCAGGAAAAGAAAACACCAGTCCCGAGAAGAATTTGATGTAGCATCTGAACCTTGGCCTTGAACGTATCAACATATAGTCCGCTGCCGATAATCCAACCCCATGGCTTGTAAAGCTTGACATAGGAAGTTTTCATAACCGGCAGTTCTTCTCCGGGCTTGGGCCACATGTAATCCACGAATCCCTCTCCCTGCTCCTTGCATGTTTTTACGAAAGCCATAAAGAGCAGCTTGCCGTTGGGATCCTTATAGCCTGCGACGTCGCTGCCATCCAATTCCGGTTTGGTGGGGTGCATAATCATGCGCGGCGTAAGATCATTAATCCAGAAATACTCGTTTTTGCCGTAGCGCATCTGCTTGATGGAGGATTTAACATCCTTTTGAGCTTCTTCAAGGGATATGTGTCCGTCGGCAGATGCTCGTGCACCTTCTACGATCTGTTGATATGCTACCTCAACCACGTTCCGGACCTTGTGCATTTCCTGTTCCATCAGCCAGGAAGATATGCGTGGAAGCACAACCAGTTCGGTTCCGGCAACGATCAGAATCAGAGTGATTATGGGGATCAGCATGATCTTCCAGTGGATAGACCAGTTTCGGTAAGGCTTTATGGACACTACTTCCTCCTCGAAATGAAGACAGTACCGAATATTGTGGCAAGTCCAATTTAGCAGACCCATTCATGAACATACAGTGAGATTAATTTAACTGTATTTAGTGGGTAAATGCTATATTTTTGGAGGAGCATAACACAGGTATTTTTGTCGTCAATTGAATTTGTACAGGGAGAGTTGCTACATAAGGTTTGATAAGAACCGGGTGAATTGAAGGTTTGTTGTCCGCGCTTCAATATATCAATTGTTTTCGTCATATGTCGCTTGTTTTTCTTGTTTATGTGGTTAAATAACGACTTTGTGTATTTCTTTACTTCAATAAATAAACTTGAATATGGAATGTAATCTGCTATATACTAAAAATATAAAAAAATATTATTGACCTTCTGATAAGCGATAAGACTAAACCGTCAGCAATGGCGGGGCGGATAGCTTAGGGTCTCTCTGAGACAGCCGGGTGCCGAAATATCAGTTTTCGGCACCCTTTTGTTTATAATGCGCCGAAATGGGTCTTTGCCTTAACCGGATATATTCCGTGAAGGGCAGGGGAGTTTCGCCATGGCCTTTTCTCTCGACCGTACCAGAAGCTTTGTCAGGATAGACGAACCAAATCTGCTCTCCATTCGCCGATCAACCTCCCCAATTGTACCTGATGTTGATTACAGCCAGGGTCACCTCTTCGACGCATTTATCTGTGCTGTCCGTGAATACAATCTGTTCCGCGTCTACATCGGCTTGTATGACACCCAGCTCAAATCTAATCTGGTTTTTGTTGCCGACCCAGTCGGATTTGACAATAAAAAAACCGCTATTCTCCTCAAAGAGGCTGAATCCTTCCTGACAAATATTGGTTTTTGCATGGAACAGGTCAATATGGAGTTCAGTCCTGCGACTCGCGAAGTGATTATGCGTGATATGAAGGTCATGCGGGAGCCACCCCTGGCTGTTCGACTCGACGCAGCCATGTTTGCAATTGAAGCCCTGACTCTTGAAAAAAAAGAATTGCTCCAAAAAGCATCTCGAGCCCATAAAACCTATAAAACTGAAGTTGACAAGCTCAGACAGCAAGTGTTGTCGGCAAATACAGCTAAGATTGAGCCTGCAGAAAAGCTGGTCTTGCATGAAGAATCCGTTGCTGATTTAATTCTGGAACGGGACACGTTAAAGGCTGAACTTGACAATATCCGCGAGAAAATTGAGGTGGACAAAAGCGAGCAGTTGCACGCCAATGTAAAAAGCAAGAAGGCTCAACTTGATCAACACTCTTTTGACACGTTACTTAAGGCAGCCAAAGAAGAATCAAGGGTTTTACTTAAAGAGAGGGATAAAGCCAAACAGGAAGCATACGACGCCAGCCAGGAGATTCTGGTTTTAAATGACCTTGTCCAGGCTGCACAGGAGGATGCCAGAGCAGCTAAAGGGGAGGTTGCCTGTTTACTTGAACAGATCAGTAAAACCCAGGATGAAGCTTCTGCGGCACAAACTGAAGTCCAAGCTGCTCGGCAGGAAACTCAGGTTTTGCAAAATGCGGTCAAGGTCTTGGAAGAACAAGCTCAGGCTGTTAAAATCGCGGCTCAAGCCTTATACAGCGAAGAAACCGGTTTACTTCAACAAGAGATAGACCGGCTGCAACGTGAACATGATGCGATTATTGCGACGCAATCCAACGAAATAAATGCTCTGCGAGCTGCATTGACAATTGCAGATGAGAACTTGTCCTTCGAGCGTACCAAGAATGAATCCGCCCTTCAGGAGATGGACGCGCTGGAGAGAAATGCTGCAGTGGAGTTGAAAAAACTGAAGAAAATGGTCGACTCTCTCAGTGATGATAAGCGCACCCTGGAATCAATGGCGGCAGAATTGAAGGTTAAGGCCAATGGGGAGATCGAACGTCTTCAGCAGATCAACCAATCCCAGCGTCGGATCGCAATCAAGAAGGTCAAAGCCTTAAAGGAGGAGATGCGTCAACTCTCCGAAGCCCGTGCCGTTATAGCATCTCCAATCGGCGTATCGCTCTCGACCGTAGACAGCAAAACAACTTCAGATTCCCGATATGAAATGGAGCCAGAGCCCCATTTTGCCGGCTCAGCGAGTTTTAACGTATCTTTTTCCAACCCCTTCGGAGCCTTTGATAAATTCGAGTATGTCAACTTTGAGCCGGATTCGACATTGGAAGGCATTCCATATACCATACTTGAAGATGTGGTCGAAGTGCACCGTTCTTTCAATAAAATACAAGCCGCGCCGTTAGGTAACCAGGTCCAGAGTTGTGATGGTTTTGTTTGTCTCGTTAAGGACCTTAGTCAAAGCATGATGGTGTATGTGGTGTGGTATATGAAAGAAACTGGTGAAGTACTGGTTTGCCGCCCTGACCACATTCCTGAAGGCGGGGATATCGTCTTGAATATGGTGCGAGAGGGGATTGCTTATTTTGAAAGGGTTGGTTTCATTATGGATGAATTGATTCTGATGCCGGACCCGGAACAACGGCAGCATCAGATCGATTCACTATCGTTTTTTCATAAAATCAACATGGAGTGTGCAGCTTAAATGATCAGCGAAGAAATTGAAGTCAACGCTTAACTGAGTTGAACTCCCTTGATCGTATCCGTCTCTTCATCCTTGGCCTGATGAAGGCAGCGTTCTGCCTTATCAAGAAGTATCTGGGCCGTTATGCCAAGCTTTAACTTGTTTGCGGAAAAACTAGCCACCCCAAAACTGGCGGTCACCCTTATCTCGTGCTGATACATCTTTACTACCATCGTTGAAATCCTGATCCGCAATCGTTTGGCAACGATCATCGCTCCGGCCGCATCTGTTTCCGGCAAAACAGCCAGGAACTTATCTTCATCATACCTCACAAGCCAGTCAACACCCTTGCGCACAGCCTCTGTCAGGCAGTCGGCACAGGACTTCAGGACCTGATCTCCACTGTAATACCCATGGGTATCGCTAACCTGTTTGAAATTATTTATGCTTACGAGTATCAATGCCAGGGGATGTTCATAACGATAAGCTCTTTTGATCTCCTGAGCCATGCGATCATCCATGTAGTGCCGGTTGTAAATCCCTGTAACCGGGTCTATGAGGGCAAGGCTTCTGATCTCCTCCAGGCTTTTCTGGAGATTGCTCTCCAATTCAAGAATCCGCCGGGCGGTTTTAAGGCGGGTTCTCAATTCGTTCTGGTTTACCGGTTTGACGAGATATTCATCAGCCCCTGCCTCAAGTCCCGCAATAATGTCATTTTTTGAGTCCAGTGATGTGAGAAGGATGATAAACGTGTAGCGCTCGGTTTCTTCCTTTCTGATGGCCCGGCACAAGTCCAAACCATCCATCTCCGGCATTATCCAATCGGTCATTACTATCGGGTAATACCCCGAATTGAAGATCTCCAGAGCCTCTTTGCCGTTTTCTGCAGCAACCACCTCATAACCGGCAGTTGTCAGGTTTGTCTCAAGAATTCTCCTCAACAGTTGATCATCATCGACAATCAGAATCGGAAAGGAAAAGGATGCACTTGGAAGTGAGTCCGGCATAAAACAGATCCCTCAAGGAGAAGTTAATAGTGCTGCAAAGGCATAACTGCGAAATATTGTACTGTTGCGAAGTTATGGGCAATTAATTGTCAAACATAAGTTTTCTTTCAAAATCCATGGAATGGGTAATGCGTTTGGCGTCCTCCATATTGATGAGATCTTGCCGATACATCTGCAGCAGATGCTGATCCAGAGTCTGCATGTGGTACTGGGAACTTCCATTTTCTATATGCTTTTCGATTTCATCGAGACGCCCATCCCGAATACAGGCTTGAATTGTTGTTGTGGCACGCATCACCTCGACAACCGGCAGGATGTTTTCTCCTGATTTATCCTTGATGAGACGCAATGACACGGTTGCGACAAGGATATCTGCCAATCTTTGCCGAATAATCTCCTGTGCCTCGGGCGGGAAGTGCCCGATAATTCGATTGATAGTGGATACGGCACCCAGGGTATGCAGTGTAGAAAGAACCAGGTGTCCGGTTTCCGCGGCTTTTATGCAGGCATCGATCGTGTCCTTGTCACGCATTTCCCCCACCATTATGACATCAGGATCCATGCGCAAAGCTGCCTTGAGGGCGGAATTAAAACTCTCGGTATCGATACCGACCTCTCTCTGGATAATACAGCTTTTTTGAGAGGTGAAGAGGAATTCGATAGGATCCTCTATGGTTATGATGTTGTAACCGTTGTTCTCGTTGATGAACCGGAGAATGGAGGCCAGTGTGGTTGATTTCCCGTTGCCGGTAGGGCCGGTGACAAGGATAAGACCGGTTGGCGCCTTTGCGATCTCTTCCAGAATCGTTGGCAGATTCAACTCCTGAAAGGTGCCGATGTGGGGCGGAATGACCCGCATGACAATGCCGTAGTTTCCTTTCTGGCGGAATATGCTGACACGGAAACGTCCGCCGCTTGGCAAAGAATATGATGCATCAAGCTCTTTAATATCGTCATTGAGTTTGCGGTTATTATGCTGCAAAACCTGCGCGGCTATGAATTCAGTGTCCGCGGGTGTCAGGTTTGGCATCTTTGCCCTGATTAGCTGTCCCCGACCTCTGAAAAACGGTGGATTGTCCACTTCAAAGTGAAGATCCGATACTCTTTTTTGGAAGGCTATTTCCAAAATCTGGTGAAGAATATTTGCGTCCATAAGCGTAACCCTTCTTTAAATGTAATAGGTAGATTACTTTATTGAGTTTGAACGGGTTTTTCAAACTTTTTTCTATAGAATGCATTGTCCAGTACAAGACTGGCATGACGTGCCAGGCTATCCAGCAGATCGATCTGCACCGGAGAACCCGCTTTAGGGCCGAAATCACCATATGTGATGGCGATAACCCTGCCAAAGCTTTTTATGGGCAGGAGAAGTATTTTTGAACTGTGCGGTATGCCGATCTCTTCGAAAAGACAGCTTTTCAAGACATTGTCGTTGGATTGACCATAGAATAAAGTGCCGTTCTCAAGGACCTCTTTGAAAATTGAAGGCTGCCCAAGAGGTATCTTAAACATCATCGCCGGTGTTGGTCCGGAATTTTTATCAGCCTTCACTCCAATACCTTTTTCGGCAATAAGCTCCATCTTTCCGACTACAAAGGTTATGGTCCGTTCGAACATTGTTGACGCAAAGTTGAGAAGCAAAGACGCCACTTCCGGAGGTTGTGTGGACATGTTCAATTCGATGAGACATTCTTTGAATCGGCGTATGGCCTGCTGATGGTCCGGTCCGGATAGATACGTTTTAAGGTAGGATTGAAAAGTTGTCAGGAACGTTATGGTGTCGTCCACAAAGGTTTCTTTACGATCTTCCTTGCTGGGACGTGGCAGGATGGCTCTCACGCCTGTTTGCAGAGCTTGCAGGGATAATTTGTAATCCCATAACGGGATTGCCTGCAGGATGGAGATCTGCGGATACTGTGAAAGCTTATGTTGCACCAGTTCGGAGTTGAGCTTTGCTGAAACGTCATCATCCTGTTTTGATGGTGAATCGATTACCAGAATGGGCATGAGATCCCTGGCAAGTGATTGTTCGATAATAAGATCCAGATTCACCTCCTCATCAGTGGTAAATACAAAAAGATCCTCATGCTTGCAGACCGTTTTCAGGGTATGGGTAATGTAGTTGTCCCGACTGAATAAAATAATTGCCAGGCCGGTACTGTTTGCTCCTGAATCTTGAGCCTGTCTTGAGAAGGCGGTCAGTACGGAACAAATCCTGTCCTGGTCGACAATTGGGATGCCTTGAAGCTCTTCCCCGATAATCTTGCGATGCTTTTCGGAAGGATCAATGTCCTTAAGTCCCGAAAATACACTGGGGATGCTTTTTTTCAGGGTGTCGATGGCATCCAGGCCGAGCAGATCAGCTGTAATTGTCAGATCACTCGTCTCCGTAGTGCTGATTTCTTCTGCGGAACCTTCAGATGACGAGAAAAATACTTCAGATAAGGTGCCGTCGCGCATTTTTTCATCATAAATGCGCAGGGCATCCATCAGAATGCTTTGCGCGTTCATAAAAATTTCCTGCTGCAAGGTCTCCGGGAAATAGCGATATTCGTCGGAAATTTCATTTTTTGTCACATCAAGAGAAAACGTCCCGGTCGTCCAGGTCAACACCTCGACAATCGTCATCTCGATCAGTTCTTCCAAACCCTTATAGGCATCATCTTTATTAATGATTCCCTTATCCAGGAGCGTTGCTACCAATGGTTTCCGATTTGGACCGGCACTCTTTTGTTCCAGCAGGGCTGCTTCGAGCTGGTCAGGGGTGATCGTTTTCATCTCCACCAGGACTTGTCCGATGCGAACGCTGTTGTTCACATGGTTGGCAGAGACAAAGTAGCCGTCATTAAAGACCAGTTGGCTCTCTCCCTTATGGCTTTTGAGGCATAGGGTACCTGTTTTTCTTGTTGAGTGAAGCAGTTGGATGATATCGACAATCGGCAAGTGTTCTAAATCGCCTGCAAAGGACATGTGACCTATCCTCTCTGCTCTAAAAATAGTTGTTTGGTCAGTCTGAAACTGCAATCTTCAAATTCGGCAGATGATTACTTCGATAACGTACTTAAGCCACTTTAGAAAGGTCAAGATTATTCAGCTGAACTTTTCTGATTTTGTTGACCTTCACCGGCCGGTTTCTTCGTTCTCCTGCGACGTTTCTTTACGGGTTCTCCTGTTTCAGAATTCAATTTTGCAGCAACTGGGGTTTTTGTGGCAGTTACTATTGCCGTTTTTTTGACAGGGGTGCTTTTTCGGGGAGAACTGCTCCCCCCACGTCCTGCAGGTTTATTGTCTTTATTATACTTGGGCCGAGACACCCGGTTGAAGTCGTTGACAAACAGGTCGTCCTCTGCCCATTCGGTCGGAATTTTACTTTTGATGTACTCCTCGATTGCCTCCAGGTAAAGTACCCCGTCCTCGTCTGCAAGTGATATGGCCTTACCTTTGGCTCCGGCACGAGCGGTGCGGCCGATACGATGGACATAGTCCTCACAGTCCTGTGGCAGATCGTAGTTTATGACGTGGGAAACACCATCAATATGCAGACCACGTGAGGCAACATCAGTGGCAATCAGGATCGGCAGTTTTCCTTCCTTGAAATCCTCCAGAATGCGCAGCCGCTTCTTCTGTTCCACATCCCCGGAGATAACACGACAGGGAAAACCGTTGGCGTTGAGGCGGTCATGCAGGTATTCACCTTCACGCTTGGTATTGATGAAGATCATGGTACGCGCCATCCCGTCCCGTCGCAGCAGTCCAAGCAACAGGGGGAACTTCTCTTTTCGTGATGCATGGTATATGACCTGCTCGACATTTTCGGCGGTCATCTTTTCGGGGGTGACGGAGACCTTTTCAGGTCCATTCATGAATTCGTAGGCCAGCTCCATTACACGCTGGTTCAGGGTGGCGGAGAACATCAGGTTCTGGCGTTTGTCAAAAGGAGGAAGGCGACGCAGTATGAAACGCAGGTCGGCAATAAAGCCCATGTCGAACATGCGGTCGGCTTCATCGATCACCAGCATCTCTATTTCTTTCAGGCTGTAGACCTTTTGTTTGAGGTAGTCGATAAGTCGTCCCGGTGTGCCGATAATCACGTCAGCACCATCGCGAAGCGCATCGCGCTGCTTCATGTAATCGACACCACCGTAGATGGCCTGGATAGTGAGGCCGCAATGTTTTCCCAAAAGTTGGGCATCCTGTTCGATTTGTACCACCAGTTCGCGGGTAGGTGCCAGTATCAGGGCGCGGGGATGTCCCCCCTTTGCTGAGGTGTTGCTGATAAGACGGGTAAAGAGTGTTACCAGAAAGGCCGCGGTTTTGCCTGTTCCGGTCTGGGCCTGGCCGGCTACATCTTTACCGGACAATGAGATGGGCAGGGTACGCTCCTGAATGGGTGTGCAGTTGTTGAAGCCGGCGTCGGTTATGCCTTGCTGGACAGGTGCCGGAAGGTTGAGTTCGTCAAATCGCATAATAATTTTATCCCCAAAACAATAATCTTAGTGTAAGTATGTTACAAATTAATACCATATACTGCGATGCGCTGTCTGGCAATGGAAACCTTGCGTCAAAGGGCGTGTCAACATCCAGAAATGCTTTGACAAACGGCTTTTCATTCCATTACTATGACGTAAATTTATCCTAACCCTGATAACAAGGATAAGTGCGTTAACGAAATTATTTCTGCTAAAATAAAGCAGAAAAATTTCTAACTTACTAAAGGAAAAACCTGATGCAGTCCGCTCTAAACATCATTGGCGATGACCTGAAACGCGTTGAAGAGCAATTCCGCAAAGACCTGGAGTCGGACGTTCCCCTAATCCGTAAAGTTGCAGAGTATGTGCTTTCCAGTGGCGGTAAACGTGTTCGTCCCGCACTGCTTCTGCTTGCGGCAAGGTTATGTGATTATCAGGGGGATAAAGCTGTTCCTCTGGCAAGTGTCGTAGAATTTATCCATACAGCCACACTGCTTCATGATGATGTGGTTGACAGTGCCACCCTGCGCCGCGGCATTGCCTCGGCTAATACCCTGTGGGGTAACGAGGCGTCAGTACTCGTTGGCGACTTCCTGTTTTCCAAATCATTTTCATTGATGGTTGCCGTTGGCAGTCTCGATATACTGCGGGTTTTGTCCGGGGCAACCACAATAATTGCTGAGGGCGAGGTCATGCAGCTGCTTTGCACCGGCGAACTCGACCTCAGTGAAGAGAGCTATATCGGAGTGGTACGCTCAAAGACGGCCATCCTCATGTCGGCTGCCTGTGAGGCCGGAGCGATCCTTGGCAAGGTGTCTCCTGAAAAGCAGAGATTACTTGCAGACTTCGGCATGGATCTGGGGATAGCTTTTCAGCTTATGGATGATACGCTTGATTACATTGCCACTGAAGAACAATTCGGCAAGAGCATCGGCCACGACCTGGAAGAAGGCAAAATCACCCTGCCGTTGATCCACACACTGCGGCACTGCTCTGAGGAAGAACGAACGATCATAGCTGCCGTTATCGAAAAGGATGAGATGTCCCTGGATGATTTTCGAGATGTCTCGGGTCTGGTGAAACGCTATGGCGGTATCGACTATACTGTGGATCTGGCACGTAACTACATTGCCGGATGCACAGCGCATCTTGCCGGTTTTGGCCAAAGCCAGGTCAAGGATGCCTTGCTGGAGTTGTCCGATTACATAATTACCCGCAATAAATAGTCTTCCAGCACCATCCCGCCATAGAAAACGAATATTTGACATATCTGGAGGAAATGCATGAAGAAGTTTCTGTATCTGTTTGCGGTGATTGCACTGGTGATGATGGTGGCATGCAACCGGAAAGATTCAAGCTCACCAGGCAAGCAGGCCGTGCCTTCCGAAAACAAGCCTGCTCCTGAGATAGTTGTTACCGGAATGAACGGTTCCCCGTTGAAGCTGTCCGACCTTAAGGGCAAGGTGGTGCTGCTAAATTTCTGGGCCACCTGGTGTCCGCCATGCCGCGAGGAAATACCCTCGATGATCAAGTTGAACAAGGCCATGGCCGGTAAACCATTTCAGATGGTTGCGGTTTCTATTGATGAAGGCGGCAAGCCGGCAATCGAGTCCTTTTTCAAGACCGACGGTTTTTCCGAGCTCCCTGTTTATATCGATACTGACAATAAGGCCGCCAATGCATACGGCATCACCGGTGTTCCGGAAACGTTTATTATCAACAAAAACGGCATTATCGTGAAAAAAGTTATCGGTCCGCTTGGCTGGGATTCTCCTGATGTGGCATCTTTCCTGGAAGACCTGCTGAAGTAGTGGTAACTCACCTTGAATAGCCAGGAAGTTACATATGCCGGGGCCTTCATTGCAGGACTGCTTTCGTTCCTGTCGCCCTGCGTACTGCCGCTTATCCCTTCCTACATCACTTATATCACTGGTCTTTCTTTTGCCGATCTGCAGGCGGAACACCCGTCACACATAGTACGGCAAAAGTCCATCCTCCATTCGATCTCTTTCATCCTGGGCTTTACGGTCGTATTTGTCCTGCTGGGGGCATCGGCTACCTACATCGGCTCATTTCTGCAAAGCAACGCCATGCTGATACGAAAGGTCGGCGGGGTTCTCATCATACTGTTCGGTGTTCACGTTACCGGGATGATCCCATTTAAGTTTTTGATGGGTGAAAAGAGATTATCCGTAAAATACAAACCGGTCGGGTATGCCGGCAGTTTCCTGGTGGGATTGATCTTTGCCGCAGGCTGGACCCCCTGCATCGGCCCGATACTGGCAGCAATCCTGACCCTTGCCGCTACGGAAGAAAATGTCTACAACGGCATAATATTGTTGCTATTCTACTCCATGGGCCTCGGCATCCCATTTCTTCTTTCATCTCTGGCCATGCACCAGTTTCTGACCCTCTTTAATCGTTTCAAAAAGTACATTCGGGTATTTGAAATTATTACCGGTCTGTTTCTTATCGTCGTGGGTGTCCTCCTCTATTCCAACTGGCTTTCCCGCCTTTCCGGCTACACTACCATTCTGTTCAAGGGATTGGAATGAAGGCACACCGCGCCCTTCATTCTATCCAGCTCGTTGTTTCACAACTGGTGGTCACGGAGGCATTTTATGCGGGAATTCTGGAGTTGCCGGTACAGCGTTCTTTTACGTCCCCCGGAGCCCCGGAACATATTGTGCTGGACATGGATGGTATTGCCATAGTTTTTGTTGAGGAGAGTGATGTTATCAGGGCCCACCCTGTGCTGGAACACCGTCTGGCCATGTTTCCAAGAGGCATCGGGGTTACGCTCCACTTCGAGGTTAAGGATATTGAAGAGATCAATGACGCCATTATGGAGGAGGAAATTGAGATCCTCTATCCGCTGGAGGTAAAACCTTACGGAATCAAGGAAATGTGGTGTTTTGATCCGGACGGCTATCTGGTGGTGCTGGATGAAGCAATGGCTGCAAAGAAAAATGGCGGTAAATAATTTCTACTTGCATGTTACAAGAACTGAAGGATTTTAAGCCGCTGCTGATAAACCAGCGGATATTGAATCAATTTCAACATACTCCCAGACTAAATTTGATCAGAAAAAGACGTTCAAATCTTCCTTGACCTGATGTTCTGGCGGTGGTACATTGACACACCTCACATACCACTACCTTTTAAGTTAGCCCGAGAGGCTAATAAAGGTGACACCAATGAATAAAAAGAAACTCATATCCGAAGGGTCTTGCCGCATGGCGCGGTAAGGCTCTTTTTTTGTATCACAAGAAAGAGGAGATCGCTATGACGGAAACTCTAACGGTACTATTGGATGAGAGTGGCGTAAAACGGGCACTTACTCGTATTTCCCATGAGATACTGGAACGGAACAAAGGGGTAAAGGACCTGGTTCTGATCGGTATTCGCTCCGGTGGGGCTTTTCTTGCGGAGGAGATCGGCAAAAACATCTGCGTCATCGAGGGTGATACGGTTCCCGTGGGATCAGTCGATATCACCCTGTACCGTGACGACATAAAAAGCCATGCGCCACATCTGCCTGTTGGCAAGACAGACATCGCCTTTTCTCTGGAGGGCAAGCGGGTGGTTCTCGTGGATGATGTGCTTTTTACCGGCCGCACAATTCGTGCCGCCATGGATGCGCTTATGGACCATGGTCGAGCCCGGTCAATCCAGTTGGCGGTACTGATTGACCGTGGTCATCGTGAGTTGCCTATCCGGGCCGATTTTGTGGGAAGGAATGTTCCCACCAGTCTCAAGGAAAACGTAGTTGTTGTATTTAATGAAAAGGAACAGCCTGTAAAGGTTGTCCTGGAAAAATAGCGAGGGGAGGTTGGCATGGCGGAGTTCAAGCATAGGGACATCATTGCGCTCAGGGACCTGACAAAAGAGGATATCGAACTGCTTATCTCAACGGCCGAGAACATGCGGGAGATTAACGGTCGTGATATCAAAAAGGTCCCTACGTTACGCGGCAAGACCATTATCAACCTGTTCTACGAGGCGTCAACCCGGACCCGGACATCCTTCGAGATTGCCGCCAAGCGGCTTTCGGCGGACACCGTAAATATCACGCCTTCTTCCAGTTCGGCCACCAAGGGTGAAACTCTGGCGGATACGGCCCTCAACCTTTTGGCCATGAAGCCGGATATCATTGTCATGCGCCATGCCGTCTCCGGCGCCCACTATCACCTGGCAAAGAAGGTCACCTGCTCGATTATCAATGCCGGCGACGGTGCTCACGAACACCCCTCTCAGGGTCTCCTGGACATGCTGACCATGAAGGATCGTTTTGGCAAGCTTGACGGACTCAAGGTTGCCATTGTTGGCGACATCACCCACAGTCGGGTGGCGCGCTCCGACATCCAGGGTCTTACCAAGATGGGCTCCCATATCTATCTGGCAGGGCCGCCAACCATGATGCCCCCCTGTGTAGAACGGTTGGGCAACGTCACGGTCTGCGGCAATATGAAGGAGGCCATCCAGGACGCTGATGTGGTTATGATGCTGCGTATCCAGCAGGAACGCCAGGGCAAGACCCTCATGCCTAATACCCGCGAATATTCACGTTATTTTGGCCTGAACCCTGAGAATCTGAAGCTGGCCAAGCCGAACGCCATGGTCATGCATCCCGGCCCGATCAACCGTGGGGTGGAGATGTCCAGCTACGTGGTGGATGGTGACCAGTCCCATATCCTCAAGCAGGTGGAAAATGGTGTGGCGGTGAGGATGGCGATGTTGTACCACGTCTGCGGCGGCGAACTCGAGTGAACCGGCCACTTTTCCGCTAGCTCTGCGTAAGTCTTCAGGATCACTTGTGCGGCGTAGCGCTGTTTATGCCCTTTGGGTACTACGCCTCCGCGCGATCCCTCGACAGCCTTGATCTAGCGAAAAATCGACCGGTTCTGCAACGAATGTCAAATTCCTGAAAATGAGGTGAACATATGAATCTTCTGATAAAAAACGGCAGGGTGATCGATCCTTCCCAGGGGATGGACGATACACTGGATGTTGTGGTGGAAAACGGATTGGTCAAAGAGATCGGCAAGGGTCTGCAGGCACCTGCCGGCGCTGAGGTGGTGGATGCAGCCGGTAAGTATGTCGTGCCGGGATTGATCGACATGCACGTGCACCTGCGCGACCCAGGCCTGGAGTACAAAGAGGATATCATCAGCGGCACCAGGGCTGCAGCAGCCGGCGGTTTTACCTCGGTTTGCTGTATGCCCAACACCAAACCGGTTATCGACAATAAATCGGTCGCCAGCTACATCCTCAACAAGGCCAAGGCCGAGGGGGTCTGCAATGTCTTTCCGGTCGGTTCCATCACCTATGGCTTGAACGGTGAGCGCATGTCCGAGATGGGCGAACTCAAGGAGGCCGGCTGTGTGGCGGTATCCGACGACGGCAGGCCGGTTGTCAACAGTGAGTTGATGCGGCGGTCTTTGCAGTATGCCGCCGGAATCGGGATCATGGTCATCTCCCACGCCGAGGAGTTGGAACTGGTGGGTGAGGGGACCATGAACGAGGGTTTCACCTCCACCGAACTGGGACTGAAGGGAATTCCCCGAGTGGCGGAGGATATCGCCACGGCCCGCGAGGTAATGCTGGCCGAATACACCAATTCACCAATCCATATTGCCCATGTCTCCACCATCGGGGCGGTGCGGATCATCCGCGAGGCCAAGGCGCGGGGTGTTAAGGTGACCTGCGAAACGGCACCTCATTACTTTTCCCTGACCGACGACGCGGTGCGGGGCTACAACACCAATGCCAAGATGAACCCGCCGCTTCGCGAGGCCGATGACGTGGCCGCCATCAAGGCCGGTCTGGCAGACGGCACCATTGATGCTATTGCCACGGACCATGCCCCCCATCACCTGGACGAGAAGGATGTGGAATTCAACGTGGCCATGAACGGTGTTGTCGGCCTGGAGACCTCCTTGCCGTTGTCGCTCAAGCTGGTAACCGATGGTGTTCTTACCCTTAATCAATTGATTGAGAAGATGTCATGCAACCCTTCGAATATTCTGGGTTTGCAGCGTGGTAATATCAAGGTTGGCAGTGTGGCCGACATTACAGTAATCGATCCGTCTGTTGAGTGGACGGTTGAGGCGGATAAGCTGGCCAGCAAGTCCAAAAATTCCCCTTTCCTGGGGTGGCGTGTCAAAGGTGCTGCCGCCTGTACTATTCTCGCCGGTAAAGTTGTTTATAAACGATAATATCCAAAGCATTTAATTGAGTTATTTCCGGGAGTAGAACTTATGAAAGCTGTTTTGGCGCTCGCAGATGGGCGCATTTTTGAAGGAAAATCTTTTGGCGCATCCGGCGAGGTCACCGGTGAAGTGGTGTTCAATACCGCCATGTCCGGCTATCAGGAAGTCCTGACCGACCCCTCCTACAAGGGACAGATGGTCACCATGACCTACACCCAGATCGGTAACACCGGCATCAATCCCGAGGATATCGAGAGCCGCGGTCTGTTCCTGTCCGGCTTCATCGTCAGGGAGTATCAGGACTGCTACTCCAACTGGCGCGCCACCATGAGTCTTGATGCCTATCTCAAGGAGAATGGCGTAGTTGGCATCCATGGTATTGATACCCGTGCCCTGACTCGTCATCTGCGGGACAAGGGGGCTCAGAACGGCATTATTTCCACCGTGGACTTTAATCACGATAGCCTGGTGGCCAAGGCCAGGGCGATTCCCAGCATGGCCGGTCTGGATCTGGCCAGCGGCGTCAGTTGTGACAAGCCCTATCACTGGACAGAAGGGGTGTGGGACCTTGAATCAGGTTATCCGCAAGTGGACCGGGCAACACTGAAGTACAAGGTCGTTGCCTATGATTTCGGCATCAAATACAACATCCTGCGCTGCCTGGTTGATGCCGGTTGCGATGTGACCGTGGTTCCGGCAAATTTTCCTGCTGATGATGCACTGGCCATGAATCCGGACGGCATCTTCCTTTCCAATGGCCCGGGCGATCCCGAACCGCTGGTGCAGGTTCAGGCTGAAATACGTAAATTTGTCGGTAAAAAACCGATCTTCGGCATCTGCCTGGGGCACCAACTGCTGGGACTTGCCCTTGGGGGCAAGACTATAAAGCTGCCGTTCGGCAACCACGGTTCAAACCTGCCGGTCATGGACATGTCCACCCGTAAGGTTGAAATTACCGCCCAGAACCATGGCTTTGCCGTTGACCTGGATACCTTGGGAGATGCCGCCTGCCTGGGACACGAAAACCTGAACGACCAGACGGTGGAAGGCATCCGCCACTGCAACCTGCCGATCTTCTCGGTACAGCATCACCCCGAGGCGTCGCCGGGACCGCATGATTCGCAGTATTTGTTCGGACGTTTTGTTGAAATGATGGAGAGGAGCCGGTAGTGGCGGGGTTTCCCCGCCCAGGGTGTAATCGCCCAGGGCAGGGCGACCCTGCTGCCTCTACATGAAACCATGAATTACCTTGCTCTTTATCAATCGGGTGAACTTCTGAAACGTGTCAGGTCAGCTTACCAGCGGCTGAAGCATTGCGATCTCTGCCCCCATGACTGTCATGTTAACCGCATCAAGGGTGAAACAGGCATATGCGGTGCTGGTCTGCTGCCCAAGATCGCTTCCGCCAATGTCCATACCGGTGAAGAGCCTCCCATATCCGGCACCAGGGGATCGGGCACGATCTTCCTTTCCGGTTGCTCCCTGAAATGCCGCTTCTGTCAGAACTTTCCCATCAGCCAGTTGGGCAATGGCGAAGAGTTGACCACAGGGGAGCTGGCCGAGAGGATGCTGCGCCTGCAACGGC
>JBGSQD010000024.1:0-3712 GCA_041738275.1 Geobacterales bacterium
GGCTGGCTGAGCCAGAATGGATCGTCTGGCTCCCGGGACTGGTGACAGGACTGAATGTCGCCTGTCGGGCTATTGGAGACAATAACGATGAGGTGCTCACCTTCACCCCGATCTATCCCCCTTTCATGTCGGCGCCACCCCTGTCGCAACGTTCCCTGATCAAGGTTCCATTACAGTTGAAGAACGGGCGCTGGGGATGGGACCCGGCAGATCTGGAGCAGGCCATTACCCAGCGGACTCGACTGCTGCTGTTCTGCAACCCGCACAATCCGGTTGGTCGCGTCTGGACGCGGGATGAACTGATTCAACTCGCTGAGGTCGCCGAGCAACACAATCTGATCATTTGTTCCGACGATATCCACGCAGGTCTGGTACTGGACGAGGACAAGCAGCACATCCCCATCGCCACCCTCTCGGCGGAAACCGCGCGCCGCACCATTACCCTCCTTGCCCCGAGCAAGACCTTCAATATCCCCGGCCTGGGCTGCTCATTTGCCGTCATTTCCGATCACACGCTTCGCAGGGCCTTCCGAAAGGCCATAAGAGGAATCGTACCGCATGTAAACACACTTGGTTATACCGCCGCACAAGCAGCCTACAGCAAGGGAGGAGAATGGCAGCGGGAATTGATCTCCTATCTGCGCTGCAACAGGGATTTAGTGTTGGAAGAGGTCAACAGGATGCCCGGGTTGTCCATGGCACACGTGGAGGCAACCTATCTGGCCTGGATCGATGCCCGTCAGACAGGAATCGAGCAACCGGTACAATTCTTCGAGGAGTCAGGGGTGGGGGTTTCGGACGGTGCCGACTTTGATGCCCCCGGCTTTATCCGGCTCAACTTCGGCTGTCCACGGTCCCTTCTGATTGAGGGACTGGGGCGTATGCGAACTGCATTGGCAGCGCGACGCATCCCAGATTAATTTCTTGCACACAAAATGAAAGGCCCGCATTTTTCGCGGGCCTCAATTATTATCTGATTTCCATTGTACCCTTTTCAAGGGTCATTCCGGCACTAACTTGACACCGGACAGGTACTGACACATAAATTTTCTTCCTGAGTATCTTGCTCTGAAATTAATTTTCCCCCTTGTGTCGTCAGTCTGTTCTTGGTAGTACTACCTGAATCAACTATACCTGCAGATTTCAAAAAAGACAGCCTGTTATTTTAAAAAAATAACGTGTATAGTAATCAATTGTTGCCAGGACATCATTGGGGACACGGTCAAAATCCTGCTGCAAAAAAATTCCCGAGTAACTGCCGCCTTACAGCACCCATTTACAGTTTGACTAATCAACCTGATGTTTGTTCACCCCGTGCAGCAAAAATTAGAGCATACCTACTAGCCATTCATACCTGATTTGATGTATAAGATTGAAATCATCTGACGCTTGGATTTCCCTTTACCGAGGCCGCTGCCCATGGCACCGAACCAAGAGACAAAACTCATTAATGCTTGCCGCATCCTGTTCGGACCTGATGTGGAGGTAACGAGAGAGTTTCTGTGTTACCTTCAACCTGAAGGGGTTCGTAATGCATATCGCAAGCGGGCACGGCAATGTCATCCGGATGCATTGGCAGCGGGCAGCAGCCAGGCAAATCATACGGAACTGTTTCGCCGCTCGGTTGAAGCCTATGAAGTCCTGAACGGTTTCCTGCGGGATCGGAAGGCCGTCATCCCTTTACGGGTTGCCGGCACCCGCAGGGCACCGACTCCGATGAAAAAGGTCGAAAGATCCCACAACGAACGCTATTACAACGGTCCTTTTCCCACTCTTGAATTAAAAACCGGTCTGTACCTGTATTACAGCGGGGCTGTTTCCTATCAGGCGCTGGTTCGTTCCCTACTGTGGCAGCGCAGCCTGCGCCCCCCTCTTGGGGAATTTGCCTGCAGTTGGGGATGGATAGACCAGGAAACCGTATCAAAAATCTTACACGCAACCCACCTTGTCTGCCCATTCGGCGAACGCGCACTGAAACTGGGCCACCTCAGCCAGTCCCAACTCAACATCCTTCTGCTTCACCAACGATTCATCCAAAAACCGATCGGCAGGTACTTCGTGCAGAACTCACTGCTCAGCGAATCCGAGCTGCTCCGCCACCTTCGTGAGTTGGCACGCCATAACCAGCAGATTCGTGCCGAGCGTTGCAAGTAATCCTCTTAAACCACACAAAGATGATATAAACAAAAACGGCCCATGGAGAAAACCTCCTGGGCCGTTGATGTTTTAGCGGGTCAATATTATCTATACGATTTCCAGAAGTTCCACTTCAAAGGTGAGGTCTTCTCCTGCCAGGGGATGATTGGCATCAAAGGTTATGCTTTCGTCAGTTACTTCTACAACGGCAACACCCAAATCTTCATCGTCTTCGTTGGAAAGCACGAGTTCATCACCGACTTCAGGCTTGAGATCCTCGGGCAGATCACTGCGGGGAACAGTGAACACCTTTTCCTGCTCATACTCGCCAAAGGCGTCGGCCGCAGGTATGACAACCGCTTTTTTCTCGCCGGGCGCCATCCCGATCAATGCCTCATCAATCTGTGGAAAAAGCTCCACCGCGCCGATGGTCAACTCCATTGGCCCGCTTTCGCAGCCGCAGCCGCAATCATCGTCGCTGCATTCTTCGGAATCGCACTCATCCTGGTTACACTCATCTTCAAGAGTGGAATCGAAAACCGTTCCGTCTTCGAGTGTTCCGATGTAATTAATTTTAACCTTGTCGCCCTTCTGTGCCTGTGCCATGGTATAACCTTTCGTTGTGTAATGTGGCTATGCAAAGCCTGTTCTTATTATTTTACAGGGTACGAGAGAATAGGGCTGACAGTCTACAAAAATATTCTGTAAACAGCAGATAAAATTTTATTTTTCATCTTCGTTGAGTATGCATCAGCTTTCCGGATTAAGCGGCTCAGCCGAAGCAGGTTTAGCGGTCATCCTTGTAGATGTCGATAAACACACTCTTATCCATTCGATCAAGCCCATGCGCAATCAGTCTTAATCCCATCATGATCAGAATCAAGCCCGTGAACACAATAACAATATCGTGAAACACCAGGGCTAGCACTCCGAACACCATATACACAATTCCCAAAACCTGACAGCGGCGCTGCTTTTCTTCCCTCTTGCGGGAAACCGAAAACGAGTAGAACTGCCAGCATATAATCAAGATGGGAAGCACAACCAATATTTCGACATACATTTTCATTCACTACTTCCTCTTGAATTGGATCAGTAAAAACAGGAACACAGGTTATTTTGCAAAGGATGGGCTAGCAAGATCCCTGCAAAGGCCGGAGGAGCCGGCGGCGCAAATTCTCCCATCCTTCCAGATGGCGCCATCAAGAATGGCGCCATCCAGATTTGCTCCGGTCATGCCGCTCAACCGGAGATTGGCCATTTTCAGGTTGGCGCCAGTCAGGTCGGCCCGCTCAAGGTCAGATTCGCCCAGATCGGCCCGCTCCAGATTGGCATGACTCAGATCAGCCCCCTTCAGGTTGCACTTTCCCAGATTGATTCCCACAAGCCGGAGACCGCTCAGGCTCTTACCTGAAAAGTCCCGCGTCGTCTTCAGGACATCCAAGACCTGATTGATAGTCAGTTTTCCTGCGGATGCGTCTTCCACAATGGTTGCAGTGGTCTTTTTGGCGCTTTTTTTACGCTTTTTCTTACGCTTCACAGCCGCTTTTTTCTTAACCTTCAACGTTGTGTCCGC
>JBGSQD010000025.1:0-30310 GCA_041738275.1 Geobacterales bacterium
GCCTGATCAAGGTCACTGCCAGGAGCATCACCTTTGACGGCTGGATGATCATCGGCCTCTGTACCTTCATGCTCTTTATGGCGGCGGGTGTGTTTGTCAGCAAATTCACCAGATTGCAGAAAATAAAGAAAGGGAACAATGCCTTTCTGGAGAGTTTCAATCATCTCCATGACCCGCTGGAACTTGACCAGCAAGACGAAAGTTTCAAGGATTCCTCACTATTCCGGATTTATCAGGCCGGCTACGACCGCATCATGAACTGGGTTGAAAAGCGCGAAGAAACGGCGGAGGAGGTCACGCTGACCACTTCGGCCATGAACATCTTCCGCGCGGCTCTGGATAGGGCCAATTCGGACGAACTCAGGAAGATGAACGCCTGGATGATCGTTCTGACCCTGGGCATATCGGGCGGCCCTTTCTGGGGATTGCTCGGGACGGTCTGGGGGGTTATGAACACCTTCGCCAGCCTGGCCGAGGCCGGCGAGGCCAACCTTTCCGCAATTGCGCCAGGTGTTGCTTCGGCTTTGGCCTGTACTCTATTTGGTCTGTTCGTGGCGATTCCCGCACTGTTTGCCTACAGTTTCCTGGTCATGCACATGAAGAATCTGAATGTTGAAACACGTCATTTTATTGAAGAGTATGCCCTGCGGGTCGAAGGGTTCCATGGTAAGGAGGGGGCATGAAAGCGCCGGCAGATGACCATGACGAGATAGTCGAGATAAACGTTGTTCCGATGCTGGACCTGGCCTGGAATCTGTTGGTGGTGTTCATGATCGTGGTCACCGCTTCGGTTCAGGGCATCAGTGTCAACCTGCCCAAGGCCAGCGCCGCGGTCAGCAAGATCAAACCGACTACCAAGGCGATCACGATCACGTCGGAAGGGACCATTTTCCTGGACAGCTTTCCGGTGTCCATGGGGGAACTGGAGAGCCGATTGAGCCAGCTCAAGGCTGCTGATCCCAATCTTCCGGTGCTGGTGCGGGGTGACGAGAAGATATCCTATAAGAGTGTCATCGATGTCCTGGACCTGCTCCAGAAACTGGAGATAACCCAGCTTGGTCTGGTAACACAAAAACTGGTCAAATGAGCGGATTAAAAAAATTAAAACGCTACCGTGAGGCAGCACCGGAGGCATGGGAACAGCGAGCAAGCGGAATTATTCCGAATGATCCCGAGAAGCCGCAGCAGAAGCCGAAAAAGAAGTCAGGCACTTCTTATCAGACCTGGCTGGTGCCGGGAATAATCGGCCTTTGTTTCCTGGCCCTGATCGGCTTTGTGGTCAAGGTTTTCCTGAGTGACGACGGTGGCAAAAAAAAGGCGTTGTATCAAGTCACCTTGATCAAGCCGCCGCCACCCGAGGACAAGGTTAAGCCTCCCGAGCCTGAACCGCAGAAGGAGACTCCCAAGGAATCGATCCCTGACCCGACCGAAATGCCCGAGCCACAGGCCCAAAACCAGGACCAGCCGCCGGATAACGCTCCTCCAGCGGGCGCCGACCTGGGGGTGGAGGGTGATGGCGCTGCCGGTTCCGACGGCTTTGGCCTTGTAGCAAAGGGCAAAGGCAAAGGGCGTGATATAACCCTGGGCGGTGGAGGCGGCAATAACAGACTGGCGCTTCTGACTAAATACGGCTGGTATACCTCAAAGATGCAGGAAGAGATCAAGAGGCAGATGCGCAGGGTTCTTGACCAGAACGGCGGCATACCGAAAGGGAAGTTTCAGACCACCGTCAAGATTTTGCTCGACCCGAGAGGCGCCATTGTAAAATTCCAGATTGTCGCCTCCTCGGGCAACGACAAGGTGGATGAGGCCCTCAAGGCCTCGCTGCCCGGATTCAAAATAAGTCAGCCACCGCCGGATGGGATGCCTTCCGGGATGACCGTGCGAATTATTTCCCAGGGGTAGGGGGCCGGAGTCCTTGTTCCCCAGATTAGCATCTCACCTATGAAACGGAGAATAAAATTTATTATGCGCTACTGTGTCGTAACAACCTGGATATTAATCCTGTTTCTGGCCGTGGCAAAGAACAGTTTCGCCGAAGCCGACAAAACTGTAGAACCGGTCGGGGTTGTGGCTCTGGCAAATCTGTTGAAGACAAAGGGGATGATATCCGACGAGGAGTACACCATGATTCGGGTACAGGCCGCTGGTGGACCGGCTTCGAATACCGATCTCAGGACACTCGTCAATCTCCTGCAATCAAAGGGAAGCCTGAGCAATGAAGAGGCTGAGGCCTTTTTGCTCGGGTTGAACGACAAGCCTTTGAAAGTTGCTCTTGCTGATGGCGTCATGGCTAAGAATGTAACGCCGCTCCCTGAGAAGGAGATCAAGCCGGTCATTGAGGTGCTGCGCGAGCAAGGAGCACTTGGAACGGACGAGGCTGCCCAGATAGGTGAGAGGATCGGCAATAAATGGAATGCAGCGGATGATGATCGTATTGCCCCGGTTGACGACGAGATCGATTACGTCCGGACAACATTGCCGAAAGAGATAGTTCTGACGGGAATTGCGCTGTTGCGCCAGCAGGCTGTTATTAACGACGAAGAAACCGAGCGGATCAGAAATCGCTTTCTGCGTAAGCATTATCTAGAGCAGGTCGCCGGTTCGATCGACTTGAACATGCGCCGGAATGTCGTTGCGCAGGTAGCCGAGAAAATCATACCGATTCCGGATTGGACCAAACGGATCAAAATAAATGGGGATTTCCGGTTGCGTTTAGAAGGTGTTTTCTATGATGGCAATGGTGGAGGATTTGACACCGGCAATGGTATTTTTGTAAGGCCGGACAAGCCTACCGAAATTTTAAACAGTTCTGTTGACCGTCTCCAGATGCGAATCAGGGCAAGGCTGGCTTTCGTTGCCAAGGTCAACGATCAGGTTGAGGCAGGGATCGGCCTGGCAACCGGCAACACGACCAATCCGGTTTCAACCAACTCCACCCTTGGGGACTCGCTCAACAAAAAGAATTTCCTTGTGGATCTCGCCTACATGAAATGGACTCCGCTACGCGCGTTCACCATTTGGGGCGGACGCTTCGCAAGTCCCTTTTACGGCAGCGATCTTGTCTGGGATCCGGATATCAATTTTGACGGTTTGGCGCTTTCATACAAGCCGCAGCTTACATCTACGCTCAGCATGTTCCTGACCGGCGGGGCATTCCCGATACAGGAGATCGAACTCACCAGCCATGATAAATGGATGTATGGCGGTCAGATAGGTGTTCAGTACCGCAACGAGAAGATATTGACCGCAAAGCTGGCCGCTGCCCTCTACCAGTTCGAAAACATGACCGGTCGGGCCAACGATCCCTCCAAGCCGGGAGAATACGATTATACCGCACCCCTGTTTCAGCAGAAAGGAAACACGCTGTTCGACATCGATCCGTCTACCGCCATCAAGACCGCTTATGCCGCAAGGTTTCGCGAGCTGAATATCGGAGGATCACTTGATCTTGGTTTCTGGGATCCGCTGCGGGTGGTAATGACGGCCGACTATGTCAACAACATCGGCTATAACAGCGCTTCGGTGAATGCTCTGACCGGTCACAACGTGAAAAATGAGACTGAAGGATACCAGTTCGGAATTTCCGTCGGCAATCCCAAGCCAAGGTATCTTGGCCAATGGAAGATTCTCGTGAACTACAAGTACCTGGAGTCGGATGCTGTGGTGGACGCTTTTACCGAGTCTGATTTTCACCTGGGGGGGACCAACGCCAAGGGGTGGATTATGGGCGGGGACCTGGGAGTAGGCCGAAATGTCTGGCTTTCAACCCGCTGGTTGACCACCAACGAGATTTCCGGGCCGCCGCTGGCCATCGATGTCTTACAGTTTAACCTGAATACGAGATTCTGATGAACTATACAGGCTGAAGGCTGCTGGTAAAAAGGTAATATAAACATGTGCTATCAAACTAAACCCAATAAATTACTTGCTTCGGTCTTCAGCCTTTGGCCTCTGTTGTACCGACGGATTCTCAGCCCGCTGCTGCTGGTGTTGATGATGGCAACCACCGCGCCGGCGCTGGAATCCGGCCCTCACCCCACCACTGCTGCCGTGGTGAATGCAACCGTTATCACAGTGCAGGATTTTCAGCGGGAACTGGACCGTATAAAGCGCCAGAAAGGGCTCACTGCTGAAACTGCTGATGAAGCAATACTGGCGAATCTGAAGCGCGAGGCGCTGGAAAATATAATTATCCGGGAACTGCTCTATCAGGAAAGCCTCAAGCAGAAGATTACGATTGATGCTTCAACAATAGACCGGGAAATGGCACAGGCAAAAGGTAAGTTCGCCACTGCCGCACTGTTTGCGGAAAATCTGCAGCGCATAAATATGACAGAAGCCATGGTGCGGGAACAGGTAAAACGCGGACTGGCCAACCGTATCCTCATCGATCGGGCGGTCGGCAAGGATGTTGACGTCAGCGATGCAGAGCTGAATTATTATTACGAGCAGCATAAAGCGGACTTTTCAGAGCAATCTCAGGTTCGGATCAGCCATATCCTGTTGGCGGTTGACTCCGGGAAACATAGATATACAATGAAAGAAGCGGGCGAAAAGATCCTGCTCCTGCGGAAGCAGATTCTGGCTGGCGAGGATTTTGCCGTTGTGGCATCTGCCAACTCTGATTGTCAGAGCAGGACAAAAGGTGGCGATATAGGTTGGTTTGCTCCGGGGCAGTTAACTCCGGAAATTGAAAAGGAGGTGAACCGGCTCAAGGTCAGCGAGCTATCCGGGATTGTCGAGGATCGTTTTGGCGTGCATATTATCAAGGTTGCAGAACGCAAGGAGGCTGCCATTCCGCACCTTGACGACATCAGGCCAGAGGTCCGGAATCTGGCGCGGCAGGAAAAATATCTCACCATGCTGCAGCGCTATGTAAAAAGTCTGCGAGACGTCGCCAGGGTGGAGATTACTCTGGTGAAAGATTAGATTATAATATTTAACATAATTGTAACAATAAGATAGGCCAAAAACTGGTAGAATAATTAAAAAAATAAATTATAAACCTGCTTGTAAGGAATAGACCATGCAATCAACGTATAGTGCTCAACAGATTCAGGCTGCGGTGACTGCACTGAAAGCTTACAAAGAAAAGCCTTTCATCAGCCATGAATGGGAGGAGTTCGTTTTGCGTTTAAGCCGTGATGATGACCCCCTGATGCGGGAAAAAATGGCCCGCGAGTTGGATGCCATTATGGAGAAAGATCCTGGTTTCAAGGTATTCAGGATGAATTGATATAATTTAACCGCCAATTATTGGCGTATTATAATATAACTGATTGTTTTTGTAACAAAAATTTATCATATCGGCACACCATTGAAATATTTACTGGACTATAATCCAGTACATGTCACTTAGCAGTCATCACATAGCATTACTTAAAGATGTAATGCGTCCGGTCGTATCACTACCCTCCTCAACGACGGTCACAGAAGTTGCCTCTATCTTCACGAGTAATGCGGCGTTGCTCATGATACCTGTAAGCAGTGATGCAGGTTTTGAGGGTGTTATCAGCCGCCGGGATCTGTTCTCTCGACACCTTGCCCGTAAATTCGCAGTGGAGCTGTTCGGCAATAAACCTATTCAACTTCTAATAAATACGCAACCAATCAACATGTCTTCGGACATGGATATCAACTCGGCCCTGTCGCTGCTGCTGAAGCTCGACCCGGAACTGGATCTCGACTCATTTACGGTGCTGGACAGTGGCAACTGTGTTGGAATCGTGCATGTGGCCGAGCTAATCATGGTCATTTCCAAAGGCCAGGCCTGCCTTCTGAACAAGCTGGAAGTTCTGAGCGCGCGGATCTGCGAAGAGGTGGACAAGGCCCGCCAGATTCAACAGAGTCTTTTGCCCCCCTCTTCATTCAGCTTCTCCGGAACTGTTCTGGACGCTGTGCTGATAAATTCGAGCGAGATCAGCGGCGATGTTTATGATTATTTCATAATGGACGACAACCGTCTGGGAGTCATGGTGGGAGATGTCAGCGGACATGGCGTCCAGTCCGGTATGGTAGCGACCGCCGCCAAGGCCGGTCTGCATCTGCTGCTGGACAGAGGTGTCAGGACACCCTCAGAACTGCTGTCCGGCATGAATAAGGCGGTTCTGGTTACCGCTTCCAGTTCGCTGATGATGACTGCCGTGGTTGCGGTCATAGATCTGGGCGAACGAAAAATTTCCTTTGCCAACGCAGGCCATAACTATCCCTACATCTACCGGGCTTCGACGCAAACCCTCTCCATGCTGGAAAACACCGGCGGCTTCCCGCTGGGGTTTGATTCGGAAAGCATTTATGAAGAAGACGTGATCGATTTTAACATTAATGACCGGCTGTTGCTCTATACCGACGGGATTGTGGAGGCCCGTGGCGGGAATGAAGAAGAGTTCGGCTACGATCGTTTGGAGCAATATCTGCAAAACGAACTCAGCGGCCATCCGGCTGGCGCGCGCCGGGGATTGGTTGAATCCGTTCGCAGTTTTACCGGGGTTGATGAGTTTGAGGATGACGTGACCATATTGATAGTCGCTTATGAATCGGAAGGATATCAAGAATGAATGGTGAAGGAACTTAAATGAGCATACGGACTTTTCGCTATGGTGACAGAGGCACGGTTATATCGGTATCAGGCGCATTACCCACACTGGCAGCCCGTTGCTGGAAAAGGGAGTGGAATGTCTCTTCATCATTGGACAAGGATAAGATAATTGAGCAACTGCATGGTTTATTTGATGGTAAAGATGAGAACCATGATTTTCTCGTCCAGCGGGCCGAGCTAATCGTGGACGAAATGCTGGAAAACGCGCTCTATTCCGCCCCTCGCGATTCCGGCGGCAAGCCGCTTTTTGTCAAAGGCTGCGCGCGGGAACTGCTCGCGGACGAAAAGATATCGCTGCGTTGCGCTTTCGACGGCAAGCAGCTTTTCCTGGAAATAAGCGACAGTTGGGGGAATCTTTCGCCTGAAACAGTGGAGATGTTTTTATCATTGAACGACAACGATACTGATCCGGAAAGTGACAGGGCCGGCCGCGGCCTGTTCATCATGTGGAAATTTCTGGATTATTTCTATGTCAATATCAACCCAGGGGTGGATACCACCATGGGTGGAGTCCTCAGCCTCTTCCCGGTAATTGTTTGAAAAGGAGAATGAAATGGACCTGGAATTCAAGTTTGAAATCCACAAGGACAGCATGGGCGACAACATCTGCTTTTACGGTAACATCGACTCGCACTCGGAGCAGTCATTTGATGAGCTTTCCCGCAAGATCACCGGAAAGAGGGTGGTCATGGATTTCAGTAATACGCTTCGTATAAATTCAATGGGAATCGCGATCCTGCTCCGTTCGATCAAGCACATCAAATCCGAGAAAAAGTCTGAAATAGCAATCGTAGGCGAGAACAAGACAAATGCCATGCTGTTCAAAATAACCGGCGTTTATACGCTTACCAGCCAGCATGCACAATTTTGATCCTGGTAACCGGATAATTGCCTGGGCTTGCGGTTTCAACAAACCGCATTATTTCCAAAATCGTTATATACCTGTAATATATATGTAATAATCTTATGTTATAGTGGGGTCGAACTCAGACGGACATTTAATGTAATGACCAAAAGACAATGAGGGAACTTTGCTGACCTGATTCATCAGGACCCAGAAAGCCCGGACCATTGAGCGATTACGCTCGGTCCGGGCTTTTTTTTGTGCCTGATTCCGCCGGTCGGGAACAACCGGATTCCTGCGTCAGCGCAGACAAGAGGCGTTTTCAAAGAAATTGCCAAACCCGTCGCAAGGCGGGGACGGAAAGCCACGGGTCCCATGAGGATAGCCGGGTTGCCTTTCAATGATGAAAGTCGACCCGGCTTTTATTTTTACTAATCCAGAGATTAGAGGAGTTAGAGGAGGTGTGAGAAGTCAAAAACTAAAAAAGCTACATAACAATCAAATAGAATTCGATTCAGCTACACATTAAAACCAAGGAAGAAAAGGAGATTTGCATGAGGAAGATTACCTGTTACGAAAGGAGAACTGGAAATGAAACGTTTAATAATAAAAACTTATAAAGCCCTGCTGTTTGGAGCAATCTTTACCGCTACACTTGCTGCCGGCACAGGGTCTGCGCATGCAACACTGGGGCTGGATTTTTCGGCTGCCGCACCCTATGAAAATGGCGGCCCGGTCACTCTTACAGGCGATGTAAATGCCACCGGCTACACAACGGTTGGTTGGTCATTCAAAGCAAATACCGATCTGTATCTCACCCGACTTGGGGTCTATGATGCGGACAAGGACAGGATCCATAGCGAGCAGCATCAGGTAGGGATCTGGTCGGCCGGCTCTCTGTTGGCATCAGTTGCGATTGATGAATCGGTTAATAATGTTCCGGTTTCATCTGCGCCCGGAATGGCGCAGTTTCATTACGGCAATCTGGCCAACTCGATTTTATTGCATGCGGGTCAAACCTATTATGTGGGGGCCACGCTTTACTCAGGCTCGGTAACCAGCGTTGGAAACTCGACCGACTTCGACATGTTCGCTTCAATCAACGATGAAGTACCGGTCACAATCAACCAAAATATTACGTATCTGGCCAACGCTTATTCAATTAGCGCCAACAAAGAGCTTATGCTCCCCGGCACAACTTATGATGCAGCAATATATACCGCCGGCGCCAACATTGATGTCACCCCCACACCGATTCCGGCGGCCGCCTGGCTGCTCGGCTCCGGTCTGCTCGGTTTAGTGGGAATACGAAGAAAGCAAAAGTAGTCAGAGTTCCAGCGACGAGTCAATACCCGCCATATTGCATTGCAAGGCCACTGTGCCACTGGGGCTGACGACTTCCGATGAGTGACCCGGACCGGTGTTGCGACTCTGGTCCGGGCAAAATGATGACGCGATAACCACTTCAAGAAAGCGCAGGTATCCATCATGAAACGAAATAGCACCATATTCCTGCTCCTGGCCCTGCTGATGCTCGTTGCCGTTCCGGCACATGCCGCACTATGGGGGGCCGACGCTCAAGGCGAGTTAATCGGCAGCAGGACCAGCGGTACTGATAACATTTCTGCCACCGGCGACTGGGACAATGGCGGTTTCGCCCTCAGCTGGGACATCTCTTTCCAACAAGGGCTCTGGACCTACCAGTACACGGCGACAGCCACCCGCAAGGAAATTTCCCATTTTCTACTCGAGGTATCGAATGACGGCATGCCAGTACGGACGTACGAAGGCACCGACACCCAGATCACTCTACCGCAGACCTGGACGAACGAAGACGGGAAATCCAACCCCGACATGCCCAATCCGCTCTATGGGGTCAAATTCGATTTTGGCGACAACCGGGTCATGTACACCTTTGTTACCGACCGCTCACCGGTCTATGGGGTCTTCTATGCAAAAGACGGCAAGGACGGCGGCATACCGGTGGTCGCCTGGAGCAATGCCCTGAATTATGGCGACTACCGAACCAATATTACCCTGACGGCTGCCGATTATATCGTCCGGCCCGACAGTATTGCCGCTCCCGTGCCCATTCCTGCTGCAGCCTTGTTGCTCGGATCAGGTCTGCTGGGACTGGTGGGAACCAGAAGAACGAACGGTTAAACCGTGAACCAACTGCCTGGATAGGCGGCCTGTGCCGATCCAGGCACTATTCCCGTAAAGGAGAAAACAGATGAAATCGATGATGACTGTTGTTTCTGTAGCAACCCTGCTGCTCGGCGCCACCCAGTTTGCTTGTGCAGCAGACAAGACGACAAAGGCCAAGAACGTGATTCTGATGATCAGCGACGGGCAGGGATTCAACACCGTCAAGGCCACGGAGTACTACTCCGGCAAGAAGGCGGTCTACGAGAGCTTCGGCCACAAGTTCGGCATGAACACCAGCTCGGCCGGCAAGCGCGGCGGGTATGTCGGCGCACCCTACAACGCAGAGGCCATGGCAACCAGCTTCACCTATGCCAAGAGCGGCGCCACCGACTCGGCATCGGCCGCCACCGCCATGTTCACCGGCGAGAAGAATTATGATAACGAGGTGAACTACACTACCGACGGCAAGGCGCTGATGACCTACTTCGAGCAGGCGGCAAAAGCGGGCAAGAGTATCGGTGCCGTTTCCTCGGTCGACTGGACTCACGCCACGCCGGTCAGTGTTTTCGGGCACAACATTGCCCGCGCCAACTATGGCCAGATGGCCAAGGAAGCCATTTACGGCAGTAACCCCACAATCAACAATGCGTTCTACGATGCCGGAAACTACAACGGGATGCTGAAGGTGGTTATGGGGCCGGGCAACCCCTTCTACGACAACAACGCCCAGCCTCGCACCACCCCCAATTACGGCCTGATCGGCGAACAGAAGCACTGGGATGATCTGATCGCCGGGATCAACGGCTGGAACCTGATCACCACCCAGACCCAGTTCGAGGCGATCGCGACCGGCAACACTCCGGACAAGGTGTTCGGCATGCCCCAGGCCTACGACACTCTGCAGTTCAACCGCACCGGCGCCGGACCGGCCAACGACAAGTCGGCACCTTATGATGACGTTATGAATGCCGGGGTGCCTTCATTGGCCACAATGACCAGGGCCGCAATCAACGTGCTCGACAACAACCCCGAAGGTTTCGCGGTGATGATCGAGGGTGGCGCTGTCGACTGGGCGAATCATGCCGATCTGGCCGGCCGGATGATCGAAGAGCAGATTGATTTCAACGACGCCGTTCAGGCGGTGGTGGATTACATTGACAACAACACCAAGGGCAACAACTGGGGGAACACCCTGCTGGTCGTCACCGCCGACCATGAGTGCGGCCACCTGTTCGGTGACGGCCGGGTCGCAGGCTCCACCTACTTCGATGTGAACGCCAACGGCGTGTTCGACCACGGGGTCGACTATGCCCATGTCAAGGACAACGGCCCGGGCGTTCTGCCCGAGACCTGGTACCACTCGGGAAGCCACACCAACGCTTTGGTGCCGCTCTTTGCCAAAGGCGCCCGCAGCGAACTGTTCAACAAATGCGTGGCAGGTAAAGAGCAGAATCTTAAGGCTATCTACAATCTGGATGACAGCTGGAACAGCAAGTATGTCGACAACACCTGCGTTTACCGGGTAATGGCTGAAGGCTCACTCGGAGCAGATGAAGGGCTGAAGAAATAGCGTTCGGCAATCTATCAACATGTACAGGCGGAGTCGACATGGCTCCGCCAAACTTCTTTCAACGGAGACCCATCATGAAATTGACCATCAACGGGAAACTGGCCATTGCCGCATTCGCTCTCAGCCTCTGTGGTGCGGTTCATCTCACCCTGTTTGTTCCCGACAGCGATGCTGGAATCATCACACCGGTACAGCTCAACGACTATACTGATCGACTCAAGGTAACAGTAAGTCAGCTCGAATACTGCCACAAAACGAAGCTGTACCACGGCAAGCTCAAGATTCACAAGAACAGAGGAACTGCCATTGACGGGACTATCGTGGTGCTGTTGAACAACCTGCCCGCGGGCATCACCCAGACAAACGCAAGCGGTGACATCAATGGAGCACCCTATACCCTCGTAACCGGCGGACTTGCTGTCGGCGAGTCGATATCCGTCCCCCTTACCTTCAGCAATCCGGACAACGTCGCCATTACCTTCACCACGTCGGTCAACCAGCTGATCAACGGCAAAGTAAATGCCCAGGCGGCCCGGGCCCTGACCAAACCGTTCACCATTGCCGCCATCCCCGATACTCAGGTTTACACGGAAGAGACTGATCCAGCCGTTCGTGATGGATTCAAGAAGCAGGTTGACTGGATTCTGGCCAATGCCGCCAGCAGTAACATCTCCTTCGTTGCCCACCTCGGTGATGTCGTTGATAACGGCACCGACACAGCCCAATGGACCAACGCCATGACCGCCCTCGACCCGCTGCTGGCCCAGAGCGCACTACCTTTCTCCATCGTTCGCGGCAATCATGACGACCCGACTTTCTTCCTGAACAACATCACACCAGCCGTCACCCAGGGGAAGCCGTGGTTCATCGAGGCGGCGCCGGGGAACCTTTCCCAGGCCCAGGTATTCCGGGTTGAAGGCGCCTGCATCCTGCATATCGGCTTCCAGAAAGACCCGACCACCGAAGAGCTCGCCTGGGCCAATGCCCTGCTGGCCAAGCCTGAACTTCAGGGGCTGCCGGTCGTCGTCTCCACCCATGACTACATCGACGGCAGCGGCCAGAGTTGGACCGGCCGGATCATCTGGAACGATTTCGTCAAGAACAACCCGATGGTCTTCATGGTGCTGAACGGCCACACCCACACCGAGTACGCCCTGGTCAACCATGACGCGGCAAACCGCCCGGTCTACCAGATGCTCTCCGACTACCAGGATCGCTCCAATGCGGGCAATGGCCTGATGCGGCTGGTCACCATCGATCCGGCCGCAGCCAAAATTCTGGTCAAGACCTTCTCCCCCTGGTACAACAAGGGTGCAGGCGCCGTCGACGGATTCACCAGCTACTTCGAGACCGACGCCGACAGCCAGTTCGAGTATGATGTCAACGTGAAAGAGCGCCTCGCCCTAGACACCACCTTCGACTTCGGCGCCGAGCCGCCGGCTCCGCCGCTGCCTGTACTTGAACCGATCACCCCAGCAATGGTGGGCAACTTCTCCCACATCTTCCAGAACCGCAGGCCGCTGGTGGGGACCGCCACCCCGTATGCCGGCACGGTTGATGTTCAGATCAACGAAAACAACGCCAATGTAAGCTACGGCGGCGAAGCGACCCTGACCACAGACATGGACGACAACGGATCAAGAGTCAACGCCATGCTCCGCTTCGACAATATCATCGGCACCAATCCCGGCCAGATCGCGCCGGGATCAAAGATCAAGTCCGTCTACCTGGTATTCAAGGCTACCAGCTCCACCAAGGGAAAAGTAAAAATGCACCGGATGCTGGTCCCCTGGGGCGAGCACTCCACCTGGATGGACTTCACCCCGGCACCGGTTTCCTGGACCTCCATGACCTATCTCAATACCGATACCGGCATCTATCGCGATATCACACTGCCGAGCGTCATGGTCGGCGGCGGCATACAGACTGATGACATCGAGGCGGCCAGCGCGACAGACTTCATCTTCACCATGCCGAAACCGGTTCCGTTGCCGTTCTTTATCCTGACCAAATACGGCACCACCTATCAGGCGCCCGCCTGGGATCCGGCTACCGGCATCGCCATTCCGAAGCCGGCACTTGAGATCTTGAGTACGGATACTACCGGCCTTACCGCGACCGTTCAGGCATGGGTTGACGGCGCTCCTAACCATGGCTGGTTCTTCGAGCCGACCAGCTCCGACGGCTGGGATTTCGAGACCGCCGAAGGGAAGCAGCCTCCGGCGCTGGTAGTTGAAGTCGAAGGCGCACCGCTGGTACAGTAGTAGGCCGGACCGCACGCACAACTTCATCCATTGAATTGAACAGTGCATCCCTAACTGAATAGCAGAACCAGACGGAAACCAGTCCGGGAACTTTGCTGACCTGATATCAGGCACCAGAAAGCCCGCCGTAGAGGAATCTTTACGGCGGGCTTTTTATATTTTTTAGTCTACTTGCGTAAATGCCAAAACTGATAGTCGGAAAACAAAAAACGGAGAAAAGGAGATGGAAAATGAAAATGAATAAGATATTGGCGGTATCAGCAATTGTAGCAGTTTTATCAGCGGCGGGTTCGGCAAATGCGGCGCTCTACATCAGCCAGATCTATGGCGGAGGCGGGGCTACCAGCGCCGCGCCGCTCTACAGTAACGACTGGGTCCAGTTGTACAACGATGGGTCCTCAGAAATCAGCTTGAGCGGTTACAGTCTCCAGTATGCATCCGCGACCAACACGACCACATTCGCCTTGTCGCATTCCCTTTCCGGGACCATCGCGGCCAATAGCTATTTTCTGATCCAGGAAGGGCGCGGAACCGGCCTGGCCGGCACTGCCGCCGACCCGGTTTACAATCTGACCCTGGGCACTTTTGCGGGTCTCAATCTGTCTGCTACCGCCGGGAAACTAGCCTTGTTCAATACTACAGCCACCGGAGCCAGCACCATGGCAACATCTTCCAACCTGATAGATCTGGTCGGCTACGGCACAACAGCCAACTTCAGCCTGTATCCTAAAATGACCGCAAACCTGAGTACCACCACTTCGGCTATTCGCACCACCGATGCACAGAGCAACACCATCTTCGTGGCCGGAACGCCCGATCCGAATCCGGTAGTTCCCACCCCGATCCCGGCTGCCGCCTGGCTGCTCGGCTCCGGCCTGCTGGGGATGGTGGGGATCAGGAGACGTAAACCGTAGGTGCGAATGGTATTCGCCCGATGATTCAGCTTTCAGCGACGAGTCAATGCCCGTCACATAACTAACCAAGGCCATTGCGCCAGTGGGGCTGCCGACTACCTGCTGAAAAGACCCGGTCCGGGGTTTCGACTCCGGTCCGGGCTTATTTCTATCAATAGTGCCGGCAGAAGAATAGCACAACGCCAATTTCACAAAGGATAATCCCCATGAAAAAGACCATTTTCGCTCTGGTAGCCGTCACCGCAGCAGTTGTTGCAATTCGCAAGATCAGCCGGCTCCCGCCGGTGCCGCGCATACCACAGTTTTACGGCCCAAGGAGTTAGTCATGACAACGCATAACAAGAACAGCTCAGGGTTTGGCCTGCGCTCCCTGCTTCGCCTTACGGTATTCATGCTGGTCATGGCCTTTACCTGCCCGGCCTTTGCGGCCTCGCCGGATGTTGTCATCAGCCAGGTGTATGGCGGTGGCGGTAATACCGGTGCTACGTACAAGAACGACTTTATCGAGCTGTTCAACCGGGGGAGCAGCCCGATCAGCCTCAATGGCTGGTCGGTGCAGTACGCCTCGGCAACCGGCACGACCTGGCAGGTAACCGCCCTGACGAATGTGACTCTGCAGCCCGGCCAGTATTATCTGGTTAAGGAGGCAGCCGGGACCGGCGGTACAGTCTACCTGCCGACTCCGGATGTAACCGGTTCCATCGCCATGAGTGCCACCGCCGGCAAGGTTGCGCTGGTTACCGCTACTGTCCCACTCAGCGGCGCATGTCCGGGCGGCTTCAAAGATCTGGTCGGATATGGCAGCACGGTAAACTGCTCCGAAGGGAGCGCACCAACACCGGCGCCGAGCAACACAACTGCCGTTTTGCGTGCGGGTAACGGCTGTACCGACACGGACGTGAACGGCAGCGATTTCTCAGCGGGCACGCCGTTCCCACGCAACACAGCATCAACGGCCAACGCCTGTACGGCGCCCAGTACCTTTCTTCTCACCACGACAATCGCCGGCAACGGGTCGGGCAGCATCACCGGGGTAACCAACCCGTATGCCGTGGGCAGTAACGCCACCATTACTGCGGTGCCGGGTTCCAACTCGGCCTTCACGGCCTGGAGCGACTGCTCAACCAGCACCACGCCGACCATCAATGTGACGATGGACAGCAGCAAAACCTGCACGGCGAATTTCACCGCCACCGCCGCCGGCCTGACCATCTTCCACGTGAACGACGCCCATGCCCGGCTGACGCCGCACAAGATGATTCCGCCGGCTCACAGCCCAGTAAACGGACCCTTCGAAGAGGTGGGCGGGGCCGCCCACCTTGCCGGCAAAATGTTGCAGCTGACCGCCGCAAACCCCGATTCGCTGGTGCTCGATGCCGGTGACATGTCCGAAGGGAATCCGATCGGCGACATGACTTTTGACGGTTGCGCCGCCGGCGGCACGCCGGGGATGAGCAGCAACTGCGGCATGACCACGTTCTACGGCATGTTGTCGGACAAGCTGAAACTGGTGCCCGGCCGCAACGGCCGCGGCATCGACGCGTTGGTGGTGGGGAACCATGATGTGCGCGATGCCAGCTATATCGGCAATCTGGGAGCGCTGCAGGCCAATGGGGTGCCGATCGTTTCGGTCAACGTGCGCAACAAGACCACCCACCTCCCGTATTTCGCCCCCTACACCATTGCCATGGTCAACGGCAAGAAGGTCGGCGTAATCGGCTATACCAATCCATCGGGCGACATCGGGCCATCCCTGACAGACACCCTGGAGGTGGTCACCTGCACCTGGACCGGCAGCACGGTCTGCAATATCTCCGATTACGTTACCCAACTGCGCAACGCGCCCAACAACGTAGATCTGGTGGTGCTGCTTTCCCATCTCGGCCACAGCGCCCTGGTGGACCCGACGGCGCCGGTCCTGGCCGATACCGGCACGCCCAAGCTGCCGGAGGTGGTAGTCACCGGCCACTGGCACACCATTGCCGACACCGCCTGGCAGCCGGATTCGCTCAACTACAAAACCATCTTCAGTGAAGCCGGCAGCTACATGAAATATATCGGCGAGCTGCAGGTCACCGATGCGGGAAGGTTTTTCGCCAACAGCAACCATCTGATCCGCAACGCCGACATCACTCCTGACCCGGACGTGCAGTCCTACGTCAACGGACTGATCGCCCAGTACGATACCGCCAATCCCGGTCGCCCGGTGAATGAAGTCATCGGCTACACCACCGACAACCTGCTGCTGGACAACGAGATGAAATGGTGGTCGACCAACGAGTACCCCTGGAGCGGCAACAACACCGCCGGCCAGTGGATCAGCGACGCCGTGCAGTGGAAGGCGGCTCAAATCTTCGGCTCCTGCGACCTGGCCATCGAGACCGGCGGCGGCGTTCGTGCCGACATCCCGGCCGGTCCTGTCACCTATCTGCAGATTTACGAGACCTTCCCCTGGAGCGACGACTTCTTCTACCGGATCAACATGACCGGCCAGGAGATTGTCAATTTCCTCAAGGAAACCAACCTGAACGCCGGCTTCTCCCGGCAGCTCGACGTGACCGCCTATGACGGCGTGCCGACCGAAGTCAGATTCAACGGCCAGCTCATCGAACTGAACCGCACCTATACCGTGGCGATCAACAACTACCTGTACGCCAACCCGCCGAGCGGCTTCACATGGTCCGACACGGCTCCTCTTACATCGACGGTCCTGTGCCGCGACGGCATCGTCGACTACATGCGCCAGTTCACCGCCAACAATCCCTACACGGTCGGTGGGCCGCGTTACCACATGAACACAGAATTCTCCGGCGGCTACCGTGCCGTAGTCACCATGCTGACCGACAGCCAGGCAAACCCGACCTATGAAACGGCCTTTATCCGCTTCCTGAGCGCCACCCCCGAGACCCTGGCCCGCCGCGGCACTCTGCAGGTGCCGACTGATCTGGTCAATGAAGACGGCAGCATCAATCCGGCCCACCACCTGGCCGAAAACGAGCTGTACCGCAGCTATCTCGGCTTCAAGGCCGGCGCGCTGAAACATGGCGACATCATCGAAACTTGGGGCAAGGGGAGCTTCTACGGCGGCAACCCGGAATTTGTCGATCAGGAAGGTATCCAGTCAGACGGTGTTGAGTTCAAGATTGTCGGGTTCGACCCCAGTCTGGCCAAACCGGCCTTCATGTCATCCATCAATGCGTTCTGGAACGACCACAACAAGAACCGCTATGTGCAGTTTCTCGCGAAAAAAGCGGGGACCAGTTCAGTAACCGACCAGAACGGCCAGACCATCACCCTGATGGACGTTACCGGTTATGCCAATATTGCCAGCACCCCCGGCAACATTGGGGATACGCTGCTGATTTCCGGCGTACTGTCCATGGAGAGCTATGGAATGCGCTTCCGCTGCGACAGCGCTGCCCTTTCTGCTCTCACACTGCCGGCAGCGTCCCCGCTCTTGTCACGCATTGCCCCGGCGCCGGCCGGCAGCAGTGCTTCACCACTCACCCTTACCGCGACCGCATCCACAACCAATAACAGCTTCACTCTAGCCCCTGTTGCCGATGCCCAGGTGGCCAGCGGCTACCCGACCATCAACTACGGCACCGGCGCCAATCTGTATCTGCAAAGTTCAACGAGCAGCTACGGCAATGAGCGGGCCTGGCTGAAGTTCGATCTTTCCGGACTTCCAGCCGACGCAACCATTGCCAGCGCCAACCTTCAGCTCTACAACTGGAAAGTAGCCGGGGCGTCAATGCCTGCTTCCATCCACCCCGTTAATGACGACAGCTGGACCGAAGCCGGCATCACCTGGAACAATCAGCCGTTTTTCGATCCGCCGCCGCTTGATACTAAAACGCTCGTCGCCGGAACACCGAATCTCTGGTACAGATGGGATGTCACTCCGTTTGTCCAGAACCAGTGGAGCGGCGACAAACTGGTGTCGCTGCTGGTAAAACCGGTGACCGAGAACTCAACCGCCATCCCGGCGCCGAGCTACGGCTTCGATGCCAAAGAGTACGGCAGCAACGGTCCGATGCTGCAGGTCACGCTCCAGGCTCCCCCGGTAACGGTGGCCGAGGTGGCGTTTTTCTATCGCTACTCGGCGGATAACATTGACTGGGGTGCATGGACTCAGTATGGATTTCCCGCTACGACTGTCCCATACACGACTTCGTTTACTTATCCTCAAGGTTACGGCTACTACGAGTTCTACAGCCGCGCCATGGACAGCAGCAACAACGTAGAGCCGGAGCCTGCTGCTGCCCATACCGCGACGCATTACACCGCCGCTCCACCCTATGCGACCGAAGCAATTGTAACCCTCGGCGGCCTGACGGCAACGTACGACGGAACTGCAAAAGCACCTGCCGTCACCACTGTCCCTCCAGGACTGTCGTACAGCATTACCTACAACGGCAGCAGTACCGCACCGGTGTATCCGATGGCATATACTGTTGTGGCAACAGTTACCCAGGCTGGGTATACCGGCTCGGCAACCGACACGTTCAGAATCATCAAGGCAACCGCCACCGTTAATCTCGGCAACTGGAGCTTCACCTACGACGGGGGACAAAAACAGGTTACCGCTTCCACCATACCGCAGGGGCTTCCGGTTTCAATAACATATGGCGGGTCACCCATACCGCCCGCCAACGCTGGAACCTATTCGCTGGTTGCCACGGTAGACTCTCCCACCTACCAGGGAACAGCAACCGGAACCCTGATAATCACACCTGCAGCAGCCACGGTCACACCAGGTGTCCTTGACTTCACCTATGATGGCACTCCCAAGAGCGTTACCGTTACCACGGACCCACTTGGAATGTCATACAGCATCACCTACAACGGATCATCAGATCCTCCAACAGAAGCCGGAACCTACACCGTAGTCGCCACGGTCGGCAATCCAAACTACCAGGGGAGCGCAACAGCCACAATGACCATTGTCGACACGACAGCAGTACCGGTGCCGGCCCTCGGCCCCTGGGGGATCCTGGTCGCGGCTGCAGGACTCTCCGGCGTCATGCTGCGCCGGCGCAAGTCGATAATATAGAGCAGTAACAGTAACAAAAACTCTGGCCCGGAACTGCGACCCCGGGCCAGAGTTGTTTTGCTAATTCGTAACACCTTGTCGATGCGGTGTGGTTTTAATGTAAAGGGGTGGATTTGCAGGCAGGCATGATATTGACACAAATTTAACCCAACCCCAACATTAACGTTACAATTTACGTGTATGTTGGGGTTGGCCATTTCTGGCAATAACTTTGATGAGGCAGGTTTTATTACATGAGAAAATATTCGCTGCTTATGTCGGCATTAGTTGCACTGACATTAAATATTTGTGGATGCGGAGGAGGAAGTGGAAGCCCTGCCGCATCTCTGACAACTGCGCAGGCATCCACTGTTCAAGGAGTAGCCGCCGCCGGCAGTCCGATTTCCGGTACTGTCTATATTTGCGACTCATCTACACCTGTAAAGGAGGTATCCGCTAAAACCACTGATTCAGGAGAATTTTCCATTGACACCGGCGCGTTGAAAGCTCCTTTTATTCTCAAAACGATAGATGGTTTAAACAATATTCTGTTTTCATATGCTAACGCGCCAGGAACTGTAAATATTAATCCTCTATCAACACTTGCAGTGGCTGTTGCAGCAGGTGTAAACGATAGTGTGTCAATTGCTACTCTTTATGATAATTACAAGCAAGGCACTTCATCTGCCATAACCCAAGTGCAGGGTATTTCCAATGTTATAAGCAAAGCTTCTGCTAATATCACCTGTTCATTACAATCCATACTTACACTATACGGTGCAGAAACTGCTGATCCCCTGGCCGGTCCTTATGTCGTCAATCACCAAGGACTTGACGGTCTTTTCGACAAGGTCGCAATTACCATTTCAAACGGGACGGTTGTTATAACGAGTAAAGACACCAATGCACCTGTGTTTACTGCTCAACTCAGCGACTTAAAGACCTCAGATAAAGCCGGCACTTTAACTGCATCCAATATCCCAGCGCCGTCACAGTTTGGCATGCCTGGAAACGCAGTGTTGACATTGAAGATGCAGGGCGACCTTCCGCAAGGGACAGTAATAAAAAATGTCTCGTTCTCAATTAAACTCCCTTTGGGTGTTACTGTTGTCACCACACCATCTCTCGAAGTTGGACCTGCGGTTGTAAACACTACCATTCCGATTGGAACGGCTGCTGGGTCAAATTCAGCTGCAACGCTCTCCACAACGAATGGATTGCTGAATATCACCATGTCATCAGTGACCGGTTTTAATATCGGAGATTTTCTTACGATTAGGTACACCGACTCCTCTACTTATTATATGCACAAGAGGACCCCGGCAGACTTCGTGATATCCGGTTCAGTGTTGTTTTCCGATATATATAAATCCCAAAAACTGCAAAATCTTACCATCGTACCAAGTGGTATTGCCATTCCATAAACACCTGCCAGCATCCGAAAGGATTACGGATTCATTTATGTACCGCTTCTTTAGCCGTCTTGGGACGCCATTCGCGAGACATGCTCTGCCCTTGCGCAATCTGTGCCGGCGTCATCCTGAGCGACAGCTTGTCCCGGGCCGTCTTGGCCGCTTCTACACCTCTGGCGGCAGCAAGGTTGTACCAGAGATACCCCAGCACAAAATCCTGGTGAACTCCAAACCCTTTCTCATATAACCGGCCAAGGCAATATTGGGCCTCTCGGTGTTCCTGCTCGGCCGCCAGGCTGTACCAGTGACCGGCAGCAACCGGATCGCTGCTCAACCACTCACCCTTTTCATAAAGTTCCCCCAGGCTGTACTGAGCGTCAGCGTCTCCGGCTTTTGCAGCCTGCTGGTAGAGCCTCTTGCTCTTCTCGATGGATTGGACAACACCTTCACCCCGGCGATACATAATGCTGAGGTTGTACAGCGCTGCTGCATAGCCCTGTTTTCCGGCCAGTCGATACCAGCGGAGAGCTTCCTGATAATCCTGCGGCACTCCTTCACCCCGATGATACATGACCCCGAGACCATACTGGGCTTCGACAACTCCTTGGCCTCCGGCCAACCGGAACCAGCGGGCGGCTTCGGTGGAATCAGGGTCACCAACTTCACCATGTTGATACATTATGCCAAGGTTGAATTGGGCAAGCGACTGACCACGCTCTGCGGCCTTCCGATACCACGCGACCGCTTCGGCGGCATTCCGGGCAACACCGAGACCTTTGTCGTACATCACACCCAGATTGTATTGAGCATCACGATTCCCGGAATCTGCCAACGGCATGATTTCCCGCATTGCTGCCGAATAATCCCTTTTTTCAAAATAACGGGTTGCGCTGGTCATGTCGGCTTTTGCCTGTGAAGGGAAACCGGCCAGAAAAGCGCAACATAAGAATATGGAGGATGCAATTGACATAACGTTACTCCTCTCTTGACGTTCGTACACGTTTTGCAGACCAGCGGTACTATTACAAGGCAAACCCATGACGTCAATAAATAACTGATTATCGAAGCTACTCCGAGGCGCCCGCACATCTGAAACAAAGTTTACCAAAAAGTAACCGTGCCGCCTCAAGTCTGCAACAATTATATGCTAGTCTCCTGAAACTGAATCTAACTTATAAATGCTTACCATCGTATTAGTTTAAAGGAGCCTGACTTATGAAAATCCTGGTAACCGGTGGCGCCGGATATATCGGCAGCCATGTTGTGAAGGCCCTGGGAAGGATTGGTCATGAAATCGTGGTATACGACAACCTTTCCACTGGGCATTCAAGGGCGGTATTGTACGGAAAATTGATAATAGGCGACCTGAACGACAAGACTCTTTTGAATCAGGTCATGAGCGTGTTCAGGCCGGATGCGGTTATCCATTTCGCCGCCTCGATTCAGGTTGAGGAATCGGTCCGTGAGCCACTGGCCTATTATCGCAACAATGTCGCCGCTACCATGACTCTTCTGGAGAGTATGACAGAGAATGGCGTCCACAACCTGATATATTCATCTACCGCCGCAGTCTACGGGAATCCGGCCACAATTCCGGTGGACGAAACCGCCCCGCTCATTCCGATCAATCCCTATGGCACCTCGAAGGTCATGGGAGAAGCCATCATGCGCGATCTGGCCGCAGCATCAGATTTCCGCTTTATTGCACTGCGTTATTTCAATGTGGCCGGCGCCGATCCTGACGGACAACTTGGCCAGTCATACAAGAAGCCCACCCATCTCATCACCCGGGCACTCAAAACAGCGCATGGCGAATATCCTTTTCTCTCTATCTTCGGCACTGATTATCCGACCAATGACGGCACCTGCATAAGGGATTACATCCATGTGTCGGATCTGGCCGAGGCGCATCTCTGCGCATTGGATCATCTTGTTGAAACCGGCAATTCCGATGTGTTCAATTGCGGCTACGGTTATGGTTATACGGTTCGTCAGGTGGTGGATACCGCCCGGAGCGTTACCGGATGGAATTTCGCAGTGCAGGAAAGTTCGCGACGTCCGGGCGATCCTGCGGCACTCATTTCCGACAGCGTATGGCTGAAGAGCCAGACTAACTGGAAACCCCGCTATGACGACCCCGATTTTATCATAAGGACCGCCTGGGAATGGGAAATGAAGCTCAAGAACATGGCGGAGGTCTGACGGTATGTGCGGAATTGTCGGTTACATCGGAGAGCAGGATGCTTCTCCCATCATACTTGAGGGGCTGAAGAAGCTTGAATACCGTGGCTATGATTCGGCTGGCATCTGCACCATCGAGATGAATAAGTCCCATATCAGGCGGAGCAAGGGCAAGCTGGTGTATCTTGCCCGCCTGCTGGCTGCCGTACCTGTGCAGGGAAAAGTTGCCATAGGCCACACACGTTGGGCCACACATGGCAAACCGACCGAGACCAATGCGCATCCTCACAAGGCCGGACCGGTGGTGCTGGTCCATAATGGTATCATAGAAAATTATCAGACCCTGAAAAAAGAGCTGCAGAACGAGAATCATAACTTCAAGAGCGAGACGGATACGGAAGTCATTGCCCACCTGGTTGAACATAAGATGGTCCTTGGAACCGGGTTTGTTGATGCGGTGCGCGCGTCGCTTCAGGAATTGAAAGGCGCATATGCCGTCTGTCTGGTTTCCGAAACGGAACCGGGCATGATGATTGCCGCCAAACATGGCTCACCGCTGGTGGTCGGATTGGGTGACGGGGAATTTTTTGTCGCCTCGGATATACCGCCGATCCTTGCTTATACTCGCGAGATGGTCTTCATGGAAGATGACGAGATGGTCGTGTTCAAGGAGGGCGCAGCGCAGTTTTCCACAATAGCGGGCGAGCCTTTGACAAAAATACCGCGCCACATCGACTGGTCACCACTGATGGCTGAAAAGGGTGGCTATCGTCACTTCATGTTCAAGGAGATCTTCGAACAGCCGCGGGCAGTTCAGGATACGCTGGCGGGACGGCTACAGGAAGATGATTGGGACATATGTCTGGATCAGATTGGACTCAGTGATGCCGAACTGGCCCATGTGCGGCGAATCTGCATCGTGGCCTGCGGAACCTCGTGGCATTCCGGGCTGGTAGGAAAATTCCTGCTGGAAGAACACTGCCGCCTGCCGGTGGAAGTGGATATCGCCTCTGAATTTCGCTACCGCAACCCGGTTATCGGCCCCGAAACCCTGTTGTTGGCCATATCCCAGTCCGGCGAGACCGCCGATACCCTGGCGGCGGTGCGGGAGGCCAAGCTCAGGGGGGTGCGGACGATTGCCATCTGCAATGTCATCGACTCTTCGATAGCCCGTGAAACAAACGGGGTCATCTATACCCATGCCGGCCCGGAGATCGGTGTGGCTTCCACCAAGGCCTTTGTAACGCAACTGGTGGCGCTCTACCTCTTTACTCTGCGCCTGGGCCGGGCCGGCGGCTCCATCATTCAGGACCGGATGATGGAGCACTTTGAAACCCTGCTGCACCTGCCGGCACTGATGGAGCAGACACTTCAGCTTGATGCTGCGGTAGAGGCCATTGCCCGCCGCTACCAGCATGCCCGGGATTTTCTATACCTAGGGCGCGGGGTCAACTACCCGATTGCTTTGGAAGGTGCGCTCAAGCTGAAGGAGATCTCCTACATCCATGCCGAAGGATACCCGGCCGGTGAGATGAAGCATGGCCCCATAGCCCTGATAGACGAAAACATGCCGGTGGTGGTCTTGGCTCTGAAAGACCGGCACTATGAAAAGGTGATCTCCAACATGGAGGAGGTCATTGCCCGCGGCGGCCGGGTGATCGCCCTCTGCTCCGAAGGGGATACCGAAGTGGCTCACAAGGCCGAGTCTGTCCTGTATCTGCCGGAATGCAGCGAGTGGATCGCCCCTGTCCTGCTCTCCATCCCCCTGCAACTGCTGGCGTACCATATTTCAGTCCTGAAAGGGAACGATGTGGATCAGCAACGGAACCTGGCGAAATCCGTCACTGTCGAATAGGAGTTGATGAAATGACGATTGAAAAGAAGATTGCATCTCGTAACGCCAAGATCGGGGTGATCGGCCTCGGCTATGTCGGATTGCCGCTGGTGATCGCCTTCTGCAAGGCCGGTTTCAGTGTGACCGGTTTTGATGTAGACGCTGAAAAGGTGGCAATGCTCAATCAGGGGAAAAGTTATATCCGTCACATAGACTTGACTTCGCTCGATGGGGAAACGCTGCAACGGATTGCCCCCACAACCGACTTCTCCCTGCTTCAGGAGATGGACTGTATCCTTGTCTGCGTACCGACTCCGCTCAACAAGTACCGAGAGCCTGACATGTCCTATGTTTTCAATACCAGCGCTGCAATAGCCGAACATCTGCGTGAGGGGCAGCTGGTGGTACTTGAATCCACTACCTATCCGGGAACTACCGATGGCGAGATGCGGGAAATTCTGGAGCAAAACGGCCTGAAGGCCGGGGTGGATTTCTTTCTGGCGTTTTCACCGGAACGGGAAGACCCAAACAATAAAAACTTCTCCCTGAACATGGTCCCCAAGGTGGTAGGCGGCTATTCTCCCGCCTGCTTGAAGGCGGCTCAGTCACTGTATGACGTCATCATCGACCGGACCGTGCCGGTCTCTTCGACCCGTGTGGCCGAGGCATCAAAGCTGCTGGAGAACATTTACCGTTCAGTCAACATCGCCTTGGTGAACGAACTCAAGGTCCTCTTCGACCGGATGGAGATCGATATCTGGGAGGTCATCGAGGCGGCTAAAACAAAGCCGTTCGGTTTTCAGGCATTCTACCCAGGCCCTGGGCTTGGTGGCCACTGTATCCCGATCGATCCATTCTATCTGACCTGGAAGGCCCGTGAATTCGAGTGCCATACACGCTTCATTGAGCTGGCCGGTGAAATCAATACCTCCATGCCCGATTACGTCGTGGGCAAGGTGATACTGGCCCTTAACAATGCCGGAAAGCCGGTCAGGGGCGCCCGCATCCTGATACTCGGTCTGGCCTACAAGGCCAATGTGGACGATGACCGCGAGTCTCCTACCTACCGCTTGATCGAAAAACTTGAAGAACTGGGGGGCATAGTGGGTTTCAATGACCCGTATATTCCGGTTATACCCAAAACGCGTGAACATGCCAGATATGCCGGGCGTTTGTCGTCGCCGGTCAGCGGAGATTATGACCTGCTGCTGGTTGCAACAGCACATGATGACTATCGGGCACTTGATCTGCTTTCCTATGGAATTCCGGTGGTTGATACACGCAATCTGCTCAGCGAGAAGAATGCGCTCTGTTACGGAGCATAGTTGCTCTTGAAGATGTCCAAGAGGTTTTATTACACAGCTTTGGTTCTCATGATGCTGTCGCTCTTTGTGATCTTTGCCCCTGGTTTTCTCTTTACCGAAGATGTTACCCGGAATGCTGATGCAGTCGTGCTGTTTGTCGGACCAGGCAACGAGGCACGGCGTTATGAGGCCGAACAGCTGATAAGGGAAGGCTCTGCGCGTTATCTGCTGATTCCCTCTTCGGGCGAAATCTTCACTGCCGACTCAGGCGGCGGGCTTCTGAGGATGGCCGGCGTACCGCCCAAGGGAGATTATGCCCACTGGAATAGCATAAAGGGCGACTACAGGAAGCATTTCGAGAACACCCACATCGAGGCGCTGGAAGCGAAGCTGACGATGGACGGCCTGGGACTCAGGTCTGCCATTATGGTCAGTTCCGGTTACCACATGAGGCGGATCAGGTTGATCGCCGGTCGGGTATTTTCTGACAACAAATACTCGATTTACTGCAATCCGGCTAAGTGGCAAACGGAATATACTGCGGCAGACTGGCAGAATAGGGAGTACCGGAAGAAAATTGTTAGCGAGTATGTGAAGATTGGATGGTTTATGTTTTATGGGGCTTTTAGCTGACAGCCAACTTAACTTATTACAGTTGGGAAAGAAAATATATTTAACGAAATAAGAGATCATTTGGTTTGACGAGTCATTGCCTAAGATTTAAGTGCTCGGGAGGAATCAGGTATCCATGAAAGTTGTTGTGATTGGCGCAGGGTATGTCGGACTGGTTTCAGGAGTCTGTTTTGCCGAATTTGGCGCGGATGTAACGTGTATTGACAAAGATATTGCCAAGATTACGTCGCTATTGACAGGGGGGATTCCTATTTACGAGCCGGGACTTGACAGTCTGTTAGCGTCAAATGTTGAGGCTGGTCGCTTATCATTTGCAACAGATTTAACATCATCAGTTCCTGAAGCCGATCTGGTTTTTATAGCAGTTGGCACACCCACCCGACGTGGTGATGGCCACGCTGACTTGAGTTATGTGTACGGGGCGGCACAGGAAATTGCCGAGCATCTCCGAAACTATACCGTAATCATTGATAAATCTACCGTGCCGGTGGGGACAGCCAGGCAGGTAGAGCGCATCATACGAGAAGCAAATCCAGCAGCAGATTTTGATGTTGCGTCCAATCCGGAATTTCTTCGGGAAGGGTCAGCAATAGGTGATTTCATGCGTCCTGACCGGGTGGTGCTCGGGGTGGAAAGCAAGCGCGCCGAGCATCTGTTGCGTGAGCTCTATCGCCCGCTGAACCTTATCGAGGCTCCCCTTCTTATTACCAATTTCGAGAGTGCGGAGTTGATCAAGTATGCGTCTAATGCTTTTCTTGCCACCAAGATCAGTTTTATTAATGAAATCTCCACACTTTGTGAGCAGATTGGCGCCGATGTCCATGCGGTAGCCAAGGGGATGGGCCTTGACAACCGGATTGGTAAAAAATTCCTTCATCCCGGGCCAGGTTATGGTGGTTCTTGTTTCCCAAAAGATACTTTGGCTCTCGTCAGGATTGCTCAGGAGCATGGTGCCTCATGCCGTATCGTCGAGTCAGTGGTCGAGGTGAACGCTGCACAAAAGGCGCGGATGGTGAAAAAAATCCGTGATGCGCTTGGTGGCTCGGAAGCCGGGAAAAACATAGCAGTGATCGGTTTGACCTTCAAGCCGGAAACCGACGATATGCGGGATGCCCCGGCACTGGCCATTCTCCCGATACTCATCGACAAGGGTGCGATCATTGTTGCCCATGACCCCCATGGCATGGGCGAAGCAAAGATGCTGCTGCCAGAGCAGATAACCTATGCCAATAACGTCTACGATACCTTCAGGGATGCCGACGCCGTCGTGTTGATGACAGAATGGAATCAGTATCGGGGGTTGGATCTGGACAAGGTCAGGAATTTGATGAGAGGAACTGTTTTCGTTGATCTGCGGAATGTCTACGAACCAGAGCTGATGAAAACGCATGGTTTTGATTATTACTGTGTAGGGCGACCTTACCGGGCGAAATAGTCGTTTTCTGTTTGATAAGGGAGATTGATCAATGAAAATACTGGTTACCGGTGCAGCTGGTTTTATCGGGATGCATGTTGCATTGCAGCTGGTTGAGCGGGGCGATGAGGTTGTCGGTGTTGACAATCTTAATGATTACTACGACGTAGAGCTTAAACTATCACGACTTGAACAGCTTGCACCGTATGGCAACTTCCGTTTTGTCAGTCTTGATATCGCAATTTTCCAGGAAACCGCGGAGCTGTTTGCGGCAGAGCAATTTGAGCATGTCGTCCATCTGGCCGCTCAGGCAGGAGTTCGTTACTCAATTCAAAACCCCCGTGCCTACATTAACAGCAATATTGTCGGTTTTCTCAATATTCTTGAAGGATGTCGTCACAATGAAGTCCAACACTTGGTTTATGCCTCATCCAGTTCGGTATACGGGGCTAGCACCACGATGCCATCTTCCGTTCACCTTAATGTTGATCATCCGGTTTCCCTGTATGCTGCCACGAAAAAGGCCAATGAGCTGATGGCCCACAGTTATGCGTCCCTGTATGACCTGCCAAGCACCGGTCTCAGGTTCTTTACGGTATATGGCCCGTGGGGGCGGCCTGACATGGCCTATTTTTCCTTTACCAAGGCCATTCTGGAGGGGCGAACGATTGATGTCTACAACTATGGGCGCATGCAGCGTGATTTTACGTATATCGATGACATAACAGAAGGCGTTGTCCGGGTACTCGACAGGATTCCCTCTCCTGATGCCTCCTGGACAGGTGATGCTCCTGATCCGGCCACCAGTTATGCTCCATACCGGATCTACAATATCGGCAACAACCAACCGGTTGAGCTTGGCAGGTTTATTGAGGTTATTGAGCAATCTCTGGATAAAAAGGCGCAAATAAATATGCTTCCGATTCAACCCGGTGATGTTCCTGCTACTTATGCGAATGTGGATGCTTTGATTGCCAATGTTGGGTTCAAGCCGGTAACACCTATTGAAATAGGCATTGAACGTTTTGTTGCTTGGTACAAAGGATATTACGCTATCTGAAAACAATTTAGTACATAGCAACATAATCCGTAAGCGTAATTGAACAGGTTTAATTGATGATTGGACTAATAATGGAGAATTGCCAATGGCAATAAGGCTTCCGCCGCTTGATGCACGAATTCCCAAATGGGATCTCGATAAATTGTTAGAGAGAAGCTGTCCCACCTGTAACTCTCCCGATGCACATGAAAAATACGAAAGACCTGATGGGCTTACCGTCAGAATATGCAATAAATGTCATACATATTTCGTGTCACCAGCCCCATCTGTACAACAGCTGCAAGCGTTTTATGAAGGCTATGATGATAATCACCGGCGGGCACGAAGAATTAACACAAATGAATTAGAGGCGCTGTACAAAGAGGCTGATCCATATACTGATATTCGTATTCGAGAATTAGTTTCATACATGACGTTAGAGAATTCACGGGTATTGGATATTGGATTTGGAAGAGCTTCTTTCTTGTACAGCCTGAAAAAACTTGGTGCGATACCCTTTGGATTAGAGTTGGACACCCATGCAATTGAGTTCGCAAAGTTTCTTGGAATTAATGCTTTTCATGGAGATTTAACTGATTTTACAAGCGAATTTAAATATGACCTGATTAATTTGACAGATTTGGTTGAACATCCATTGAAACCCATGGGCATTCTGGAAAAATCACTGGAGCTGCTCCAGCATGGTGGATTTCTTATGATATGGACTCCCAATGGAGATTATGGACGTTTTGAGGAATATCCAACAACATTCAGGGTTGATCTCGAACATATGCAATATTTTACGCCGGAAACATGCCTTTTTATTGCCTCAGAACTGAAATTGCGAATCATACATTTGGAAACGGTTGGTTTTCCTTCGCTTGCAGATATTGACAAGCCTTTAAACAAGGATGAAACCCCTGCTCAGCCTATTAAGAAATTAATCAAATCAATTCCCGGCTTTGCAATGGTTAATAGAATCAGGCACAAACAACTTATGCGCAAACATGATGGGAATAAACAAGATGAAAGGATGGGCTCGTATCATCTGTTCTGTATCATGCAAAAACCTGTAAAAATTTAACTTTAATCTCTCCGGGTCAATTCCCTGAAGCTT
>JBGSQD010000036.1:0-11627 GCA_041738275.1 Geobacterales bacterium
CAAATCAAAGAACGGAATGATCATAGCGTGTGCTTGCATGAAAAAACTGGTGCACATTATCTATGGCGTTATTAAAAACGGTAAGCCGTTTAATTCGGCCTACAACTTAAAAACTACTTGACCCCAATGACGGTATCTCAGACAAACCTATCGCAGCACCACCGACCACAAATCCCTTCATCTTGTCGGTAAGCCATTCTCCTGCCTGATCTCGACTCGGAGCAATCAGCGAGGTCGCAGCGTATACAGCACCCGATGTGTACAATAGATAATTACTCCAGCTGTTCGCATTTCCCTGAGAACCGAAAATGGGAGTCTTGTCGGTTGCCCATCTGGAGACAATTTTATCCCAGTTGTTAATCTGCAGGATGGCTGCACCGATAGCGGGTCCCCAGGTAAAAGGAGACACCATGGAATTGTAGGCAGCTTTAGTTACCTTATCCCAACCAGGTGATATCGTAGCATCTTCTCCCCATCCTTTCCCGTTTCGCAGCGTACCGCATCCGAATAAAAGGGATAACAACATGATCATTACAGGCAGCCGGACAGCATTAACCGGTTTCATTGTGCAGCTTCCTTCCTGATTGGCAATAAACTCAATATCAATCACCGATTACCGGTATCGCGCCATTCAACGGCGCCGAAATGCGAATCGCCCATGAATGTGTAGACAAGGCTTACGGTACCGTCACGCTGATGCCTGCTTACCTGGTTGCCATATTGCGAATCACGGATTGATTCGACGTATTGGAGCCCTAAACCGTGGCGGCCGTAGACCCTGACATTGAATCCGCTCTTGATGCGGAAGATCGTCTCCGACCCCCCTGCGCTGTCGACAGTATTGCCGCTCGTGCTGAGGTCGTTGAATTCACCGGAGCCGGTGACATAATAGCCACGCCCGACCAGTTCGAGTGCTGCTCTGTTGCCAAAGAGCAGACGAAGAGCAAGCAGACCCTGCGGGGCAACACCGTAGTGGTAATCCCGGTTTCCCTGAGCGGTCGGGGTCGTCCCGGCGGCGCCGAAGCCGACACCGCCTAGGAGAGAACCCTGCAGCGCAACACCTGGGGCCACCCAGTATTGACCGGTCGTACCCAGGGAGAGGGCTGTGGTAGAGACGCGAAAGGCGGATGGTGACAGGTAATCGTAACTTCCGTAGATCCCCCATATCCCGCGGTAGTCATTGCCGCTATGATAATCCTTGCCATACAGCAGGCCGCGCAGCAGGACGTTGCTTACGGGGTTGTCCGCCCTGGCCTGGCCGCTTATCTCAAAGTCGAAGTAATCCAGCGGGCGCTTGTAGGTATAACCAGGTTTACCGGGCAGACCGTAGGACATGCCGAAGTCCAGGGTCGCGTCCAATTTGGTTATGCTGTCATAGCTGGTGCCGATCTGAGTTCGCCAGTAGGTGGCTGGTTTGTGACTTGGAAATACTGTCTTGAAACGATCGCCGAAGGCAAGACGGTTGACCGCGGTGGTTGGAGAAATGACCGCCGCGCCAAGCTCGTGCCAGACATCGGGCTTGTCTCCGCCTCCCTCGAGCACCAGTCCAGCCATCCGGAACAGAGCCTCACCGAGAAGGCTCCCGGCGTTGCCGGTCGTAATCTGGTCGTTGATGGAGGGGGGATCGGTCTCGCCGGCCATCTTCCAGACAAAGCTGCCCACATTGCTGTAAGCGAGCGACTCCCAGAAGCCAAGGCCGGTGGAGCGCGCCAAGCCGTACATGGTCGCCCCCTGGTAAGGGTGGCCGAATTGATTTATGTTGAACGGGTCCTGATCGAAGACCCAATCCTGTTTTCTCAAGTGGTCCCAGGTACTGGAGAAAGTCGAACTGTACACCTTTTTCCCACCCTCCATCTGGTCGGGATAGGCGATCCGATCATAGATGTTGAGCAGGACAAGAAACCCGGGGATCTCGAGTGCAGGGATGAGATAGCTTTTGTTGGCCCCGGTCTCCCAGGAGTGGATCTTTCCTGGCGCAAGGTCCGCTGTTGTTGCCTCGTCCGTTTTGACTGATTCGACGGTAGTGGGCTCCAGTGACTTGTCACGCCGCCAGTTATACCGTGTTTCGGCAGCCTCGGGAGCTGTCAGCTGCTGAGACTGTTCCTGCGGGTCTGCCTGCGCTGAAGCAACAAAACCTGCTGTAATGCAAATAAATGTAATAATGATTTTAGACAGCATGGTTACTGCTCCTTTTTGTAGGTTTACCAATGATCATTGCGAAAATATCAGCACGCTGTAGGGGCCGATGGAAAGCGTGGCGTTAAAGGGCAAACCGTCGTACTCACCAGGTCCGGCGATGATATCCGTGCTGGGATGACTTTGGAAATCATCACTGTAGCCTTGCCAATCACTGTTAAAACGGAGCTTCCAGACCCCTTCGGACGGAAAGCCGATAATGTAGCCATCCTGAGGTTCGTGGAAAAAGTTGGCGACAACTACGATGTCGTCCCCAGGACCGCCTGCATCCCAACGGTGGAAGGCGATTACCTTGCTTTCCTCTTGCAGGTGGTGAACCTGAGTGAACTGCCCGCAGAGCCCTCGCATGAAGCCGTCGCGGTTGAGCCGCAGCCGGATGAGATCACGGTACAGGCGAACGATGCCATGGAACTCCTCATTCTGGTCCCAATCCACGGGAACCGTGTCGCGGAACCATCCTCCTTCAAGAAACTCCTGACCCTGGAAAAGCATGGGAATGCCGGGAGCCGTAAAGACCATGGCTGCGGCCAGCGTCGAGCGTTTCCGCGCGTACCAACCCTTGGGGTCATTTGGGCTGATCTCCTGCGGCACGCGCTCGTGTCCGTTGGCCACCTCATCGTGCGATTCGCTGTAGATGACCCGGTCAAAGGCATCATCGTTGTAGCGGTAGCAGATGGCGTCGCGGATAGCGGCAAGCGAGCGCTGTTCGTCCTGAGGAGTCGTCACTGCAAGGCGGATGGGATGGACAAAGTTGGCATCCCACTGGGAGCCGAATCCGGCGCCGCCGGCGCCAACGTCCTTGGTTATCCATCGGTTATTCTGAAGGTCTTCCGCGATCGTGATCCGGCCGGGAAATTTCTGGGCGACCTGGTCGTTGATCCATTGAAGCAGGGTCCAGCCGTCGGGCAGTTCCTGTGATTCGGCGCCATTTATGGTGCGGATGAACTGGGTGCAGTCGAAGCGGATGCCGTCCACGTGGTATTCTTCGAGCCACATGAAGACATTGTCGCGCAGATATTCTCGCACCTCGTCGCGTCCGTAATCGGGCCTGGTTTCTCCCCACGGCGTGACAGCCCGGTCGTCGTTGTAAAAGTAGATTCCGCCGCGATCATTCTCGGACCAGCCGTCGAACTGCCAAAGATCAAGGTCGCTGGGACCCAGGTGATTGTAGACAACGTCCAGGAATACCGCGATACCCTCCTGATGGGCGCACTTGACGAATTGCTTGAACGCGATAGGACCGCCATAGTCAAGCTCAACGGAATAAATATGGGCCGGGTTGTAACCCCACGATTGTTCTCCGGAAAACTCACCCACCGGCATGATCTGGAGCGCATTGACGCCCAGCTTTTTCAAATGTCCCAGACGCGCTGACACCGAAGCGAATTCACTTGGCTGTTTGACCTCCTCCTGGTCATTGAACGTGCCCACATGGAGTTCGTAGATGACCAGCTCGTTCCAGGGCACGAGATGGAAGTCATCCCCTTGCCAGTCAAAGTTCGGGTCGTGGACGATTGCGTTGCCGACCGACCCGGTCACCTCGCGGGCGTAAGGGTCGATGCGCCGGAACTCGCCCTTCTCCGTGGTCAGCAGGAACTTGTACTCATCGCCGACAGCTGCTTCTGCCGCATCAGCGTACCAGTAACCGTTCTCCTCGGCTTGCATGGGGTGTTTAGCGCTGTCCCATCCATTGAACGATCCTATGACGGATACTTGCTCTGCATGGGGCGCCCAAACACGGAACCCGACTCCCCCTGCGTGGGGGATTGCCCCCATTTCCTTGGTCGATGTATTGTCGCTCATGGAGATATCCTCCCGGTTTTACAGTTATTGATCAGACCTCGATCCTGAACTCCGCGCCCTTCCCGCAATTTCGTACTGTCAACCGTCCTCCCATGTTTCTCTCGATGATGATCTTAGACATGAAAAGGCCGATCCCCGTCCCCTTGTCCGGTCCCTTGGTGGTAAAGTAAGGTTCAAACAGTTTGTCAATGATCTCTTCGGCAATACCGCCGCCGTTATCCGAGATGATCACGACAGACTTGCCCCTATCCGTAAACGCATGCATTGAAATCAGAGCACCATCAACATGGTGCTCAACCAGCGCGTCACGGGCGTTCATAAGGATATTCAGGAGTACCTGCGCGTACTCATTGGGATAGCCGTCAGCCATTGGGCCGGCTTCAGGATCAAAAGCAATGCTGATATGCTGATCCTGGAAACTCTGACCGATGAGGGAAAGCGTCCTCGCAATCACCTGATTAATGTTGAATGTATGTTTTTTCTTATCAGGCCTGAAAAAATCGTTGAAGTCGTTGACGGTCCGCGACATGTGCCGGACTAACTCCATACTTGTTCCGGTATACTCCTCCAAAAACTCCCTGTTAAATTCAGCCGTGTCATAGAATAGCGGCAGTTTCTGGATGACAAGACCGAGTGTATTCAGCGGCTGAAGCCACTGGTGGGCAATATTGTTGACCATCTCGCCCACAACGGCCTGGCGATCCTTCAGGATCAGCATCTGGTCCTTTTGGCGCAGTTCTTCCACAGCCTGCACAATGCGAACCTCAAGAGAGCCATTGAGTTCAATCAGCTCCTGCCGTTTCACTGCGAGAGTATCTTCAGCACGCCTGCGCTCGGTAATGTCGATCAGGTTGAGACGGAACTCCTGCCCGGAAGCTGTGGCCATGGCTTCAACCAGAACTATGACTGTTTGATTTCTCTCGTTCAGCAGGGCAACTTCACATGAATTCTTGATACTACTGGTAAGAACCGTATTGAGGAAGTCGTTGAAAGCAGCATGTTCTGTAGCAGCAACAAACAGTTCGAAGCTCCGGCCGATCAAAAGTGAGCGCTGGACCGCCAGGAGGCTGGCGCCAGCGAGGTTCACTGCACTGATTACCCCCTCCCGATCAAGGGTAAAGTAGGAAATCGGCGCAAAATCATAAAGGTCTGTGCACTTACCCAGGACCTTCTCCAGTTCCTCCCTGGCTTGGCGGAGCTCTGCATTCTGCATCTCCAGTTCTATCTGGTGTACCTCAAGTTCATGGACGATCCTCTGCGTCTCTTCGTTGGTCCGGGGGTAATGCCGTTCCGCCTTTTTCCCATGCAGCTGTTCTTCCGCATGGCGACGCAAATCACTTGCTGCTGTTGACAGCTGTTTGTCCTTGCTGACTACCATAACTGATATCCGTCCTTAAAATATTCCAGTGGGAAATTGCAGCCTTCGGCAATAGACTTAATAAGCCATTTACCTGGTTCTCTATGAAGACATATCGCAACTAACATGCCAGAAAAATCAGCGGACTGTGTGAGCGTAAGATTTTGATTGTACGAGGGAAATTGGATAAAAATCGCGAGGGGTCATATAAAGCCGTTAGTAAAATCCGTCATGTTTAGCATAACTGTCATATGTGACGGCAAATTGCTCTGCTATGAGTTTTTCGAATATGTTTTTTTTGAATGTATTATTGACTATAGTATAACTACAAGTTATACTTAATTCAAAAGGGGGTATAACTATGCTAGCGATCAAAACAGCAATCTCTATTGAAAAGGATCTCTTTGATCAAGCCGTAAATATTGCACGCACGATGAAGGTTTCGCGGAGCAAGCTATTCGTAATTGCCCTGCAAGACTACATTGAACACCAGAAAAACAAGGAAATGCTTGCCAAGATCAACGCCGCTTACTCTGATGAGCCTGATGCTACGGAACAGACTCTTCGTCGAAAATCACGTCAGCAACATCGACGCATTGTGGAGGAGAAATGGTAATCTATCAAGGCGACATTTACTGGATTGAGCTTGATGAACCTGAAGGCTCGGAACCTGGCTACAAACATCCACACGTAATCGTTCAAAACAACCTGTTTAACAGAAGTAAAATAAAAACAGCCCTCGTATGCCCCCTCACCACAAATCTCAAGCGTGCTAGCGCACCAGGCAATGTCCTTCTCGACAAAAAAGAATCAAACCTTCCCAAGGATAGCGTAGTCAATGTTTCACAAGTTTTTACAGTAGACAAGACTCAACTTGACGAATATGTCGGTACACTTTCATCAAAACGAATGACTGAAATACTCCTTGGCATCAAGCTGGTTCTGGATCCGCGTGAGCCGGATTGATCTTCTCCACCACACTCCTCAACACCTCATGCAGCTGCTCGGGATTATAAGGCTTGCTGATTAACCCGGCAATATCCTCACGTGCGATTCCAGAGGTGACATCAGTCCGTTCTCTCCCATCAAAAATTCACCACTAATTGTTCGAATTCAGCCGGAAGCAACGGCTTACTTATCACATATCCCTGCACCTGATCACAACCGCTACGCTGGATGATCGACAATTGATCTTTCGTTTCAACCCCGTTTGCGGTTACTGTCATCTTCAGATTGTGTGACATGGCAATAACAGCATTGACCACCGCAAGGTCATCTGGTTCAGACAACATATTCAGCACAAAACTCTTATCAATCTTAACCTTCTGAGTAGGCATTTTTCTGATCCAATGTATAGAGGATGAGCCACAACCGAAATTGTCTATGGCGATGTTGACGCCCATGTCTGTTAACGACTGCATGTTGCGGAGTGAAAAATCTATATCATCCATGATGGTCTTTTCCGTGATATCAAACTCCAGCAAATGAGGGTTCAGCCCTGTTTCATCAAGTATTTGGGCAATCTTTTCGACAAGATTCGGCTGATGAAACTGTCGATTTGAGAGATTGACGGTAACACTTAACGGATAACCCTTTTTATTCCAGACTTGCGTCTGATCACAAGCATTACGGATTACCCACTCACCAATGGCCACTATGGCTCCGCTATCTTCCGCGACCTCAAGGAATTGATCGGGGACCAGCAGGCCCTGTTCAGGATGCCGCCACCTCAGAAGAGCTTCTGCTCCGTTTATGGCACCCGTTTCACAGCATACCACTGGCTGGTAATGAAGTTCCAATTCGCCCCTGCCCACGGCCTGGCGCAGGAACCCCTCCAGCTTCTGTCGCTTAATGGTACGTGCGTGGATCTCGGCATTATAGAACTGATACGAGTTCCGGCCGGATCCTTTTGCGTCATACATGGCGATATCCGCTTTTTTTATCAGTTCTTCACTGCACTCTCCATCATCAGGAAACATGCAGACTCCTATGCTGGCGGTTGCATCTACCGCAAGGCCATCCAGCATAAACGGTGTTTCAAAAACTCCCCGGATCTTGTTCAGCACAATACCCACATCGTCCGTGTTGCCGAGATCAGGCATCAGCACCGTGAATTCATCGCCACCGAGGCGGGCCACGGTGTCGGACTCGCGGACACAGGTTCTGAGCCTATGGGCTACTTTCTGTAAGAGAAGATCCCCGCAGTTGTGCCCCAATGTATCGTTGATCTGCTTGAAGCCGTTGAGATCCAGAAACAACAGGGCCAGTTTCTTCCCGTTGCGCCGCGTGTTGGCTAGTTCCTGGGAAAGTGAATTCATGAAAAGAAGCCGGTTAGGTAATTTGGTCAGGCTGTCGTGATGTGCCTGGTGTTTGATGATATCTTCCATTGTTCTGCGTTCTGTTACATCGCGGGCAATAACCGAATTTCCGATAATCTTTCCGTATGCATTCAGCAACGGCGATGTAGTAATGGATACATAGATCTGGCTGCCATCTTTTCTGATACGAGTGGTTTCAAAATGCTCAACCTGTTCGCAACTCAGTATTTTCTGCAAGATCTCGGATCTTTCATGGTAAAGTTCAGGCGGAATTATTCTGAAAACCATGCATCCGATGATTTCCTTTGCAGAATATCCGAAAATAATCTCTGCGCCCCTGTTCCAGTTCCTGATGACATTGTCCAGAGATACGCTGAAAATCGCATCTTGCGAGGACTCCACTATCATCGCCAGCCGGGCACGTTCTTCTTCCATCTGCTTGCCAACCGTACCATCAACGATAGAGCAAAGAACATACCCTCCCTTACTTTTGATACTGTTCACCGCAACGCTCTGCAGTTGGCCATGAACCATCGTACCGTCGTTCCTTGTGAGTCTGATTTCACATCTCTGCATGCCCTGTCTTTGCAAAACTTTTTTGAGGTGATCGGAATAAACCTCTCTGCCGTCTGCATCAGCAATAAAACTGGAAAATGGTTTATTGGTCAGTTTTCGCCGTTCTGCTCCCAGCAGTTGCGCACCGGTAAGATTAACCTCCCGTATCAGCCCGCGTACATTAAAGGTGAAATATCCGACAGGTGCAAAGTCATAAAGTTCGGCATACGTATTACGTGACAGCTCAAGTTCCTCCTGGGCTCGGCGCAACTCGGCATTCTGCTGTTCCAGTTCGATCTGATAAACTTCAAGTTCATGGACCAGCCTCAGCATCTCTTCATCGGTCCGAGGTATATGCAATTCAGCCTCTTTAGATTCCATCCTCATTTCCGTATGGAGACGTAGTTCGGCAGCTGCCAACAGGATCTTCTCTTTGTCGATTATCATTTATACCCTCAATAATCCTGACGTTGACCGTACCCGTAATAATTGGCTTGGGGCACATGAAATTACTTTAATTCAATAACAGGTGCCTTTATCACACTTTAATTACAATAAAATAAATAATATCCATCGGTTGATTGTTTTTAGACGATATTAATCTGTGATATTTAGCAACAAATATGCCAGAGAAGACCAGCAAACAAAGTAAGTGTAACGGCTTGATCGTACGAGTTAAAATGGAAAGTGCGTCTGCAGGGAGAATGGATAACCGTCTACGGAATCCGTCATATTTAACAAAACCTCAATATATTGCGGACTACGCTGGTATCTTGAAAATATTTAAATTCTTAACGCCCCTGATTAAAACCAGCGACTGCCCGGTTCAATCATCTTGAATGCCGGGCAGTCGTTGAAAAGCAATTACTTAGTTATGAAAAATAAACGGCGGGAAAAAGATCTCTATGCCCGGCAGAGGCGGCGGGGCAAAAATGACCGGTGGCGGCGGATAAACCCGCTCTCTGTAGCTATCGTGGCCATAGTATCTATAAGTCCGGCTGGCACGCCTTCTCTGCTCATAGTGGTCTCGGTATTGCCTGCGGTCTCTTTGATCGTAACGGTATTTCCTATGTTTTTCCACCCGTCTGTCGTCATCGTTACCGCGGGCCAGTGCCTGGCCGGAACTGCCGATTATTCCGGCGAAAACAAGCCCCACCATAAACTTGACCGCTATGGATCTGAAATTCCATCTGCTTGCTATTTTCATAAAATCACTCCATTCCTGGATCGTTTCCATTCGCCTGTCCGGCGTCTATCTTTAGATGCCTGCCCGATGCCGATCATTTAATCCTTCTCTTCCCGTATTTCCCTGTCTTGAACACCGTGTCGGCAATCTTCTGCTGTTCTGCAGACAAGCTGGTATAAAGCGCCTCGAAGGGGGGGATAAGCCTTTTTTGCTGGTTCAAATGGGCTTCCGTAATCAGGCTGTGAAATTTCAAATGCTCGACAGCGTTCATTCCCTTCGATTTTTCAGCTCTGTCTTTGGAAAGGGCGTCCATCTCTTTTGCATTTTCCCGCATAACCGTAGTCAGGTTATTCCACAGTCCTTCCTGGTCCAGGGTGATCTTTAAAGCGCTCTGAAGATCCTTGATATGGACATCGGTATATTCAACCGCAGAAATCCTGGCACCTGACGACGATTTCTTTTTACTTGCTGCCGCAAAAGAAGGATTCGGATTGGCGAAAAAGATCGCCGTTAGAAATGCCACTGTTACAACAACGAGTTTAGCTGGAAAAGAAACTTGATAAGCCTTTTGATTCATGGTCTGTCTCCCTTTTGAATTGCTTTTGGTATTTAACTGCATTGTTACGTTGTGACAAGAATTTACATGATTAGTTCTAATTCGCCGCAAGTCTCCCTTCTCCCTGAGGACCCAAAGACGGGCCTAAAGGAGAAGGTGGCCGAAGGTCGGATGAGGGGGTGACGGTGTTTCATAATCCAGTATTTCCCCCCTCACCCTAACCCTCTCCCTCATGGAGAGGGGATTGTTTAGTCGTAGTTGCGGATGATTTGTACTAATAAGGAGTTTTCTGATTGATTTCATAAGGTTGCTCCAAGGTGACCTGTTTTAAAGCCAACGGACAAATATATTGTAAAACCACTCTCTTAGTTTTAGTAAAAATGATCGTTTTTGCCATTCCTCCCATTTGATCTGACGGGAGTTTGCCAGGTCAGATGCAAACATATTCTCAACTTCAATTGCAAATGTGCGGCTCAGAATTACCGCATTGACTTCGTCATTATTCAGCAGGCTCAGGAAGTCAAGATTGGTGGATCCGACGGTTGACCAGACATTGTCAATGACCGCTGTTTTGGCATGTAGCAGAGATGTACTATGTTCGTAAATTTTTACTCCGGCTTTCAGTAGACGTGAATAGGAATACCTCTGGGCATGCAGCACCACCATGGAGTCGGTAATGCCGGGTAGGATAATCTTCACGTCAACACCACGTTTTGCGGCTTCCGTAAGGGACTTCAATATCTGGTTATCCGGTATGAAATAGGAATTTGTCAGATGTATGGAGTTCTCTGCAAAAATGATGGCAGACACATACATGATAAATGGAATTCTATTGTACTCTCCCGGCGTGCTGCCCACAATCCTCGCCAGATCCTTTCCCTCTTCTTTTAACTTTGGAAAATAGTTTCGTTCTGAAAGCTTGGGACCCTTCTGTTTTTGCCAGGTTTCCATGAAAAGTTTTTGGAGTTCGGCCACAGCCGGTCCTTTAATTATAATATCCGTATCACGCCAGTGAATCGGTGCTTTATCATTTGGCTTGTGCTTGCGTGGTGAACTTGAATAAACCTGGCTGATATTTATGCCACCGATAATTGCAGTTTTTCCGTCGACGATCAGGATCTTACGATGATCCCGGTGGGTCAGATCCCATTTCCCACCGCTGGTGACGGGATTTACAGGGTTAAATTCAATAACCTGAGCCCCGACTTTTCTCATCTGCTGAAAAAACAGTTCCGGGGTGTACATGCTGCCGACGCTGTCATAAATGATATTTACCTGAACGCCCTCATGCTGTTTTTTTAACAGCTCCTTCTTGAATTTTTGTCCTGTTTCATCATCTTCAATGATATAGCTCTCAAGGTTAATGTGATCTCTGGCCGCCCGGATTGCTTTAAACATTTCGGCATAGACAGCTTTGCCGTCGGCAATCAGGACAATCCTGTTGCCCTTGGTCAAGGGGCTGTTCGTAACGGATTCTACAACGGCATTGTGGTGCTCAAGGATGTCGGTGGGATCAACGGACCGCTTCAGTCGCTCCATGATCGCCTTGCTTTTGGCGGCCGAAACCAGGCCTTTGGAAGAAACCATCTGTGGGGATTTCTGCCCGACCGGTGCATCGTCAATTATTTCAGCGACATTCGGCAGCGTCGCACACCC
>JBGSQD010000272.1:0-3586 GCA_041738275.1 Geobacterales bacterium
CAACGACGACCCACTCCCCCTTTGCGGACCTCTCGGGCTTGTTGCGGACCTCTCGTGATCGGAAAGGGAAGGACAAGGCAGGGAAATAAAATGGAGAGAGGGTTACAATCGGAAAAGACCTTGAAACAAAAATCCTGCAAGCCAACAAGAGGGTATCGTGCATATCTGGGTTGATGCCGACGCCTGCCCAAGGGTGATCAAGGAAATGCTTTTCCGGGCTGCTGAACGGACCGGAGTCTCCATGACCCTGGTGGCCAACCAGCCGCTGGTCACGCCCCGCCTGAAAAATATCCGGTCGTTGCGGGTCGCTGCCGGGTTTGACGTGGCGGATAATGAAATTGTGCGGAGGCTGGTCGCCGGGGATCTGGTCATTACCGCCGATATCCCCCTGGCGGCCGAGGTGATCGCCAAGGGCGGCTCTGCGCTGAATCCTCGCGGCGAGCTCTATACCACGGAGAATATCCGGGCTCGCCTCAGCATGCGCGACTTCATGGACAGTCTGCGGGCGACCGGCGTGGAAACCGGCGGTCCGGCCTCGTTCAGTCAAGCCGACCGGCAGGCCTTTGCCAATCAATTGGATCGTTTCTTGTCCCTCCATTCTCGGCAAGCCAAGGGATAGCTCTTGCCAGACGTTACCGCGATCTGAGAAGTGAGTGTCGTGCTTACTCTCCGGCAATTGAACGTGGTTCTGAAGAAAAAAGAAAGAGTCATTGGAAGTGAGAAAGAACAATGGGTTGTCAAGTTATGCAAATACGCAGGATGGAGACGGTTAAGATTGTATCAATCTATACGATTTTCGGGGTGGCCTGGATATACGGATCTGACACTGTACTGGGCTGGTTGGTGCGCGACCCTGAAATTATAGTGAAAATTGCTGTCTCCAAAGGTTTTTTCTTCATCTTCTTCACTGCGACCCTCTTGTATTTTTTAATCAGCCGTTTTGTTCAACAGCTCGCGGTTGCTGAAAGTGGCCGTTTGGAGAGTTTGAAAAATTATCAGGCAATTTTCAACGCCACAAACGAGGCCATCCTGATTCATGATGCCCACAATGGAAGCATAGTCGATGTCAATGAACGCATGCTGGAAATGTTTGGGTATGGGCGTGACGAAGCTTTAACACGAGAAATTAGGCAGCTGTCGGCAGGCCTGTCTCCTTATTCCCAGGAGGAAGCGGTTGAAAAGGTTCAGAGAGCACTGCTTGACGAACCGCAAGTTTTTGAATGGCTGTCGCGCAAGAAAAACGGAGAACTGTTCTGGTCTGAAGTGTCCTTGAAAAAAGTTGTAACAGGTGGTCGTGACAGGATTGTCGCTGTGGTCAGAGATATAAGCGAACGCAAACAGGCTGAGGAAGCTGTTCGGGAGCGAGAGCAGTTTCTGCAAACTATTCTCCAGACGACCGCAGATGGATTTTGGGTGCTGAATGCGGAGGGTCGATTTGTCGAGGTCAACGACGCGTATTGCACCATGTCTGGCTACTCGAAGCAAGAATTGGCTGGTCTTCACATCAATGACATTGAAGCGGATGAAACGCCTCACCAAACAGCAGAGCGAATCCAGCGCATTGCTGCCAGTGGGAGGGATTTTTTCGAGACGCACCATCGTCGCAAGGATGCAAGCATCTTTCCCCTGGAGGTTTCGATCTCGTTTACCAAGGAGCGTGGCGGCCAGTACGTTTGCTTTTGCCGGGACCTGACCGAGCGTAAACGGACCGAAGAGGCGCTGCACACAACCCTCAAACGGACGCAGATCATTCTTTCAAATGTGCACGCCGGCATTCTCTTGGTCAACAATGAAAATCAAATTGACTTTGTCAACCAATCCTTCTGCGAACTTTTCGATCTGGAGGAACTGCCGGCGAATTTGCTCGGAATGTCCGCCGCTGAAATGAGAACTATCACTCCCGGCGTGTTTGACGACCCCCAGGCTGCCCTCGGCCGAATCCAGGAAATTATCACCCAAGATCAAATCATATCCAACGAACAAGTTTCTATCAGAGGGAAGAGGACCTATCTGCGCGACTACATTCCCCTTGTCGTCGAGGGAAAAAAATACGGCCGCCTTTGGCATTATCTTGATATCACGGAGAGTAAACGGGCCGAGGAAAAACTTAAGGAGAGTGAGGAGCGTTTCAAGGCGTTACACAATGCATCCTTCGGTGGAATTACCATACATGACAAAGGGTTGATTTTAGAATGCAATCAAGGCTTGTCCCAAATTACAGGTTATCCGGTGGAAGAACTCATTGGCATGGATGGTTTGCAGCTGATAGCGCCCAACTCCCGGGAGCTGGTTATGAACAACATCCTTGCCGGGTATGAAAAACCGTATGAGGCTATGGGTATACGGAAAGATGGAGAGGAGTACCCGCTCCGGCTGGAAGCGAGAATGATCCCGTATCAAGGGAGAACTGTTCGAACGGTTGAGTTCAGAGACATCACTGAATATAAGCAATATGAGGCGGAGAAAGAGAGAATGCAGCAGCAGTTGGCCCAGGCGCAGAAGATGGAGTCCGTGGGCCGGCTGGCTGGTGGCGTGGCCCACGACTTCAACAACATGCTGGGGGTGATTCTTGGGTACTCGGAACTGATCCTGGAGCAGGTGGAGGAAAGCCAGCCGTTCCATGCGGCCCTGCAAGGGATCCAGCAGGCGGCGCAACGCTCGGCTGACCTCACCCGGCAGTTGTTGGCCTTTGCCCGCAAACAGACCATCGCCCCCAAGGTGATCGATCTCAACCAGACCGTGGCAAGTATGACCAAGATGCTGCTGCGGCTCATCGGCGAGGACCTTGATCTTGCCTGGCTACCGGGGGAAAATCTGTGGCTGGTCAAAATGGACCCCTCCCAGATCGACCAGATGCTGGCGAATCTCTGTGTGAATGCGCGGGATGCCATCGCGGATACCGGCAAGGTCACCATCGAAACGGGCAACATGGTTTTTGATGCAACCTACTGCGCCGGGCACACCGGTTTTATCCCCGGAGAGTATGTGCTGCTGGCCGTAAGCGACAACGGATGCGGCATGGGCCCCGAGATCATTTCCCACCTGTTTGAGCCGTTTTTCACCACCAAGGAAATGGACAAGGGCACCGGCCTGGGGTTGGCCACGGTCTATGGCATCGTCAAGCAGAACAACGGTTTTATCAACGTCTACAGCGAACCGGGCCAGGGAACGACGTTTAAGGTGTACCTGCCGCGATATCTGGCCTTGGCTGACCATAAACCAGAGGCTGAGGTGGCGTCTCCCGCCTCATCTGGCCATGAAACCATCCTGCTGGTGGAAGACGAGCCCATGATCCTCGACATGGCCATGGCGATGCTCGAACGCCTCGGATACACGGTCTTGGCTGCGGCCACACCGGGTGAAGCCATTGGTTTGGCCAGGGAGCATGCCGGCAGAATCGACCTGCTGATGACGGATGTTGTCATGCCCGAGATGAATGGGCGCGATCTGGCAAAAAACCTCTTGTCCCTCTATCCTGAACTCAAACGCTTGTTCATGTCTGGATACACCGCCAACGTCATCGCCCATCACGGCGTGCTCGATGAAGGCGTGCACTTCATCCAGAAGCCTTTTACCCTGAAAGATT
>JBGSQD010000280.1:0-16737 GCA_041738275.1 Geobacterales bacterium
AGGTCAAGGATTACCAGAGCAATGTCAGGGGTGGCCTTGAAGATCTCCACCGCCTCCCTGCCATCGTTGGCCGTGATGGTTGTGAAGCCCAACTCCTTCAGCATCTCGGCGCCGATGCCGCACACCGTTTCCTCGTCGTCAACCAGGAGCACTGTGCCGCTCCCCTGCCAATTGTCGAGATGGCTGTCATGATTGAACAATTCGGCCGGTTTCCCGGATGCGGGGAGCAGGATCTTGAAGCTGGTTCCCTTGTTCGGCTCGCTGTAGACCTTGATGGCTCCCCTGTGGCCGCGCACTATTCCCAGTACCGCTGCCATACCCAGGCCCCGGCCGGTAAATTTTGTGGTGAAGAACGGGTCAAATATTCTCGACAGTGTCCCCTTGTCCATGCCGCAGCCGGTGTCGGCGATCTCCAGGTAGACGTAAAGCCCCTCGTTGATGTTTTCATCCAGCCAGACATTCTTCAGGTAACCTCTGTCACAGTCCATGCAGCCGGTGGTGATGGCAATTACGCCGCTCCTGTCCCCTATCGCCTCCGAGGCGTTGATCACCAGGTTCATGATAATCTGGCGCATCTGGGTGGCATCCCCTTCCACGGAAGGGAGGGGCTTCTGCAGGTTGAGCCGCAGCAGCGCCTTCTTGGAGATGGAGACCTCAAGCATATTCGTCATCTCTTCCAGCAGGACGTTCAGGTCCAGGTTCTCGACCACGAACTTTCCCTTGCCGGAGTAGGCCAGCATCTGTTTGGCCAGATCAGCGGCCCTGGCCGAAGCCTGTTCGATCCTGTGCAGGTTCTCCACAGCAGGGGATTCCGTGTTGATCCTCATCAGGGCAAGTTCTGCGTTGCCGATGATGGCCATCAGGATGTTGTTGAAGTCATGGGCAATGCCGCCGGCCAGGACGCCCAGGCTTTCCAGCTTCTGGGCGTGGAGCAGCTGCTTTTCCATGTTCTGTCGTTCCTCTTCAGCGTGCTTGCGCTCCGTTATGTCGCGCACAACGGAAAGAAGAAAGGTGCCGTCGTGCATCGAAAGGACGTTTGTTGATATGGACCCGAAGAATATTGTTCCGTCCTTGCGCCTGTACGTTGCCTCAAAGTCGTTGACAAATCCGTTGGCCCTGACCAGTTCGACCACCTGCTGCCGTTGGCTCATGTCAGCCCACAGGCCCAATTCAATGGTTGTCCTGCCGACGAGTTCATTCCTGGTGTATCCGGAAAGCCTGTCGCTGCATTCTACGATCCGTCCGTCGTCCCCCCTCGTCAGATAGATTGCATCCTGAATGGTCGTAAAGAGGGTCCTGAATTTCAACTCACTTTCCTGCAACTCCTTCTCGGCCCGCCTTCTCTGTGAGATATCGCGCCATGTAACTACTGCCCCGACGACAGCCCCATCCTTGCGGATCGGACAGGATGAATATTCCACCGGAAAAGCAGTTCCGTCGCGCCGGATGAAGAGTTCATCGGCAACGGTAACCCCGATCCCATCCCGGAATGCCTTGAAGATGCGACAATCCTCCATCGCCATCGGCAGACCTGCCGGAGTCCGGAAATGAATCAGTTCGTGCATGTTGCGCCCCAGCACCTCGCCGATATGTTCGTACCCCAACAGCTTGAGGCAGGATTCGTTGGCAAAGGAGCATAACCCTTCGGTATTGACCCCGTAGATCGCTTCCCCTGTCGACGACATGATCAGCCGCAGCATCTCTTCGCTTTCCGTCAGCTGCCGTTCGGCAGCACGCCGCTCTTCGATTTCATGTATCAGGCTGGCCCTGAAACGGCTGAAATCATCTGCGGCCCGCTGGTTGTCGTGTTCGAGCCGTTCGTTCTCCAGGGTCAGGAACGAGCAGCGCTCTTGGCTGCTGACATGACGATCGAGCTGTATCAGCTGGTTGTCGGCAAACCCTGCAAGATCGGGGAAAAGTGCGGGTGGGACCGTGATCAGCGAAACAAGTGGTGCGACCTCTGCAAAAGAAAGTCTGTCACCCGGGATAAGGACCACGCCGGCCAATCGTGGCAGATGAAGGTCCAAAAACTCCCTGGCCGCCTCTGCTGAAGGAGCGTAGAGGGCAAACGGCGCCCTTCGGAAATCTCTGGATCGAAATTCGCGGCAGAACGCAAAACCTTCCGGGCAGGGGGTACAAAGTGAAAAAAGGCGGTCTTTCATGGTCTCACCCCAATAGACAGACAACAAATGTAACATTGTGAAAACTGACGGTTGTGTACGTACCGTCTCCCAGGCGGAAAGGACTGATCTCGCCGAAGGAGGGAAAACCGATCAGCGGAACGGAGTAGCCCAGATGTTTGATAAAGAAGGAAAGCTCCATTTCGCCCCGGTCGGCAAGCAGCCACTTCCTGCCGGCGCAGCTGATAATGATCGCGGCAGAGGGAAAGAAGCCGAGGGAATCCGGTGTCATACCCTGCATGGCGTCCTCAACCCCCCGGATGACATCCTCGCGGGAGGCGCTGCAAACCCTTACGACAGTGCCCTGTTCGACACTGCCGAAGGTGGTCACGGAACCGTTGGAACTGTGGAGCTGAGAAGGTGTCCGCAGATAAAAATGTTCCGTGGAGCCGTCCTGGTAGGCCGCCAACGGCACGATGCCAATATCGGTTTCACTGAGCGGGCTGCCCAGCTCCCGCGACATGAATTCCTGAGCGTTCAGACCGCTGATTGCTCTAATCTCGCACCCCTGGTTGTCTTCAACGACCCCGGCATTCCCCAACGGTGTCCAGCCGCTGGCCGCATTTAAAGCAAGGCTGATGTCGCCGCATCCGGTTAGGATTGCCACGGCATCCTCGTATTCCCTGCCGTTCAGGAATACCTTGCTGCTGGTGAACTTGCGGTCGTCTCCCGTCAGACCGCCAAAAAAGGGTCCCGTCAACTCTGTTGCAACACCATTTACGATGGCATGACCATCGGCCTTGGCGCCATCTGCCAGCACCATGCGGAACATGGGCGGAGCCGGACACGATGCGAGCGCTTTACGTGCACACGCTCTGGCCGCCGCAAACGAGTCGGCATGGACGCCCTGTTCGAGAACTGCCGACCATGACACTGCGTCGTCGCTGGAGATGCCGAGAGCGCTGACGCCATAATTCTCGGCGCCTGATGCCTCGTAGATGCCATCGCCGGTTCCGCCGAATACGATGACGGATTCTGTTCCGAGCCCATCATAAAGGGCGTCGAAAAAATCGGAAAAATCCGGATCGTAGGACATGGAGGCAAACAGGAGTATGACTTCTGGCGATATGGGAGCAAGTGTTTCACCTATTTCCAACCCAGCCCGGTAAGGGTCGGTAAGAATGCTTTTGGCTGATATATATCGCATGGTGTGTACTCCTCCTTGATTGGCGTATCGGCAGGTTCCGCCCACAGGTATGCCGAGGCCGGCTATCTCAAGCTCAGTCCTTTTTGTGCATTGCTCTGATCGCCTCTTTAAGAACGGACAGCTTGTACGGTTTCTGGATGAAACCGGCCAGTCCCTTGCCCACGAACCTCCGGGTGACCTCCTGCTCGTTATAGCCGCTGGACATGATCACCTTGACATCCGGCTTGAGCTGACGCAGCTCCCGGAAACATTGCTCGCCATCCAGGTGCGGCATGGTCAGGTCAAGGATTACCAGAGCAATGTCAGGGGTGGCCTTGAAGATCTCCACCGCCTCCCTGCCATCGTTGGCCGTGATGGTTGTGAAGCCCAACTCCTTCAGCATCTCGGCGCCGATGCCTCGCACGGTTTCCTCGTCGTCAACCAGAAGCACTGTGCCGCTCCCCTGCCAGTCGTCATGATGGCTGTCGTGATTGAACAATTCGGCCGGTTTCCCGGATGCGGGGAGAAGGATCTTGAAGCTGGTTCCCTTGTTCGGCTCGCTGTAGACCTTGATGGCTCCCTTGTGGCTGCGCACTATTCCCAGTACCGCTGCCATACCCAGGCCCCGGCCGGTAAATTTTGTGGTGAAGAACGGGTCAAATATTCTCGACAGTGTCTCCTTGTCCATGCCGCAGCCGGTGTCGGCGATCTCCAGGTAGACGTAAAGCCCCTCGTTGATGTTTTCATCCAGCCAGACATTCTTCAGGTAACCTCTGTCGCAGTCCATGCAGCCGGTGGTGATGGCAATTACACCGCTCCTGTCCCCTATCGCCTCCGAGGCGTTGATCACCAGGTTCATGATGATCTGGCGCATCTGGGTGGCATCCGCTTCCACCGGGGGAAGCGGGGTGTAAGGATTGAGCCGCAGGATTGCCTTTTTGGAGATGGAGACATCCAGCATGTGCAGCATCTCTTCCAGCAGGATGTTCAGGTCCAGGTTCTCGACCACGAACTTTCCCTTGCCGGAGTAGGCCAGCATCTGCTTGGCCAGGTCGGCTGCCCGCGCCGCGGATTGTTCGATCCTGTGCAGGTTTTCAACTGCGGGTGATTCCTTGTTGATACGCATCAGGGCCAGATCGGCGTTGCCGATGATGGCGGTGAGGATGTTGTTGAAATCGTGTGCTATGCCCCCTGCCAGGACGCCCAGGCTTTCCAGCTTCTGGGCGTGAAGCAGCTGTTTTTCCATGTTCTGTCGTTCCTCTTCAGCGTGCTTGCGCTCGGTTATGTCGGTGGAAGCGCCGAACAGTATCAATTCATCTTCTGTTGTTCCGGACTCGCAGCGGCAATTCTCGGATATCCACCGTACATCCCTCTGTTTTGTGATAATCCGGAATTCATTTTCTATGAAGTCGCCCGGGACCAATCTGAGAAGGTTGGTGGCGACGTTTTGTACGTCATCAGGATGCACAATGGGGAGCCAGCAGCCCAGTTCATAGATCTCCTCGTCGCTGTACCCGGAAATGGCACTTACCGCGCCTCCGATCCACTTCACCCTGTACGGGCCGGGAGCTGTCCGTGAACATTTGTAAACATAGTCTGAAGTGAGACCGGTAAAACAGCGATAGTTTTCCTCGCTTGCCTTAAGCTGTTCTTCGGATTTGACACGTTCGTCAATCTCATTTTTCAGCTCGGCAGTCCTTTCCCAGACCCGTTCCTCCAATTGTCCGGCCAGGTTTTTCAGGGCGTTTTCAGCTTTCTGCCGTTCATCGAGCTCCTTCTGTAACAATGAGGTGCGACTGCGGACCGTCTTCCGCAGCGCATAGTTCCAGTAGACGACGAGCAGCAGCAGTGCTGCAAGCGTAGTAGCCACGGTTCCTATTATAAATGTTTTGGAAGGTCGCCAGCGCTGCCCCTCAATGTATATCCAACGCTGGATGGCCTGTTGCCGCTCCTCTTCGCCGATAGCCGCCAGCCCCTTGTTCAGGATGCTCTGCAACTCCGGCCAGTCCTTGCGGATGCCGATTCCCCACCGGTAGTCGAACTCGGTTCTGCCGATCATCTGCAGGTTGGTGATGCCGGCCTCCTGAGAATAGAAGGTGGCATTGGCCATATTCTCCACATAGGCATCCACCATCCCCAGCGACGCCTTGGCCAGGCCGGTGGAGACATCCTGGACCACCTCCAGGGTGATCTCCGGGTATTGATTTTTGATGATGTCATGGGCAGCATAGTTGGAAACCACCGCCACCTTTTTCCCCTTGAGATCCTTCAGGTTCAGATCAGTGGGCAAACCCGGACCGCTGCGGGTAAAGATGCCCCCCGGCACCGCCACCAGGGTGTCGGTAAAGAGGGCGAACATCTCCCGATTGGGGGTCCGGACCATTGCTCCCAGCAGGTCTATTTCACGTTTTTTGAATTTGCTTATTGCTTCATCCCAGTTTTTCAACCGGACAATAGTGATGGTGATGCCGAGTTTTTTCTCCAGAATCCGGGTGATATCTGCCGCGGCACCCTGGTAATCGCCGTTTTTGTCAAAATACTCGATCGGTTTGAAGTCGGGATCCGGGGCAAGGGTTATGACGGGGTGTGCCTTGAGCCATTGGCGCTCTGCATCTGTCAGTGTCACTGTGCCTGCGGGGTGGTCGGCTGCAGAAACGGGAAAGGATGGTGACGCCAGAAACAGCAGAAACAGCAGGCAGGGGAGGAACCGCAAAATTTTAATTGGAGTCATGGTATATCCGGAGACACTTGTGTGCTTGATTCAGTGTCTATAATTTCTGAAATTTTCAGAATTCTACAGTCTGCTTCCTGGTCATACGACCCTGTGTCCAAAACGATCTTTAACCCGGTTCAGTTCCTTGATCAAGGTATCGATAGAGTAAGGCTTCATCACGGCTCCGGCAAAACCATGGTCGTGCAGGTCTGCCATCACGGCATCATGGGAATAGCCGCTTGAAACAATCATGGTGGCATTCGGGTCCATCTCCCTGATTCGGCGACCAGCCTCCAATCCACCCATGCCACCAGGCACGGTCAGGTCCAGGATAACGAAATCATAGGGCATTCCTTGTTCCAATGCAGCCTTGTAACGTGCGACGGCTTCAGCTCCGTTGCTGCATGTATCAACCGTAAATCCAAGTTCGGACAGCATTATCGAGGCTACGTCGATTATCATCTCTTCGTCGTCCATCACCAGGATCCGCTCGGCGCCGCAGCTTCCGGAATGGGTGAAAACATCGTCCTGTTCCTGCGGCGCCAGCTCGGCGGCTGCCGGCAGACAAATCACGAATTCCGTACCGTGACCGGCCTCTGATGAGACAGTCACACTTCCTCCGTGCCGCGTAACAATGGAATAGACCGAGGCAAGTCCAAGCCCGCTCCCCCCCTGTTTGGTGGAAAAGTAGGGATCGAATACCTTCGGCAGGATATCAGGAGGGATGCCGACCCCCGTATCCCTGATCTTAAGCCTCACGAATCGTCCTGACATGCCCAATGGATCAACCGTGGCGATGTTATCCCCCCTTACCGTAACCGTTCCGCCGTCCGGCATGGCCTGGGTGGCGTTTATCAGGAGATTGTTGAGAACCTGATTGATCTGCCCCTCATCGACATAAATCGGCCACAGGCCGTCTTCCAGCTCCAGCACCCCTTTCACGCTGGAGCCGCGCAGCCCGAAGGAAACCGCCTCATTAAGGAGCCTGGGGGCATCTACCGATTTTTTCACCGGTTCGCCGCCACGGGCGAATGTCAGCAGCTGCTGGGTCAGTTCACTGGCCCGTTTAGCCGCTTTTTCGCACTCTTCAAGCCGTTCTGCGGCGCGGTGGTCACGGTCGATCATCATCCTTGCCAGAGAGAGATTGCCCACGATACCGGTCAGGATGTTGTTGAAATCGTGTGCGATCCCCCCGGCCAGGAGCCCCAGGGATTCCAGCCGCTGCCCTTTTTCCCGTTCATGCTGCAATTGGAGCCGGTCGGTCAGGTCCGTATCCACGCCCTGCAGACCGATAAAGACCCCATCTTCGTCGAAGAGAGGCCCCCCGCTTGATTCAATCGAGCGCCACGAGCCATCCCGCGTCAACCAGCGCAATACAAGGCCGCTCCAGCCATAACCACCCGAGATCGCCCTGTCAAAGGTTTTTCTGAGCGCATCATGGTCATCGGGGTGTACGAGTTTCATGATGTCCATGCTGCAAAATTCTTCGGGCGGATACCCCAGTATCCGCTCCACATTCTCGTTGGTGTAGGTGTGCCGGAGACCGGCATCGGTCTTCCATATCCAGGCCGCTGACTGTTCCACCAGCTGACGGTAACGCTCCTCGCTCTCCTTGAGAAGCGCTGCGGTATGTCTGCGTTCGGTGATGTCATGAGCAGTGCCGAAGAAGCATTCCAGTTCTCCCTGGTCATCCAGGCAGGCGGTGCTCGAATCATGGAGCCAGCAGTATGTTCCATCAGCTTTTTGTAAGCGGTACTCGATATCCAGATCGAAGGTTTTGCCAGGCGTAGAGGAGATTTTTTCTGCAATGAGGCCAAATATCCGCTCTTGGTCATCGGGGTGAAAGAAATCCTGGAGTTTTTCCAGGCTGGTCTGCTTGAACTGATCGACAGGATGACCGGTAACCAGTTCAAAAGTCGGGCTCAAGTAGTCGTAGCACCTTTTTTTAACATTCAGGCGGTACAGTATGTGCTGCGTACTGCTCAGCGCTTGCTGGAAACATTCATTGGCATAGTCGAGCGCCTCCAGGTCCTTTTTGCGCTGGGTGATGTCCTGCGCTATGGACAGGAGCCGATCAGTCCCATCCACATTTATGACCTCGGCGGAATAAAGGCAGAAAACAGGCCTGCCATCCTTTGCAATAAGTTGAACTTCAATATCCTGTACTCTGTTGTCCCGTTCCAGCGCCACCATCACGCGGTCGCGCTCAGCAGGCGATATCCATCCGATTTCCAGGGATGTCTGTCCGATCGCATCGCTTTGGCTGAAGCCCGAGATCTCACAGAACCTGTTGTTTACTTCTATGTACCTGCCTGTCTCTATGTCGCTGATTGTCATCAGCAGCGGGGCCTGGCTGAAGGCCCTAGAGAATTTATCCTCGCTGCTTCGCAGTGCCTCATCAACGCTACGCTGGCAGGTTATGTCCCGGAAAATCCCCTCAACCCCCATAAAGGTGCCGTCAGGGGCGAACATCAGATGTGTGGAGGTTGCCACGGGGATCGGTTTCCCATTCTTCCGCTTCAGCGTGACCTCATAACCGTACAGGTGGCCTTTGATCTTCAGATTATGGAGAAAGGCGTCACGCTCGTCAGGATCAAAATAAAAGACGTCGCGGATGACGCAGCCCAGCATCCCGTCAGCGCTGTCGTATCCCAGCAGTTCGGCGCCGGAAGGGCTGAGCATGGTCAGCCGTCCCTCGGCATCGGAACGGTAGTACACGTCCTGCATGTTATCGATGATCGAACGGTAGCGCTCCTCGCTTTCGGCCAATTCCCCGGTTTTACGGGAAACAGCCTTTCTGAGAAGCACGAGCCAGCAGAGTATCAGACCCACAACAACACAGGCAACGCCGACTGAGTACCACAGGTACTTGTACTGTATCAAGCCACCGACCGGTGTCCCCAGCCACTGTTTGTCGATTTCCTGATATTCGTCCGTCGAGATAGCGGCAAAACCGTTCTCGATTATTGCCAGCAGGTCAACGTTCCCCTTTAGCACTGCCCTGTGGAATTCTGCACTGAATAAATTGGCCGATTGGCGGTAGTCACTGGCAATCTGCAATTTGTTGAGGAAATAAAGAGCCGAATAATGCCCGATGACAAATACCTTGATTTTCGAATCCCGCGCAGCCTCCACAATCGACAGGTCGCTGGGAAAAGCTGCAATATTTTCAACTCCGAACTGTTTCAAAATATCAATGACGGCGCCTCCCGATTTTACACCAACCAGGAATCCCTTCAAATCCTTGGCATCACGAATGCCGGAAATGTCATTGTGCAGGAATATTGAAAAATCTATTTTGGCGTATGGCCTGGAAAAATCGTAGAAAACCATACGCTTTTCGGTTTTAAAAATAGTATCGATAACATCGAACTCACCACCCTGCATCCGCCGTTGGGCCTCGGACCAGTCCATACCGGTCAGCTCAACCCTGATGCCGGTCTTGTTTTCCCACAGCCGCCACTGGTCGATAAGGATCCCCTTCAGCTTTCCCTGCTCATCCTTGAAAACATAGGGGGGATAGTTGTCATCCATGACCACTTTGATTGTTTTTATTGAACCCGTGACCGGTTCAGGGGAGGCAATGCAGGTCAGTACAGGCAGGAGAACCAGGATCATGAAAACCATGAGCCATGCCGCGACAGGCCTCTTGCGCAGGTATATGTTAGAATCGGTAATGTCGAGGTTCATGAGACCTCTCCTGATGATCAACAGTGATGTTTCAAGTGGCTAAACTATACCTGATAACTACCTCAGATCAAGGTATTACTTGCCATTGCCCACCGTTTTCATCGAAAACCGCATGTCGTATTTGCACAAAAAAAGGCGCCCTGACAGCAGGCGCCTTTTCATTTGTCAGGATTATGTTTGTACGCTACCGCATCATCTCAAAGTACCGGTCCTCACAGGTCTCATCCTTGATATCGATAAACTTGTTGCAGATCTCCGTCACCATGTTGACAACCCCCTGATAGCCGATGATCGGGTAACGGTGCTTGTTGACCCGGTCGAAAACCGGGAAGCCGAAGCGGAACAGCGGGATGCCGGCGTCGCGGGCGGCAAATTTGCCATGGGTGTCGCCGATGATCGCCTCGACCGGATCCGTCATGATCAGGGAGCGAAGATGCCAGAGATCCTTGTTCATATAGATCTTGCAATCCTTGCCGTACATGGAACCGTCCAGCAGCGCCTGCAGCTCCTTCTCCAGCTTCTTGCTGCCGCGGCTGCACAGGATGTGGTGAGGGCGGGCGCCCATCTCCAGCAGGAAGGAGACATAACCTGTCAGGTAATCCGGATCGCCGTACACGGCGAACTTCTTGCCGTGCATGTACTGATGGGAGTCGGTGACGGCATCCACGGCCCGGCCGCGCTCATTCTTCAATGATGCCGGCACTTCCTTGCCGAACAGCTCGGCCACCTTCATGATAAAGGCATCCGTCTTTTCGATGCCCATCGGCATCGGCATTGAAACGTGCTTGCCGGAATAATTGTCCTTGACCCAATTGAAGGTCTTGGGGGTCGAGTAAGGACCTATGGCGATAGTCGCCTTGCCATTGATCGAATCAGCCGCGTCATCCAGTTTCGTTCCGCCGGCATAGATATTATAAGTGCCGTCGCAGGGGGAATCAAAGGTGTCGCCGATATCCGCGAGGATAGTATAAGGTACTCCGAACTCTTTCAGGATGCGCTTGTATTCTCTATAATCGCCGGTGTTGAAGTCGCAGCCGGGGATCAGGTTGAGTTTTCCGGTGCAGCGCCCTTCGATCTGTTTTCCTTCGGTCAGGGTCTGCAGGATCGAAACCAGCATGGAGTCATAACCGTGAATGTGAGTGCCGTTGAAGCTGGGGGTGTTGGCGTAGGGGATCTGCAACTCCTTGGGGACAACACTTTTCTGCTTGGCGTTCTTGATGAAGGCGGTCAGGTCGTCGCCGATGACTTCAGGCATGCAGGAGGTAAAGACCGCGATCATCTTCGGCTTGTACAGGGCAACGGCATTTTCCAGCCCCTCGTGCAGGTTGTTCTGTCCACCGAACACTGCGCCATCCTCGGACATGGCATCGGACACGGCCGGCGCAGGTTCGCGGAAGTGACGGTTAAGGGTAGAGCGATAGTAAGAAGCACAACCCTGGGAGCCATGGACGAACGGCAGGGTCCCCTCGAAACCGTGGGCCACCAGCTGTGCGCCCAGCGGCTGACAGGCATGGGCCGGGTTGATCACCAGCGCCTGGCGGGCGAAGTTTTTCTCTTTGTATTCTTCAGTATTGATCCAGTTCTTGACCGTTTCCACCTCTTCGGGTGTGGTCTCGACTATTTTTTTGACTTCCAGTCCTAGCAGGTTTGACATGGTATTCTCCTTTGGGCCGGAAACTCATCCGTTACACATCCGCGATTTTTTAAGCAGTTACCTATCGGCGTTCGATTTTGATGCCAGGTCGGTGGCGGGTGAGGATTTCGGCGGAGACGTAGCATAGCTACGTCGCACAACGAAAATCCGAAACCCACCGCCGAGATGGCGCAAAATCGGGCGTCGTCAAAAAGGTGCCTTTACCAGCTTCCAGGTCGGGCTGTTCACCGCCATATCCACATCCCTGGCAAAGATCTCGAAACCGTTATAGCCATGGTAGGGGCCGGAATAGTCCCAGCTGTGCATCTGGCGGAAGGGGATGCCCATCTTCTGGAAGACATATTTTTCCTTGATGCCGGAGCCGATCAGGTCCGGCTTCAGTGCATGGGCGAACTTCTCGAATTCATACTCCGAAGGGTCGTCATACACCACCGTAGCTTCCGGCATCTCCGGAGCGGTACGGTCGTAGTCGTCGGTGTGGGCAAATTCATAGCCGGAGCCGACACAGTCCATTCCCAGATCCTCGTAGGCGCCGATGGTATGGCGCGGCCGGAGGCCACCCACCAGCAGCATGACCTTCTTGCCGTCCAGGCGCGGTTTGTATTCATCGATAATGGCCTGCATGATCGGCTCGTATTTGGCAATGGTCATCTCGACCTTGTCCTGGATGGTCTGGTCGAAACGCGCGCCGATTGCCCGCAGACTTTCCCTGATCTTGGTCGGACCGAAGAAGTTGAACTCCAGCCAGGGGATGCCGTACTTCTCTTCCATGACCTTGCACATATAGTTCATGGAACGGTAGCAGTGGATCAGGTTCAGCTTGACTGTATGGGTTGCGGCGATCTTTTCCAGTTCGCCGTCGCCGGTCCAGACCGACTTGACGTTCAGGCCGATTTCTTCCAGCAGGGATTTGGCCGACCAGACGTCGCCGCCGATGTTGTAGTCGCCGATCAACGCGATGTCATAGGGGCTGGATGGTTCGGCAAACTCACGAGTCTCGATGATGTAGTCGCGGATCGTGTCATTGGAAATATGGTGCCCCAGCGACTGGGATACCCCGCGGAACCCTTCGCAGTTGCAGGGGATGATCGGGATGTCCAGTTCCTTGGAAGAGGCCTTGGCCACAGAGTTGATGTCATCACCGATCAGGCCGACCGGGCATTCGGAGAGGACCGAGATCCCCTTGGCGAGAGGGAACAGTTCTTTTGCCTCCCGCAGTAGCACCGCCAGTTTCTTGTCGCCGCCGTAGACGATGTCCTTTTCCTGGAAATCGGAGGTGAACTGCATGGCGAAGTTGTTAACGCCGGTGATGCCGCTCATCAGGTTACGGCGCGTGCCCCATGAATACCAGCCGCAGCCGACCGGGCCGTGGGAAACATGGACCATGTCGCGGATCGGCCCCCAGACAACCCCTTTGGCACCGGCATAGGCGCAGCCGCGAGCGCTCATTACTCCGGGGACGGTCTTTTTGTTGGATTTAACAGAGGCGCAACCTGATGCCGCATCATTGGGCGCCAGGTGCGGGGCGCGCTTTTTCCGCCCTTTCTCGGGATAGGCCGCCAGGGCATCATCAATCATGGCCTGGGTCGATTCCTTGGTTATACCTTCAATTTTTCTTATCTTGTCTGACATAAAATGTCTCCTTGAAAATATGTAGGTCTCCGTAGGGGCGCCGCTTGCTGCGCCATGGCACCACTGAAGCGGGCGCGGCAAGCAGCGCCCCTACATGACCAATTATTATGCCGCAGTTGCTGCCTCGACCACGCCCACCACGCTCTCATCCTCTGCTTCCATGATGCCGAACTCCATCAACAGATCCTCCAACTCTTCCATCTCCAGCGGTGTCGGTACTACCAGCATCTTGTTGTTGAGGATCTTCTCCGCCAGGGTGCGATATTCCTGGGCCTGGGGATGTTCTGGGGAGTATTCGATAACGGTCATCCGGCGCATCTCGGCGCGCTGAACCTGATTGTCACGGGGAACAAAGTGGATCATCTGGGTGCTGAGCTTTGCAGCCAGGGCGCTGACCAGTTCGAATTCCTTGTCGGTCTTGCGGGCGTTGCAGATAAGGCCGGCCAGGCGGACCTTGCCGGAAGAGGCATACTTGAGGATACCCTTGGCGATGTTGTTGGCGGCGTACATGGCCATCATCTCGCCGGAACAGACGATGTAGATCTCCTCGGCCTTGCCTTCGCGGATCGGCATGGCGAACCCGCCGCAAACAACGTCGCCCAGAACGTCATAGAAAACAAAGTCGAGGTCAGGAGTGTAAGCGCCGTTCTCTTCCAGGAAGTTGATGGCGGTGATGACACCGCGACCGGCGCAGCCGACACCAGGCTCCGGCCCGCCAGATTCGACGCACTTGGTATCGCCATAGCCGACCTTCATGACATCTTCCAGCTCCAGATCCTCAACAGTGCCTCGCTCGCGCACCAGGTCCATAACCGTATTCTGTGCCTTGGCATGGAGGATCAGGCGGGTGGAATCTGCCTTGGGGTCACAGCCGACGATCATAACCTTCTTGCCGAGGTAGGCAAGACCTGCCACCGTATTCTGGGTTGTGGTTGACTTGCCGATGCCGCCTTTGCCGTAGATAGCTATCTGTCTCATGTTTAGCTCCTTTTGCTCACCAATCCGTGAGCATGTTGATTTTAGTAAGTTGGAAAATATTTCTGCGGCTCGTTGCAGAAACTATTTTCGTGAACGCACTATTTTTGAGGTAGGGGCAAAATAAAAGGCGCCCCGGTAATTACGGAGGCGCCTTTGCCTGAACGAACTTGATTTGTCAAAAATCGTATTTCCTGCTGTTTGACTATTGCTATAGCATAGTGCGTGCCAATATTTTTTTATACAGCAATAACAAGCGCTTAGTTAGTTATGCGTACAAAATAGGCGAACAGTGTAGGGGGGAGCGGTGGGATATGCGCCCGCAGCAAAGGCACATGCTGAAAAATTAATCAGCCAGTCAACATTCGAACACCGTGGCCTTGATGGCGGCATACAATGTGCAGCCACCACGGCACCAATCGGCCCTTTGGCCGTTGCCAGCCGTACGGTCAGACAGATCGCCTGGAGGTCGCTTTCCGTTAGGAGCATGTATTTCCCTTACTTTTCGCCCGGCAGGACAAAACCGTATTTGGTCATAATCCTGCGGGTTTCCTTGGAGGTCATGTACTGGGCAAACTGCTTTGCCAGCGGCTTGCCGGCTCCCAGTTTCGTGATGACGTACCCTTGTTCCAACGGTTGATGCAGCGTGTCAGGAATCAGGTAATAACCACCTTTATTGGAAAGCTCCGGATTGAGCGCCAGTGAGAGGGCGATTATACCGACCTGGGCGTTGCCGGTCTGCACAAACTGGGCGGTGTGGGCGATGTTCTCGCCAAATACCAGTTTACTTTGCACCTTGTCCCACATTCTCGAGGCCCGTAGCGCCTCTTCCGCCCGCTTACCGTAGGGGGCGTGTTTCGGGTTGGCAATGGCAATCTTGGCTATTTTCGGATCAGTCAGGCTGGCCAATGTCATTTTTGTGGCATCCATGCTGTTGCTCCAGAGGACAACCCGCCCAACAGCATAGGGCGTGACATTAGAAGTGGCCAGCCCCTTCTTTGCCAACTCGTGAGGGTAGTTGATATCAGCGGAAAAATAGAAATCATACGGCGCTCCTTGCTGGATCTGGGTAAAGAACTTGCCGGAAGAACCGTAGATTACTTCGACCTGATGACCGCTATGGCTTTTGTTAAAGCTGGTGACAATCTCATCCATGGCAAATTTGAGGTCGGCGGCGGCAGCAACAGTTATTTTTTCAGCATGGGCAGTAGTGGATACCAATAGCGAACAGACAAGGAACAACAGTTTGATCAGTTTCATGATTTAATTCCTTTCTTTATTCGTGGGATTGAATGTCTGGGTAATCATCTTCGCCCTTCCTTTAGTCCGTTATAGTTGAAACAACACAACGGTAAGCCGCAAAATGGGACAGTGCCGTTGATGTCCCTTTGTTTGTGTCAGTTGACGCCGATGATGACACTGGAGGCCTTGAACATGGCGCAGGCGTGCCCGCCGACCTTCAGCTCAAGCTTCTCTGAACTGCCATGGGTAATGACGGCGCTGACGATATTGCTGCCTCCGATTTCAACATCAACCTCGGTATTTACCGGTCCTTCAATAATCTTGGCAATGGTGCCGCAGAAAACGTTGCGGGCGCTGACCCTGGCATCATGCAGGTCGGTGCCGATAATGACCGAGCTGGCCTTGACGATGGCGTAGGCTTCAGCGCCGGTTTTCAATCCCAGGTTGTCAATTGCGCCATTTGTGACCACGGAGGTCAAGGGGATACCGCTTTTCAGGGACAGGGTAACCTCGGCGTTGACCGCGCCCTTGGTAATATTTGTTACAGTACCGGAAAATGTGTTGCGTGCGCTGACTTTCATGGAAATCCTCCTCAGAAACTTGTAAAGGCTGTCGGTATCGCCGAGCCGCTCTTCCAGGTTGCTCAGAAATTTGCGATGTTCTTCCTGGATGGTTTTGAACTGCTCGATGATCTTTTTGCCTTCAACGGTGAGATTGGTGCCGCCACCACCCTTGCCGCCGGTCAGTCGGTCGACCAACGGCTTTTCCGCCAGGTTGTTGATCAGGTTGATCGTGTCCCAGGCGGTTTTATAGCTGATGCCGACCTCTTTGGCGGCTTTGGTGATCGAACCCAGCTCACCGATCTTTTCCAGCAGTTCGATGCGATCGCCCCCCAGGAATTTACTGTCCGACCGGTTGAGCCACAAACTGCCCGATATGCCGGTATCGTGTTTGAGTCCGGTTTTTCTCATGGCCCGATTCTCCCGAGATGCTGATTTACAAATTAAATTACATGATCCATGCCAATAACAACTTAGACAAAATACCTTAGATAACGCCATATTGCAACAATACAATATCTGTCCTTATATTTTAAATTATATAACGACTGACCATTCCACAAGCAGCATGCCTTAAAACAGTGCATGTCATGCCGCTCAAGCGAGGTCGTCGTTCATTACTTCAGACACCTTGCGGATGAAGGCCTCCATGGTAAATGGTTTGGAGATGAAATTAACCTCTTCCTCCAGATGGCCGTTACTGGACGTGACCACCCCGGCATAACCGGACATGAACAGCACCTTTAGCCCCGGCACATGCTCGATGATCCGTTCATACAGCTCGGGGCCGTTCATGTGCGGCATGACGACATCCGACACCAGCAGGTCGATCGTGTCCCGGCACGACCGCACCGCCTCGATGGCCTGAAACGGCTCATCGACTGCAATTACGCGATGACCGACTCCTTCCAGGATTTCACGCACCATCAGCAATACCATCGGGTTGTCCTCGACCACCAGAATGG
>JBGSQD010000032.1:0-17085 GCA_041738275.1 Geobacterales bacterium
CCATTGCTGTCATAACCTGTATAAAAACGAAGGTCGAAACCGATATCCTCGGAAACAGTATTTACCCATCCATTCCTGACTACGGTGCAGGAACTTGACTTCCCCTGAGCTTCCCGTGCCGCACCCGAGTTGGAGATCAGATAATAGAAGCTGCTTGGGTCGGATGTCTGAGCGATGGCGGCGGAATCCCGGGCAGCGGTCAACTGCGGCCAGTTGGTGTAGTAGCTCGACAGGGTGGAGACGGTTGGCGATGAGGCAAAGGCGGTAACACTGGAAGCGGCGTTATTCGTCTGAGTGGTCACCTGACCGTAATAGGTGATGGTAGTAATGTCCGTATTGACATTGGTGATGGTGAACGAGGTATTGCTGGTATGAACGGCGTTGACAATGCCGCCGCCGATATCCTTCAGCACGATTGCGCTGTTGACCCAGACCAGGTTGCTGCCGCAACTGCTGTTGATGCAGTAGCAACCACCGAGATCGGTAATTGAGGCGAGAGCTTCAGTGACCCGGCCAACCGCATCGGCAGCCCACGTGTACTGTTTGCAGTTGGACCAGCTGCCGGCGTTGCAGGAGATGAAGCCGTTGGCACAGACTCCCGACACCAGCGATGGTACTGTGTGAACATTGTCGATAGCACCATCGGTGTTGAGATCCTGGCTGATGATGACCTTCTGCAGATCGCCGGTTCCGGATGGCTGAATGAACACTTCCAGAAATTTTGCCGATGATGGTGCGGTAAGGGTAGCCGGAAAGCTTGTGGCGCCGTTCACCGTCTGCATAAGGTTCGAGGAATTTGTCATCGGCAGTGAAATGTTGCTGTTGACGGCATTCTTGCTCCCAAACCGGGACAGCGCAGCCCTGCCTGCATCTTGACCGGCGGTTTTCCCATCGACCGCCAGTGCTGATGTACTTCCCAGCATCGTAGCCAGTGCCAGACTAGCTGCGGTACTTCTTGACCATTTCACGAATCGCATCCTCATAACTCACCCCGCCATCGACCATTGCTTCTATCTCGGCAATCTCGCTTGCATCCGAAGTGAAGACATAATAGGAGAACGGATCTACTGCCAGCCTGCCGATACCGACGCCTAACGGCGTGTCCATGAAGATCTCCGAATACTTTGGCTTGTTGCTCTTGGTGGACTTGAGTATCCGCATGGTGAAGTCGTCGTAGTCCAGCAGCTTTTCATCCAGCGCCTTCTCGAAATCGGATGACTCCAGAAAGAACTTGAAGGCCGAATTGTTCCGTATGACATCGCCAACTCCACCGAAGAGCTTCATGTCGAGCACCGACTGGGTGATGATGGTGAAGCTCCCGCCATATTTGCGGGCACGACGGTATCCTTCCTCAATAACCTCTTTCAGAGCCGAACTCTCGCTGAGGAACTGCCAGGCCTCATCAAAGACGATCAGACGTTGATCCGACTTGTCGGAAAGATACAGGTCCTGAGTAACTGCATTGATAACCTGGAGGGTGACCACCCGAAACAGTTCCTTGCGTGACTTGAGGTGTTCCAGTTCCAGCACCACGAACTCATCATTGGAGATGTCGAGGCTGCTGCGACCGTTGAAGAAGCGGCCAAAGGACCCGTCGCTCTTGAAGTCGGCCAGGTTGAAGGCGAGCCTGGATGCAGCCTCCTTGATTTCTCCACCTTCCGAGGAGTAATGGTCGAAATTGAACAGGTACTCATAGACGGTGTCGATGCCGGCATCGTTCCCTTCCTGCTGCCAGGCCCAGCGCACTGCACCCTTGATGAGAGTCATCTCTGTCTCGCTGGGGATGGTTTTGCCGGTGGAAAAGACCATCTGGGCGACGATGGGAGCGATAACCGGGATGTCGTACTCCGGATCGATGATGTTCGTGAAGGGGTTCAGGCAGACCTGCGAATCTTCGCTGAAGTCCAGATAGCGGGCACCGAAGAGCTTGGTCATCTTCTTGTAGGAGCCGCCGATGTCGATGATCCTGATTTTCGACTTTATGGCAAAGTAGTTGTAGACCAGGTAATTGACGAAGAAACTTTTGCCTGCGCCGCTGGAGGCACAGACCATGGCGTTATGGTTGTTTACCGCCTTGTTGAAAATGTCTAGGCCGAACAGGTTTCCCTTCCTGCCGGCAAAGAGCATAATCGACTTGCCCAACCCGGAAAAATCCCCCTGCACTGGTAACGTCACGGCGATACTGTCCACCGGCAGGATATGGTCACGGTCGAGGGTGTCAATGGTGCTGCCGCTGTCGTAGAGGCCGAATGGCAGTGACGAGATGAACAGAATGGGAAGAATCCCCTTGTCCTCCTGCATCACGTACCCCTGCCCCTCCCATACCCGCTTGACTCTGGTAACAGACTCGTTCACCAGCCATTCGTTGCTGCCGTAAACCCACATGATCGGGATGATCCGGTAGAATTTTGTGCCCCGCTCCAGTTCGTCAACAGCCCAGAGGTATTCGTCCTTCTTGCGGGACAGCGAGGGGGCAAAGCTGCCGACCCCCTGCTGCTGCAGGACCAGGTTGCACTTGGTATGCAGCTTGTTCTTCTGGTTCCGCAGGACGATGTTCAGGGTAAAAAAGAACGGCGTCCGGATCTGGTCGGAATCGGTTGCCATACCCATGATCCCGCCGAAAAGCTGATTTGTCTGGATCGGGTCGCCATTCTGGGGAAATGATTTTGGCGTTACACAACGGAAGTGCTTGGAGTCGAATTTTAGTGATGAGAACCGTTTCTCGACTTTGGTGCCAAGCAACACCTGCTTGCGGATAATGTTGCGCTCGTCATAGTGGCTGGAGTTGCCGGATGGGTCATCGTTCAGCATCCGCCTTAGCAAGTCCAGAAGTCTTCCCGGTTTGACTGCGACAGGGGAAAGATCTGCTCCCCGCAATACCTCCTGGATGGTGCCGAAGACCTCCTCAAGGTTCACATGGCCGATTTCCTTCACCGGAAACTTGACCGTGAAAAACATCCTGAAGTTACGGATTGGAATACCGCTCAAACAGCCGAGCCCTTCCACTCCTTCCAGAAAGAAACGCGAGACATTGTCCGACACGTCTCGGACCAGCTTGCTGTCACGGCTCTTCATTGAACCATAGGCGTCCACGACCGGCTTCACAAAGGGATCGGCGAACAGGATGAACTGCATGATCGACCCTTCGGGCAGATTAACGCGGAAGAGTCCCTCCAGGGTCTTGATGCTGCTTTCGCAGGCAAAGGACAGAGGAGCGCATTCCCACATCATGCCGAAGGTGTTGTCGGTATTCAGATAGATCTGTTTCTTGGGTTCATAAGCGATCCAGGGGAGATAGTCGGAAAATTTCTCCCGCTGCGAGAGTCTCCGCAGTTCGCCCAGGGTAATTCCTCCATCCTTTCCGAATAAAGACGACATGATTCCCATGCCCTACTCCTCCTCGCCGGACGAGACAGTATCGCCCAGGAGCCAGCGCGGCTCGTCGACGAAGAAGTAGACGTAACGCAGCATGTAGAACTCATTGTCCTGGCCGGTGTACGGCAGGAGAAGCACCCGCATGGTTTTGGGCGGCGCGACAACCGGCGAGACCGGCTCTTTCAGTAGTCCGCTGAACTTGTCGAAAAGCGCGGTGCGGTAACGGTTGTAGTTGCTGTCCTCTTTGGACGAAGAATTCAGGGATACGTCATTTTTTCCGTCAAAACAGGCTTCGCCACTACCGTTCTCAGAACTACAGTCTTCCTCTTTATGATCTGCCGTTGCCTCAGTAACCTTGCCTGATCCAGTGGCTGATTCGCTGTACGCCGTCTGGACGGAGACACATTTTCCGTTGTTGGACTCCGGACAGCTGAAACTGCTTTCGTAGGGGTTGAGCAGGGCACAGCCGCTCATGATCAGCATTCCAATGGCAATCAGCGCCTTCTTCACTTTCCGCCTCCCTTGGTAATCTTCTTGATTTCCAGGCTTATCCCTTCACTGATGACCAGCGTCACCGGCTTCGTGGCTCCAACCTCGATGACCGGCATGGTCTGCCTGGCCAGTTCCATGTAGAATTTCTGGATCTCCTTGAAACCGCTCGAAAGCCCTGACCCGACCCCGGACATGGCAATATCCTTCGGGTCAACCGTTTGGGTTGTGCCGAGGGGACTGACCGCCAGGGTCGAGGCCGAAGCCTTGATGGCGTCTCCGGCGCCGCCGAAGAACCCGGCCAGCATACTCCTGGCTATCATGGAGCCCATCTTTGCCACAACCCGCCCCCGCAGGCCGATCTTGCCGTCTGCATCAACGACAAAGCCCTTGATCTTCTGGTCAACAACGGCCTGTCCCTTGCGGTCGAGGCACGACAGGGAGACGAGCAGCAGTTCCGCCCGTTCCGTGGCCAGGTTTCCTTTGCCGTCGGCAATCACGAAACAGCCTTTGAGGTTCGCTTTAACGCTGTTGGGAAGTACCGCCGGGGTCTTAACCCTGAGCAGCACAGGGACCGGATTACCTTTGGCTTCTGATGTCGTGGGAGCATCCAAGCCACTCAACAGGGTCGCCTCCATAAAGGAAGGGGGCAGATAGACCGAACCGGTTCCGGCGTCTTTTTTTTTATCCTCTGCTTCGACCTTGGCTGACTTGCCTGATCCGGAATAGGACACAATGGCAATGTCGCCGATCTCGGTTTCCGGAGGCGATGGCGGCTGTCCTGCCGGCATGCCTTGCGTTGAGGTCGGCAGAGGTGGCAGCGATACGCCGCCCTGGGGTAGCGGTGGCAATGGCGGCAGCGGTTGCTTGGTAATCGCCGTTTTGTGGAAACTTCCCTTTTGTGACTGCCCTGGTAACTGTGCGTTCGCCGTGATGCGAGGGTCACCCTGAGTTGTTGCCGCTGCAGCTGCCTGCAACTGCGGCTGGATCACGGGTTGGCCGTTTTTTTCACGGGTAATCTCATCGAGCTTCTTTTGGAGCTCTGCAACCTTGTCGTCACGCTTGGAGATCTCTTTCTGGCTTTCGAGAATCTGGGATTTCTCAAGAAGCTTCGGCTCGATATCCAAGGTGTTCTGCTTTACGCTTTTTACAGGTAACGTAGCTTTGCCCCTGTTCATGGCCATGTTCCCGAGAAAGAAGAGTGCAAGAAAGACGCATCCTCCTCCCACCCAGACAATCAGTCGGCGTTGGCGTCCATTCAGGTTGTTCCAGAAGGACAGCAGCTTATTATTCATCGTCTGACTCCTGAACCGGTTCTGATGGCTGCTCTTTGGCATTCACAGCTTTCTGTGCCGGAGCACCCGGCCGGGTACCGTCCATCACCGGCAGATCACCGGCCAGTTTTCGAGTCCCCAGTTTCTCCGCCCGCTGTTCCACAACAAAGACCCGCGATGTATCGCCAGTGCGCAGGATGTGGCGCTCAAGAGAGATGGCAACCGGGTTCTCCGCTATCTCAGTTCGCAGGAACATCTTTTCGTTCATTTTGAACTGGGTGGTCTCGCCACGAGGAGACGCTTCGAATTCCTTGATCCTGAGTCCTTCCCCTTCGATATCCACGGTCCGTTTGAGGGTCAGCAGTATTTCGCGGTACGAATTGAAACGCTTCTCTTTTCTGATGACGCTGTAGGAGTCGGGAATGTTATCGGTGTAGACATCCCTGATGGCCTTGAGCACCTTTTTCTCGAACGGCAGTCCCGCATAAATGGAGAGGTTCTCCTTTATCTTACGGTCCTTGCCTGAAGAGAGGCGTATTGTCTGCGAGGGGATTCTTTGCGGAAAAATTACCATGCTGAAGGTTTCGTCACCGCAGACGATATAGAGCTCGGTCGGGGTAGTCGAATAGGTGAACTTTTCACCTTTCCTGATCACCTTGAACTTTACGAAAGCGTCCTTGCCGGTGATCTTTATGGTGAGCCCTTTCTCGGTGGAGGTCAGTGCCTCACGGATGTCGGACGGGCAGGAGATGCGATTCATGTCAGAACTGGACAACCTTACACTTGTGGTTGCTTCCGGGAGAACGACAGCAGGAAACTCTGCATCGGCTGGTTGGTCGGAAACCCGGTCAATCGCGGGTTTCGGTTTCTGGACGCTACCATGCTCAGTAGCATGCGCTAAAACCGGCAACAGCAATGCGGCCAATAAAACAAACTTATACATCATGCCCCCTTACTCACTCCCTGAGCCGGTTTTTCATAAAGCCGTACCAGGATGAATTTTCCGTTCTCGAAGCGGTATTCGATGAGGTAGACCTTGAGGACGTCCTCAGCTTTCTGATCCACCATGTAGGTCTTTTTGGTGCCGGTGACTTCGAGGCGGCGCTTCTCGGAATCGTTAACTATCGAATGGATGTAGAAAGCGCTCGAAGCCTTTGTGTTTTCGATCTTGTCGGCCAGTTCGTAAAGCTCCTTACGGGATGCCTGGAATTCGGCGGGATCGTAGACCACCAATAGTTCGCTGAACTGAGACCGGGCGTTGACCGGGTTGTAGGTAAGGGCCAGACTCAGTATGTAGCGGGTAAATTCCTTGAGGTATTCATCCGAAGCCTTGTCGCCTGAAACCGAGATTTTGGAATTGATGGTCGGCGGGACGAGGATCACCCTTTGGCTGTTCAAGGCCATGAACAGACCTGCCGTGTTTATGACAACGGCAATGCCCAAACCTACGACGACGAACTTGAGCAGCCGGTTTTCGGCAAATATGTTGGCGCTTTTCTGCAAAAATATGTCGAGGTTCACTTCTTCACTCCCGCTTTAGTGTCATTCCAGGAAATCTCTCTCAAAAAAATGTGGATATCCTTTCATCGGGGCTATGCCGATGAAATAGAGAATATGGCGCAGAAAGCCTCGCGGGTACTGCCTCTTGAAACGGCTGTACGCCCACGGCACGATAATCAGCGCCAGCCAGAAATACCCGCTAAACTGCTGGGCGAAGATAAAGCTCGACGTCATGATTGCCAGGTCATCCGGCTCGAACCAGAGGACCTGAAAAGGCTGTGTCAGGTATTGAGGAAACTTGCGGATCAATTACTGTCTCCGTTCGTGCTTCGAGATGTTGAGGGGGGCATGAGCCCCCCTGGTTGCGGTCAGATGATCATTCCGAGAGATGTGACGATCTTGTCTGAGTTGATGACGAGAACACCTCCCAGGATGCAAAGGACTGCCGGAACCAGCTTTTGCTGGATCATGACGACGACGCCGGCAATGATGGCCAGAACCCCGGCGATAGCGCCGAAGGGTCCCTTGAGGATGTCGTTGATAAAGAAGTCGTAGGCCTCGAAGCCGAATGAACCGGCTACCGGTGCGACGAGAGCCATTGCCTGGGATGCTACCAGTGTCACGATCAACGCGATGACGGTCATCAGAAGCATTTTCCGTTTGTGCATTCCTTCCTCCTTTTCCTGCTCTGTTGTGATGGTCAGACTGAACTACGTGTCGAATTTAGCGAGATTCCGGACCGATCACCCCCTTTCCCTTGTCCAGCAACCCGGAGATCCTTGGGATGTCAGCACCATTCACGTGAGCACCTTCGATCCAGAGTGCCGGTGTTCCTCGTACACCAAGTCCTGACGCAATTTTTTCCATTTCCTCCAACTGTTGCTGCTGGGTGCCTTCGGTTACGGAGAGCGGTTTTCCGTCCAACAATCCACCGAAAACCTCTTGAAAAGCCTTCTCCCTGTTCGGCTGAGACAGGATGTAGCGGGCCTTCTTTTCTGCATCGGGATGTATCTTGCGCAATGGTACGAAGTAGACGTAACGGGTTACGTCTGTCCGCTTGGCAAGGTAGCTGTCCACCTTGCGGCAATAGGGGCAGTCGGGATCGGTAAATTCGATGACCGTCTTGGGTCCGTTGCCAATCTTCAGGGCTTTGTCCAGGGGGAGGTTCTTGATTCGCTCTGCTGCACCCTTTTCCCGCATCTCGGCTGTCAGATTCTTGCCATCCTTGGTCCATATTTCGCCAAAAAAGAGGTAACCTTCCGGGCTGAAGTAAAATACCTGCTCACCGGCGGTAATCTCATACAGGCCCTTCAACGGAGACTCTCTGAAACCATCAACTTTCAGATTCGGAAAACTCTTCATCAGGTTTTCTTTCTCCGTTCTCACATCATCGTTCGCCAATGAGAGCCCCGACGCCGTCACGATAAGCAGCATCAACCCGCCGACCGTAAGTTTCCTGTTATTCTTCAGTTTCACTTCTCCTCCTTTTGTTGCTTCAGGATCTCCACCCGTCTGTTTAGCCGCTTGTCTTCTGAGACAGGACAACATGTGCCTTTCCCTGCTACCCTCCCGACAATGACACCGTTGGCCTTCAGAATGGCGGCAATGTGATTTGCCCTTCTGATTGACAACTTCTCGTTATAGGCATTCGTCCCGATTGAGCAGGTATAGCCGGTCAGATCAAACGTACTTGTTCTCGACAGATCCTTCAGCAACTCGTTGAGTCGGTCTTCTTCGTGACGGGAAGATCTTACGCTGTCGAAATCGAACAGAACGGTTTCGGCTCGTCCCGGTTTCCGACTGGTTTCGCCTTTCTTATTCTGAACCTCGTGTTCTTCCTGAACAGCAAGAACTGTCTGCTTATCCGGGGTAGACAGCCGCACAACCAGTTTTGGTGGAACCGGCATCTTCGACAGCTGGTTGTCCGGGCAGTTTGAGCAAACAACGAATTGCTCATCTTCCTTGGCCACCGCTGCTTCGTATGAATAGCTGTATGGCCGTTGGCGGATGTCATTAGCGTTGCCTGTCAATGGAACAAGCAACGCAAGCATGATGATGCTCACGGTTTTCCCCGGCATGTGGCCTCCAGAATGAGTTGTTCATAAGAATAATCTATAGGGGGGGCAGGTTTGACGGGTTAGCAGGGGCATCGAGATGCTGCAAGTGATGCATAGGGAATGATCATGAAACAACAGGAGCGGATTCTTCCACTCCAACTTTATTTCATGGCACGAAAACTTGGTCTGGGTACGACAGCCAAGAGAACGCTCAAACAGTATACGGTTAAATAAAACAAATAAAATATTTTTATTAATCAACAAATTTAAACTGTTCGGGGAAAAACAGCCTTCAAAAGTACCGGTTCAAACTGCCCCCCCTATAGATTAGTAAACTGGGAGAAACACCACGAACGGAGGAAAAGCAATGGAAGCACTTTTGAGGCAACGAGACTTGATGGAAATCATGAGCGTATCACGAGCAACGCTCTGGAGGATGCTGAGATATCAGGATTTTCCGAAACCAGTTATCCTGATGGGATGCAAACGATGGCGTCGTAAGGATTTTGAATCGTGGCTGGAGGCTAGAAAAGGTGAATAGAAGCTGCAGCAGAAATAAAGCGTTCCTGAATACGGAGGTTTCGATTGCATGATTCCTTTCAGCCGCTGTTATTCGATTCTAATGAACCCTTGTCCGAAACATTTGAGCAGTTATTGGCAAGCCTTGCCACAAACCCCAAATATCTACCCGAATGGCCCGACGGGCAAAGAGCTATGCCGAATGAGATCCTGCGTTCGGCGCTCTTCAATTGCCGCAACCGGAATCAGCCACGCATGTTCATGAAGGATGCCGAAATTGCCGTGATCGGTGATGGACAGGTTATCTACCGCGGCGAGGAATTGCGCCAGGACGATGAGCTCGTCTGGATGCATCTCATGCATCTGTTTAAGAAACTCGCTTTGGGAGAATGTGTCGAGTTCACTCCCTATTCATTTATCAAGGCTCTTGGGTGGCCCATCAAGGGACAGAATTACGAACGGCTGCGGACCTGCCTGAGTCGCATGCAGGCCACAGCTCTGCGAATCCAGTCAAAGCGCCTGCAGTGTTTTATCAGCATCTCACTGATCCAGAAATTCATGTCCAGAAACGACCGGAATGAAAATCTATCACGCTGGCAGGTCTGGGTTGGCAAGGAAATGCAGTTGCTGTTCGACGGGGATTTTCTAACCAGGGTGACCTGGGAGACCAGACGTTCATTACCGGACGGAATTGCCTCCAAGCTGTTCGGTTACTGGGCAAGTCATCGTAAACCATACCCGGTCAAGATCGGAACTCTGTTGAAGCTGTGCGGCTCAGAAATGTCAGTAAAGCATTTCAAGGCGGAGTTGAAGAAATCTCTCGATCATCTCAGGGGGATCGGTTTTCTGGAAACATGGGAATTCAAGGATGATCTGGTAATGGTTACCAGGAGGTATTGACCTTTGACCGACCGGACATTGACTTATGACCGACTCACTATTGACCTTTGGCCGACCGGTACTGACTTTTGACCGACCTGAGTATTGACTTTAGGCCGACCGGAATATTGACCTTTGACCGACTGCCATCGACCTGATTTCTGAAAACAATCTCTTAGTTACAAGGTTATCAACACCCCGCTAACCTTTATTTAACCAATTTTAACCAATAAGAGGCATCGGATTGACATTTCATTTCCCCTGAGAAAGCCAAACCAACCGGGCGATATCGCGTCCCGATTCAGCTCATAGCCGAATCGGGACGCTAACTGAATTTTCCATTTCGGCACAGCCAGGCTCAAAACGTTGAGCACTGGCACAGCCGAGCATCGGAGCACGCCTCCGTAGTTGGCTTTTTTTTACCTGGAGCGACCAATCATGGACTTTCATAAAGCTGTTGAATGGATCAAGGACAATGATTCTGTAATCAAGGGTTATATTGCCAAATATCGCAAGTTCTCACCCTATGAAGAATGCGACTTCATAAAGGAAGCATTTGAAGCGGCAATGATTGCAGCAATGCGCAGCAAGAAAAAGCAAATTTGCTTCGAGGCGGCATTCTGGACGGTATTTCGAAGCAAGATAAGCGTCATAACGCCATCCCCCGACATGCTGACCCATGGCTCAAATTCGGTTCCCTCAAATCTTTGCAAAGAGGATCTTTCTGACGTATCAGGCAAGCGCAGCAGAAAGCGCAGAAAACAACAGGACATAGAGGCTATCTACAACTCAATCTGTCATCTGCTCACCAAGAAGGAACAGCAGGTCCTCTACCTATCGTTGGGAATCGGGAAGGAAGGGAAACTTTCCAACTACGAAATCGCTAATCGTCTCGGATGCGTAGTATCAAACGTTCGCGACATCCTCAACAGGGCTCTTGAACGCATTCGATCTCTGGTCTCCAATGGGACCATAGATCCCGGACACTTAACCTGAAGAATCTCGCATTTCCAGCATAAACAGGAGAACAACAATGGAACTTGAAAATGCAGCATCAACATTCCGGCCAATTTCAATGAAGGCTCTCAAGAGGATGGTCTACGATGGACTGATTTCCGAGCCGCTGTCGGAATCAGATCAGTACACCCTGTCGATTCTCTGTCGAATCTGGTCATGCGAGTGGTATGTGGCGCAGATGAACAAGACGTTCAGACCAGACAAGAGAGCCCTGATGCTGGCTTTCCCCAATTTTGGAAAAATAGAACGATACATTCTGAATTGCTATATTCCTGACGAATTTAAGCCAAAAACAAAAGTAACTGTCAGGGGCTTATCGAAAAATATTCGGGATTTTTACCATGTCGATTATCCGGATTTCAAAATCAAGCGGGTCCGTCAGATTGCCTACAATTTGCTCAGAAATTCCAGGGGAGAAACCAGAAGACAGTTCATCTCACTCATGGCTCTTGAGCGTGAATCCAGGAAATAAATGGCCTTTAACGTCTGTCAAAAAATCCAAACAACAAACTTTTCTAAAGAAAGTAGTAATAGAAAAGTTTGTATTACATCAAGGAGGCAATGATGAATGCCGAGGACTTGGAAGAAAAGCTCAACAACCTGGTCATCGAGACGTATTCATGTGGGTATAGCGTTGTGGAGATTACCAGGGCGCTCAGAAAATCCAGTGTAGATTTTGTTCACAGTCTGCTGAGGGATACAGGGCATATTCGAGCAATGGCCAGGAGCGAATATCGCCGCAAATATGATATCGATTACAGATTGGCGGAGGCATTCCGTAAGAAAGGATTCTCTTTTGGCCGTTGGTGTCTTGGCTGGAAATTTGATCCGGAGTCGGCGGCGACAGATCTCAAAATCGCACATGATGAAGGCGAGTTACCCGCAGCGCACGCTGCTTTACGGAGAGACTTTCCGGAAGTGTTTTTCAGCATTTTTGGCGGCAGCAGGCCCAGGAAGGAGAAGAGAAAGAAAATAATTCTCACTCTGCCACCTTCTCTCAGAATCGATTGGAATGTTGAACGTAAAATATTTATTGCCACCATTCCGGAGTATCCATTGATCGAAATCATCGGAAGCAACTGGGATGAGGCCTATTTCGACACCAAGGCAGCATATCGGCAACAGGAGTACATTATGAGGTTGAACCGCCTCATTGCAGGTCAGCCAATGTTATGAATGCATCATTTACGGCTCCATTTTCGCTGCCATTTTTGGAAGTCCGCTAAAATGCCTCATTTATGGCTCCTTTTTCGCAGCAATTGATGCCGCCAAAATGGCATGTTTCAAATTAGTAGCCATTTCAGACGTCATTTTCGCCACCATAACCTGCCCCCCCTATAGATACTTATTATGGAGACATGAATGTTCTCACAAAACAATCTGGGGGTGGTTATGAATGTGTTGGTGTGCGATCTCGGGTTTTCTTCGGCTAAGTGGATTTATGGGGAAAGGAAGGGAAGGATTATTTCGGCATTCAGTTACAACGGTGACAATCTTCTGGTGGGGGAAGATGCCCTGATGTCGTCGGGATCTTCCTACCTGAAAACCATGGAAGAGCTGATTCGCTATTATCCGGTATTTGTCGAGCAGTGCCAAAAGAAAGCAGCGACTGAGGATGACATCATCCTGGCCGTTGGACTCCCGTATACCTTCTGGCAGGAACAGCACAAGCCCGGCGGAGCGGTTCCTGGTTTATCAAAATCGCTGACGGGTGGAGCGGTCAAGGATGTTGTCGTGTTCCCACAGGGGCTGGGAGGTCTCAGAGACTACCTGGATGGCTTGCCGGAACGACCGTCAGGAAACGTGCTCGGTATCGACATCGGATTCAACACCATCATCTTTACTCTGTTCTCGCCGCAACGGAAGCAGATAATCCACGGCAAAACCCTCAACAAACGCGGCGTCCACCAGATGGCAACAAGCTTCCTCCTTCCGCGGATCAAGGACCTCGCACCTTCAGGAACCTTCACGCCGGTCGAAATTGCCTTCCTGATTGAAAAAGGCTATCTGCAATACGGCTTTGAACGCCACGACGTCACCAGAGAGATCCAGGAAGCCGGAGTTGCATATATCGAGCACATCATAAGGGATATTCAAGGTGAACTGCAGGCACATGTCGGCATGCATGCGGATTTTGACCGTGTCTTGTTATTCGGTGGCGGCGCCGCCTTGCTCAAAAACGGATTGCCGGCAAAAAACATTGAAGTTGTTGTGCTGCCCGAGCCTGAGTATGCCAACGCCAGGGGATTTCTGTCGCTCGCAGAAGGAAAAGGAGTGTGACATGGCCCAATTTTCCGTGAAACTCATCACATATGACCCTGTCATTATCGATGCTTTTGATCGCTTACGAAAAAGCAGGAAACAGGCGGCGTTCACCCATGAGGCACTGAAATTTTTCCTCGCAACCGAAAAAGGGGTTCAGGTACTTTTGCTCATGAAAGGAAATGACCCTGTATCTTCATCAACAATGACTTCTATATCGGTTGCTGAACCACGAGTCGAAGCAACAAAAGAACCGAAAGCAATTTTTCAAGGTAGTGCTTCACAAGACAGTTCTTCCGATATCATTGCCAGCATACTGAAGGACTGAAAGGGAAAGCCAAACATCATTCCACTCTAATGCTCATTATTTTCAGGAGATGATATGACAGTAGCAGTGATCACATCGCGGGAACGGCGGGTACTCCAGTTGCTTTCCACCGGCAAGACCAACAAGCAGATCGCCGTTGATATGTTTGTGTGCGAGAAGACCGTCGAGTACCACCTTGGAAACCTCTTCACTAAAACAGGTGCAAAGACACGAGTTGCTGTAGCCGTCTGGGCGCTGCAAAATGGCTTAACTACTGAATAAATTAGGGGTTCCCCTAGTTGACAGCAGGCGGTTGCGTGATTTAGGATTGCCCCAAATTTCTACTCACAGCGGAAAACGGGTAATGCAATCAGGTGCAGATGATATTTCCAAGAAAATATTCGTTGAATTATTTCGGATTTGGTCATCTAAGTGTGGAACATTTGGGCACAGTTAAAGTAATATAATGAGGAGTCTGTGCAGTGAAAAGAATTATCCCTTTAGTTGATATTACAGCCAGGTGCTTACCGCAAAGAATGAGTGAAAAAATAATTTCAGCAATATCTGTTCTGGCCTGCAACACGTTCTACAACAAACAGTATCATTACACTTCCAGCCTTGTGAATAGTGTGTTTAATGAGATGACCGTGAAGGAGTCAAAATATATTGCACGTACGAGTTTTAAAACCTTCTGCATGTTTTTTTCCGAATATCAAATATTCGCAAGGAGATCGCCAGAGGTTATATCGTCACTTGCCGAAAATGTGAAACTTCAGGGAGAGGACAATTTACAATTGGCCATATCATCAGGTCAGCCGGCAATAGTAGTATCAATACATATGGGAGAGTTCTATTCAGGATTTTTAAAGCTCTGTTTTTTATCACCAAAGACAAGACCTGTTACCATTATCAAGATGCCACAACAAAGTAAAAAAGAAGACGCCGCTTATAGGAACTTTCGATCAACCGGTCTGAATATTAATGTGCTCCGCCTTGAAAACAAGCCCGGTATAGAGGCCTTCAAGAAACTTCGGGAAGGACATATCTTGTTTATGTTGTGTGATTTATCGTCATCGCATTTTAAAAAGACGGCCCAGGTTAAATTCTTGGGTGACAGCGCCAGGTTCGCAATAGGTCCAGCTGAGTTGGCTCTTACCACCGAAGCAATCATTCTTCCCGTTGTCGTATTCAGGGATGAAGATGGCGCCAACATATTGAGAATTGAGCAACCGATTGATACCAGGTTATATAAAAAAGAAGGCAATCTTACAGAGGCGGCAACACGGGTTACCCAGGCAATGGTGAACTTCTTTGACGGGTGGATTAGAAAGCACCCTGGACAGTGGCATTTCTGGCCATATTTGGGGAGTATATGGAAAACCGATTAATAACCCTCAAAAGGTACAGCCATTACTTCACCTCGTATCGTTATCACGTTATCAGATTATTTTTTCTTTCAATAACTGCTTGTGCCTTTTCTGTGCCTCTTCCAGTCATTTACAAAAAACTGGTTGATGATGTCTTAACCAATAAAAACTCAATATTGCTGGTTGTTTTCTTGATCATCATAGTTGTGTGCATCTTGACAGGTACCATATTCAGTTATTGGTGTGATGTCCGGGGCACACAAGTGCGGCAATCATTTATTACCAACTTTCGCACAGCCGTCTTTTCCCAGATGCAAAAATTACCATATGATAAGTACCAGCAATTTATGTCAGGTGATTTAACTGCAAGGCTGATCCGAGATCTGGACACATTGAATATACTGCTTCCCTTCGGCATAGTGATGCTTTTAAAAAATGTTGTGATCAGTCTCGGTATTACGGCGGTGCTATTTTATCTCAACTGGCAGTTTACACTCCTGTCATCTGTAATTATCCCATTCTTCTTCCTGCTGTTCACAGGAATGCAGAACTCATTATGGAGGCTGGCGCGAATCTATCAAGAAAAACGCGGGAACATGCAGGCAGTATTACAGGAAAAAATCGAAGGGGTTCGCGAAATTCATCTTACGAATTCTCAATCCTATCAGAAAGAACAAGCAAGAGATGTGATCGGCCAGAGCGAGGGAGCGCAAGCGGCCTTAAACATCCAGCAGGCCAGGATTAATGCAAGCATGATTACATTTCAAATCATGGGGACTCTCGTTTTATGGGGAGTCGGGGGAACCGGTGTTATTCATGGATGGATCAGTCTCGGAGAGATTATTGGTTTCAGCTATGCATTTAATTTTATCTTTGGTCCGCTGACGTCGATATTTTCATCGATAGCTACTATCCAGATCGAACTGGCAGCATTGGAGAGGATATTTCAGATTTTTCCCGCCACCATTATTAACGAAGCACCTGTAACTCATGCTGATCTCAACAGTGTGAAGGGAGAAATCAGATTTTCCCGCGTGAGCTTCGGATATTGTGATGACAGAAACATTATCAACAACATTGAGCTGACGATGGCTCCGGGTACGGTCACCTGCATCATCGGTCAGAGCGGATCAGGCAAAACGACCATCCTGAACTTGCTTGTCCGTTTGTATGACAATTATTCAGGAATTATCACGCTGGACGGAAAGGATATACGGCAAACCCCGACGGAATTAGTTCGCAGCTATATTGGACTGGTTCCACAGCAGGTATTTCTGTTTCAGGGAACGATTATAGATAATATTGTCATGGGGAGAACTATTTCAGAAGAACAATTGCAAAAAATATCATTTCTTTCAGGTGTCGGCGATTTTGCTGCACGCCTTCCCCTGGGGCTTTTTACTATAATTTCTGAAAAGGGTTCTAATCTGTCGGGTGGGCAAAAACAAAAGATCGCTATTGCCAGAGCACTTGTCGATGATCCGCAAGTACTATTGCTGGATGAACCTACCAATAACCTTGATGAGGAGGGACGAACCAGATTTCGGCAGGGAATGTTACTGGCAAATCTTGGTAAAACCATTATCGTGGTAACTCATGATCCTCAGATAATAGAAGAAGCTGAACGTGTCTTTGAGTTGAGTGATGATGGAAAAATCATGCAGAGGGACGAGTATCGTCCTGATCGTGATTTGCATATGAATATGTGGGCACCAGCTTGCAGTTGAAAGGATAACAAATGCGATTAGCAACCAAGTTGCTATATTTATTGATGATAGTCCCTGCCCTGGCAGGATGTGCAGTATCGGCCATTCACCCAAGCTTGAAAGCTGACACAAGCTTACCGGACTTGATCCCGGTTCGGGATTTTGTGGCCAACCGGGGCAGCAATTTTAGCTACCAGATCTCACCCGATGGCAAAAAGTTGGCATGGATTGCCGTGAAGGGTGTCTCATTACACATCTATATCAAAAATCTTGAGAACAATACCATTCAGACTATTCCTGCGGCCCATTGGTATGGGGGTGTTGTCTGGGCAC
>JBGSQD010000323.1:0-2594 GCA_041738275.1 Geobacterales bacterium
CCCGTTCAATCACCCCAACAGATTCCGGTACATCCTTCTCACCACGCTCCTGGGTCGTTTTCGCTTCCGAGGGTTGTGGTTCGGCTTTTTCCTTGACTGCCTCTTCCACAAGCCCAAAGGGGACCGCGGGCAGAACTAACTGAAGATTACCCAATTTGCGACTGTCCAACTGCAGAGGAGCGGTCATCAGGTAATACGGAACATCGGTAATCGGCTGTTCAGATTCAACCACCACCTTGACCGGGGTGATCAATTCCTGTTCAGTCCTGACCAACCGCACATTTTTTGGATACTGCTCCTCAAAGGTAACGGTGACAGCCCCGCAGATAATATTGGCGACCTCACCGAAAGAATCCTGTAAATCCTCAGAATACTGCTGATCGGCAAGAACGCTCTCCAATTCCGATTCCGGCAGCATGATTAAGGTGCCGCCGATATAAATGGCGTCCTTGATGCCGATCAAGAGACAGCCGCTTCCCTCGATTTCACCTTCCAGGCGGATATGGGCGAGAACCTGCTTGCCTCCGGCTTCGGAAAACAAGTCTTCCTTGCTGACCTGACGGAATTGCGCCTCACCCAATTTGAGCGGTTTCCCGATCAAGGCGCTGACCTCTTCCTGAATCCGATCACGGCAGGAGAGTAAGATTTTGTCGAAGCGTTCTCTGGCTTTCATTGCATAAACAGTGAGAAATTTATCGTCGCGTCAGGCCCACGCCTGCAGTGCAAAGGTATTAACCTACCAAACGTCAGGGGGATCCGTCCGATACAGAAGAAAACAGTGTGTTGCTCGGCAAGAAAAATCTTGCAAACGCTGAACCTGTCTCATTTATTTCGGCAGAAAAATGAAAAGAATTAACCTGATCTCTTAAGAAAACATGAAGCGGAGCTCAACACCGAACCGGCCGATCGGACTGGAAAAAGGGATCATGACTCGGGTTGCCCTGGAAAGACCGCTGGTATGGATAGCTTTACCGATGACGGTGGTAGGGATGGCCAGTTCAATTTTTTTATTACCGGCGGCCAAAGCTACTTTCAGGCCACCGGCGACCATGTTGGCTATTTCGCCGATAGCGTCTTTGACATCCTCGTCGAGCTCCGTCACCTCCATTCCCAGCATGCTTGAAGTGATCCCCAGGGCCACAGCCGCTGGACAATGAATGGCAAGAATACCTTTGATATCACCAGCAAGGCCAATGAGACTCGATAAATTCGGCTCAATGTCCGGCGCCGGATCCGCAGAAGGCAATTCTGCGGCAATATCGATAAAAATCATGGAGGCAAAGACCTCCAGAGTAGCGTCGATGAGATAATTTTCCACTTCCAAGAACAGGTCTCCTGCAGCAAAGGTTGTATTGCTTGGATAAAACTGCAACATCAATGTTCCAGCTCAACCTCCACGTAAAACATACCAGCGGGAGTCTGGAAAGGGAGAATAATCTGATCGACCTCGGCCTGTGAGCTAAAGGAGTATTCATCCCCGAAAATAGTCGACGGCAAAGAGAGATGAATGTCTTTGCCTCGATCGGAAAGAATTGTTTTCAGGTTGCCGCCGAGCATGTTGGCGATTTCGCCAATAGCGTCCTGGACATCGTCATTGATCTCTGTGACCTCCATCCCGAGAAAACTACTGGTGACGTCCAGCGCCACCTGCTTGGGAAAATGCACCGCAAGAACGCCTTTATGGGTGCCGGCCAGACCAACCATTCCAGTGATCGATTGCTTTAGGGGCCCCATTGTTTCCAGCGGTTCGCCGGCCACCGAGATTTCCATCATCACCATGCCGGTAAATATCTCTATCGTCGACTCGATGATCTTATCATTAATTTCGGCAAAACTGTTCACACTGCTCCCCCCTCCAGGATCATCCGGAGACCAGGCAAGGTCATCCGGAAAAAGAATATGAGTTATAACCAGCGCCCTGCAAGAATCTTTACATCAGCGGGCCGAGCACTTCATTGACCTTGTCTGGGGTAAAGGGCTTTTTCAACGCACCGACAGCGCCCAAACTCTTGGCTTCGCCGATGATGTCATCGCCGGTTTCGGTCGAAATCATGAACACCGGAATATCTTTCATTCCCGGACGATTGGCTTTTTCCCGGAGGAACTCGATGCCGTTCATGTTCGGCATATTGATATCGCTGAGAACGATGTCAATGGCTTCTTTTTCAAGCATGGCGAGTGCTTCTTGACCGTCTCCTGCCTCGTAAATCTCACCAAAATCAAGTCCGGCCTGACGCAGCGACCGACTGATGATCTTACGCATGGTGCTGGAATCATCAACAAGCAGTACATTCTTTGCCATTGTTCTCTCCTCTTTTTCGTTTAGGACACGACATCCGTCAATAATGGGGAACCCTCTGCTTTGATCAACAATTTCCGCAGCAGGGGATTTTTCATATTGGCTATTCTATCAGGAGGAAAATGGGGAAATCAAGGTTTCTTCCTCCGGGTGGAGCTTTTTCCCAAGAACCTCAACGCCTCCGAGGCACACGCAAGGTGACACAACTTCCCTTGCCCGGCCGGGAAACCACATCGATTTTCCCCTGCATTCCGTGGAGGGCTCTGTTGACGACCACCAATCCCGGACCATGATC
>JBGSQD010000013.1:0-7028 GCA_041738275.1 Geobacterales bacterium
AAACGAAGGGGGCATATGCTGGGCCACCAGCACCGGCCAGGGAAAATCCACCGGCAGCAGGGGCAGGATATCTTCCAGGGTACGGGGGCCACCGGTCGATACGCCGATCAGCACCACACCCTCCTTGCTGACTCCGCGCCGAACCGCAACCGGACGTGTCACCGGTTTTTCCCGTTCCTCACGTAAACGATTGGCCAAGCCTCGGACAGTATTGCCTTTGACTTTAGCCTTGGTAGCTTCGCGAACCTTGCTGACAAGGATTTTACTGATCTCGTCAATGGATAATGAAATCGTCCCACCGGGCTTGGTTACATAATCGACAGCTCCGAGATGCAGCGCCTCAAAAGTTGCTAAGGCCCCCTTCTCAGTGAGTGAAGAAACCATCACCACCGGCACCGGTCGTTCGGCCATGATCAGTGAGAGGGCTGTAATGCCATCCATCTCCGGCATATTTATGTCGAGTGTCACCACGTCAGGCTTGAAGTCACGGTTTAACTCCACCGCCTCCTTGCCGTTATGCGCAGCCCGGATGACAAAATCCCCCTCGGCCTGAAACACCGTATTAAGCAGTCGCCGCATCAGCGCCGAGTCATCAACTACAAGGAGTTTGATCATGACCTTCCTCTCTCCGATATTCTGCCTCCTTCTTAAAGAGGAGGTCAAAAAAGCATTGTTATTTTTTGTCCACGGCTTACGCGGATACTTGTTCCAGTATTGCCATATCGATGGTATCAATCAGATGGGAAGGTTCAATCAGTTGCACCAATCGTTTCTGTTTTTCAAGATTGGCCATTCGCGCCATCAGTTTTGTTTGATCAACTGAAAGATGGGGTGCCGGCTCGATGGCGCTCTTGTGGATTTTGAGCACTTCTGCCACTGAATCGACAATAAAACCGGTCCGCATTCCGGAAATCAGAAACACCATCACCCGCTGCCGGTCGGAACGCTCCACCGTCGGCATACCCAGGCGGCGTCGGAGGTCTATCACCGGCAATACCGAACCGCGCAGGTTGATGACCCCCTCCACGAATGGCGGGGCCTTGGGAACATGCGTCAACTCTTCAGGGACCCGAACAATTTCCTGAACGCTCTCTATCGGTACTCCGAACTCTTCCTTGTCAAGCCGGAACACCACCACCTGCTCGTCATCGTCAGCGGTCACATCCTGATCAATGTCATTATCTTGATTGTTGTCGTTTTCCAGGGTTTCCACGGTTGTTACGGCCTCCTTCATGGCAGAATGGCGAAACAGATGCTCGGCGGAGATTATCGATACCAGCCGCTTGCCGTTATTTAAGCGGCAGATCTCGGAAATGTCGCCCAACTCACCATCCCGTGCCAGCATTCCCGGTATGGCGTCCACCTCGGATTTTGCCACGCGCAAGACTTCATTGACACTATCCATCACTACGCCGACCGAGGCCGACCCGAGTGAAACCACGACAATACGACTATGATCGTCGTTCTCCCGGCTGGGCAGGTCAAACATGCGGCGCAGGTTGACAAGCGGCAGCAGACGGTTACGCAGGGTCATGATGCCCATGACATGCGATTCTGCATGCGGCACATGGATTATATTTTCAGGAATCTGCACGATCTCCTGGACATCTTCGATGGCCATGGCATATTCTTGGTCGGCTACTTCAAAGCTTACCAGTTGCAGTTCGTCGCTGAGAGTATCGGCGTCCGTTTCAGCACCATCGGCATGACGAATGGTCATCTCGGAGTTTTTGGCAACGGCTGCTATTTCGGCAAACTCCCGGGCAATGAGTTTTGCGAAATCCAACACCATGATCATAGCGTGGCCGCCAACGTCTTTAATCAACCCCGAGATCAGTTCCATATTGACGGTGCTGCGAATTGACTCGACCCCCTCTATTTTGTTCGACTCTACGCCGACCACGCTTGCCACTCGATCGACGACAAACCCAAGAGGTTGTCCGATATCGATCACTACTGCCCGGGTTGAATCGTCATAGGTACATTCATCGAAGCCGAAGATGCGGCGCAGGGAAATAATCGGCAGCACTTTACCGCGCAGATTGGCTAAGCCCTCCAGAGCGCGTGGCGCCAGCGGCACCTTGACAACCCCTGGCACGCGGATGATCTCCTGAACCGGGGCCATATCAACGGCAAAGACCTCATTACCGGCAATGAAGGTGACAAACTGACGGGTATCTGAATCCTCCGATTCAAGAACTTCATCCCCGGTTTGTTGAAGACGGTCCTGCTTGTCCGGGGGGGCTGAATTCATTTGCTCCAGACGGTCCTGGATTTGTGCCGTGCTGACATTGTTAAGAGAACTTTTCGTCATCTCGTCTCACTCCTCTCAGGCTGCTTGAAGCTCGTCGGCCAAAGAAGCAATCTCTTCGATGGCAGCGGCCAGTTCTTCGGCTCCTTGAGACTGCTGTTTGGCAGCGGCGGCTGACTCGGTGGCTGCCTTGTCTGCTTCCTGAGCGGCGGCAGAGATCTGCTCGACTCCTTTTTTCACCTGACCGATGGCCGCGGCTATTTCATTGGAAGCCGCCAGAATCTCCTTTGAACCGCTCTCAACCACAGCTATGTCGGTTTCGATGGTTACCAGGTTGGCGGTTGAGGTTTTTGCCTTCTCCACTTCACCCAAGGCTGTTGCTACGATCTCCTCCAGGTCGCGGCCGACCATGCCGATCTGATCCTGAACTGCCTTCACCAGATCCTTGATCCGGTCGGCGTTCTCGGCAGAATCATGGGCCAGATTCCGAATGTCGGTGGCCACCACGACAAACCCCTTGCCGAATTCGCCGGCACGGGCCGCTTCAATTGAGCCGTTCACCGCCAGCATGTTGGTCTGAATGGAAACGGTGGTGATGGCATCAACGATTTTGTCGATACGCCGTGCTACCAGTTCCAGGTCCTTGATTTGTTTGATACTGGTCCGTGAGGCGGTAGCGGAAGAAGAGATGCCGGCTATCAGGCCGTCAATCGATACTTTATTGGTACCCAGCAGGCTTTTCATGGCGATAATTTTTTCGCCGTTGGCAGCAGCTCGGGCCTGGGCAATCTCCGTACCTTTCTCGATCTGGGTAATAGCGGCGGATGACTCTTCGGAGGCGGAAGATTGTACTTCGGCGCCTTTACGGATTTGCTCGATGGCAGCCATGATCTGGGTGCCGGAACGATTAATTTCCGATACAGCGGATGAGAGTTGTTCAGCGGCTGAGGCCACCTCTTCGGCGCTTTTCGCAACATCTGTTGAATTTTTAAGGTCTTCCGTCAACTCTGAGAGATTTTTGGTCGTCTGTTCACACTCGGTCAAGGCTGCTGACTGCTCAGCCACGGTCTTCGATGACTCCTCGGCTGCTGCCGACTGTTCCTCGGCGGCTGCGGCAATGGCTTCGGAACCTTTGAGAGCCTGCTTGGCCGCGACATTTGATTGAGAAGCGCCAGTGGCGATTTCAACGACTGCCTTGACAATTTCGACGGCGTCAAGACGGATCTGTTCCAGCTGCACGGTAATAGTTTTGCTGTTTTCGACCTCAGTCTCTACGGTTTTGGCCGAATCGCTGATCCCCTCGGCGATGACTTTCACCTCCTGCTGGATCTGTCCAACCAGGTCCTGAATCTGCTTTGCGCTCTTCTCGGAGGTTTCGGCGAGTGTCCTGACCTCGTCCGCCACTACGGCAAAACCTTTGCCGTGTTTGCCGGCCCGTGCAGCTTCGATAGCGGCGTTCAAGGCCAAAAGGTTGGTCTGGTCGGCTATCCTCACCACTGCCTTAATGATCTCGCCAATGTTGGCGGCCTGTTTTTCCAGTTCCGCCACCAGTTCTACCGAGGCGGCCTGGCGCTGGGCGGCAATGCCGACATTGGTCACCATCAGCATAATATCGGCAGAGGTCTTGGCCACCAGTGCCTGTGTACCTTCTATCTTGGTCTGGCTGTAATCGGTGTTTTGCAACTGGCGGGTAATGGCGGTGCCGACCTGAGTGAGGGCGGCCAGGGATTCCTGGGCAGCGCCGGATGCTTCCTCGGCGCCGGTGGCAATTTGGTCGGAGGCACGTCTCAGTTCCTCAGCAGCAGAGGCGGCTTCATTGATTCCGGCGGACAATTGACCTGTAGCGGCGGCAATCCGCTCGGCAGCCTGCTGCTGCTTTGCCAAGGTGCGAGCCTTCTTGCGCTGTGCGTCCGCCTCGCGGGCGGCGACGGCCGAGTTTTTTCCTTCAGCAAGAGTAAGGGAATGGTTGATTGATTTTTTTACTAGGGCCATGCTGGGCTACCTCCTGGTGATATTACTGCCAGATCTGCAGTATTGAGCTTAAGTGTTTCGCAACATATTGAAAATAAAAGTTTTTCTCATCTGGGCAAAGCCATACCTGCGCAATGAAGAACTCGCAACTTCGAGAAAATTATATTCTTGGTGCCACATCACCGCGTACAGACAGTAACGGCAACAAATGTACCAAGGTAGGATAGAGAGCTAAAATAGAGTGCGGAGTGTGAATGGGAGGGGGAACGCGGCAATATCAGGAAGGCGTTATGAAGATGGCAGGTTGTAACCTGGCACACATTTCAATGTGCCAAGGCACACTTTTAGTGCGCCTTGGCACATACCGTGGGTGGCGAAAAAATGAAGGGACTAACAGGTTGTTGAAAAAGGGATTTTGTGCGTGGCGGACACACTGTGTGTTGATCGATTTTAATCTTGAACCCTATACATAGTGTGCGCTCGGCTCCATTTTAGAGTTTTTCAACAACCTGCTAATTGTCTTTCATTTCTGGCTCGCATCCTTTCTCAAGATGCCGATACAATGTCCGGCGGCTGATGCCCAGTAATTTTGCCGTTCGGGATTTATTACCACCGGTAAGGACAAGTGCTTGTTCAAAGGTCATTTTTTTCTCCAAGGGGAGAAGGAAAGTGTTTTCCGAGGACAAACTGACGCTTTCAATTAATTCTTGCGGCAAATCTTGCACACATATGACTCCAGATGTACTTAAAATGCTGGCGTGCTCAATTATATGCTCCAGTTCGCGAACATTACCAGGCCAGGTATGGTTGGTGAAAATATTCATGGCATCCTCAGAGACTCCTTGAATATCTCGTACTAATTTTTTGTTAAACCTTGTTATGAAGTGGGTGGTCAGGAGGGCGAGATCATCCAAGCGCTCTCTGAGTGTGGGTATTGCCAGCCGGACAACGTTTATACGGTAATACAAATCCCTGCGAAATATCCCCTGTTCTACCATTTCAGCGAGGTTTTTGTTGGTTGCAGCGATAATACGAACATCCACTTTAATTGGGGTCGTATCCCCAACCTGCTCAAATTCGCATTCTTGCAAAACCCGTAACAGGCGCATCTGGACGGCGGGTGAGATGTCGCCGATTTCATCGAGAAACAACGTGCCGCCATCGGCTTTCTGAAATCGGCCGATTTTGTTGGCAATTGCTCCAGTAAACGCCCCACGTACATGGCCAAAAAGTTCGCTTTCCAAAAGAGACTCAGAGAGCGCTGAGCAATTGACCTTTACGAACGGTCCGGAAGCACGTGTCCCGACGCTATGCAGCGCCGAGGCAACTAACTCTTTACCCGTGCCGCTTTCACCGCATATCAAGACGGTTGTTGGTACATCCGCCAAGGCTTCTATTAAGAGATACAGTCGCTGCATTGGTGCGGATGTACCGATAATTCCCGCGAAGTGCTGCCGTTGTTGGAGAGATTGTTCCATTTCCACCAGTCGGGTTTCGTCACGGATGACTGCCACTGCTCCGTTTACATTCCCATTAGTCTCGGTCACTGGCGTTACCCTAAAGCTGATCATGAGATTATTGCCATTCGGTGTCTGATATTCAAGACGACCTGTCTCTTTAGGAATATGCGTATGAAGTGTTTCCAAAATTACGGGGTGGCACAACCGCCCGCACGGCAAGTCTATTGTCGCAACGTCACTGCCGATCATGTCATCGGTGTACCCGAAAATGTTCCCAGCTGGCTGATTAAATTGGGCCAGACGCCCATCTTTGTCAATCATGATGATGGAATCAGAGACACTGCGAAATATAGCATCCAGATTGGCACGATACAGTGCCTGATCGTCATGAAAACTTTTGGCAGTCAGCGCCAGGCGACTTATCGATAAAAGTAAATCACGCTGAATTGGTTTGGTAATATAGTCGAAAGCGCCATGGCGGATCGCTTCAGCGGCCGTCTTAACCTCAGGGCGACCGGTGATCATGACCACTTGGGTCGCAGGGGATTTGGCCTTGACATAACTTAGCAGATCAATGCCGTTTTCTCCGGCCAACAGCATGATATCTATGAAAGCCAGGTCATAGGGCGCAGCTTGGAGACAGGCAATAGCATCAACCTTACCGCTGGCCACATCAACCTGATAGCCTTCCTTTCTTAAAAGGCGGCTTAGAATTTCACGGATCCCTTCTTCGTCATCGACAAGCAGGATTCGGCTACGTGTTGGCTCTCGCATAAAAATCGACCTCCTTGAGGTTTCGATTATATGTAACCATTTACATCATGTAACTCCTTCCCAATTATTCTCTGGATTATGGGCTGCAAACATTGATAGCTTCCTTATTGACAGTTACATCATCAATGTTGTGAAGGAGATAAATTAAGTCAATAGTAAAAAAACATATTTTAAAGTAAATTGGAGGCGGTGAAACCTCCACTGAAAAACATCAATAGCAATTTTGCTCACCAAGCAGGTGACGTGAACCGCTTCTTAAATAGATTTGTACCAAAGGGTGCAGGTCAGCAAGAAAATAACCGCAGGATTTTTTGTAGGGGTCTAAATATTTAGAGCCTTTGACATTTGGGTTGGTATTTCAAAGTGTAGATATTATTTACTTAATAGTCCGTTTAAACCGGATTATTTCCGCGCCACTGTAATGTATAAAGAATTTAAATATATACTCTATCTATAATGATTCATTATTTATAGTTTCGTATTATACAACGGTACACTGCTGTCTCACATTTTGTTCCACATTGAAATCTGTGGAGAAACAGTGGGTTGCACGGGTGGAGGCTGGAAAAGCT
>JBGSQD010000019.1:0-3387 GCA_041738275.1 Geobacterales bacterium
ATGATGAACCTCCAGCAGGATCTCGGAGGTAATCTGAAGGCTGCTGTCCACAAACATATCAAGGGTATGGGAAACGACACCTTCAGTGGAATTTTCCACCGGGACAACGCCATAAAGCGCCCTCCCCTTTTCCACCTCCTCAAATACGGATGGAATGGATTTAAGCGGCACCAGTTCCGCCGACAGACCGAACTGCTGCATGGTGGCAAGATGGCTGAATGTTGCCTTGGGTCCCAGAAAGGCAACCTTCATGGGGGATTCCAGGGAAAGGCAGGCCGAAATTATCTCGCGATAGATGCTGCGCAGGGCATCATTGGGAAAAGGCCCGGCGTTGTGACTGAGCAGCCGTTCGTAGATCTGGCGTTCCCGGCCCGGGACATGGAATTCCATGTTGCTGCCGGACTTGAGCTTGCCAACCTCAAGGACCACCCGTGAGCGCTCATTAAGGAGTTCAACGACCTGATCATCTATGCTGTCAATCCTTGTGCGCAATTCTTCGATGTTAGCTGAATTCGGTTTCAATGAAAGTCACCTGGCGGGATGGACTGAAAAATGAATTTTATACTGTATGGCATCCTAAAAAGCAACTGTTTTGAAGACCATTCGGGCATTGGGATTCGCAGTATCTCCACGATTCCGAAGGAGGTGTATGCGCATATGGAATTGCATCAAGGACATTGGTCACCATTGCGGTTCATCCAGAAATTCAGAACCGCGTATCATGGGCGGTAAATTAATAAATGAAAACTATATCGTAACATTCATAGGGACACCTCAACCTACGGCAAAAAATCCTTTGCCATAACAACCTCGGTACCGCCCTTGCCATCCGGTTTCAGAATGCACAGCGCTTTATGGGACGGCATGGGAATAGTTGTCGTAAGCGATCGGCCAATCTTCTTGTATGCCTCGTTCAGAACCCCTATAACTTCGACGTCAGATATGCATTCCTCGCTTTTTTTGTTGTAAACAAACCAGTCGCCGGTCTCTTTTCGGATCAGTTTCTTCTCTTGAAGACCGTTTCTCAGCCTGTTCAATTTTTCAAGCGCCGGCACCGTATTTGCGGAAGCAATTTCATTATTTCCAGGTATATCATGGCCAGCAGGGCCCATTAACGCAACATTTGCCTGAGCATGATTCTGTGACGACGGAGTCGCCAGGGCCTTTGTCAGGTTTTTATCGTAATCCGCCATTTTTTTACTGAGAACGCTTACGTTCTCCAGAACCGATGAACCAGTGACATTCTGCAGGCGCTGAACCTTGACCAGGGAGACAAACATATAAACCTGGAAAACAACCAGCAACAGAACTATTAGCGACGAAATGGTCAGGAATGTTTTCGATAGTATGCTTTTGGCATTGGCACCGGAGGAAACCGCTTCCATTTCAGACGTCAGCAACTCACAAATGCTTGAGATGTTGCCGACCTGTTTCTTAAGGCTGTCCGTATCGTTGGAAACCGCATCTATCTTCGATGAAACAGATTGGATATGTTCCAGTGAATTTTGCAGGGATTCAGAAATTACTTTCAGCTCACTCCCAACCTCTGAAAATTTGCCTGCAATGTTGGCTGGCTCTTCAATTATAGCCGGTGATTGTTGTACATCTTCGCAACCCTCAACAGTATTACCAATCGATTGAGCAACAACCGCTTCTTCATGTTCCACCTCGCCGAGAAGAGCCGGGATTTCTTCAGTGCGCTCAGACACCATCTGGTCGCTGGAATCTTCGCTTTTAAGACCTTCGCTGACCGCAGCCTCCCAGAAACTCCGATCATCAGAAGTATCAGCTTCAGATGGCTTGATATTGTCGGCATTATCGGCAGCATCCAGATTAACGGGAAGAGCATTTTCGTTTGCGACGATTTCACCTTCCGGATCTTGCTTTGTATTACCGGAAGCAGGGTCTGCTTCCAATGATGCGGTGCCGTTTTCAGAGGTTGTGCCTACATCTGCACCAGCAGCAATATCCTGATCACTTGAAACCGGAGCATTTCCAGACAAGTCCTCTGTTGAAATCGCCATTATTTACGCTCCCATCAATAGTTTCACATCCGGAGAATCCGGAGGGAAACAAGATAAAACTGTACTATAATTTTTCTCATCGACAGTTTTCCACATATAACACCATTGCTGGATAAAAAACCACAACTCAAAAATACGATTCCCCTCTACATAAAAGGGGCGTTTATTTAGAGGATCAACAAATATATTGTGTCAGTCGGGGTTATTATCTTTTTTGTTATACTCCGAATAATGCTCTTCCATACAGTCAGGACAAATACCATGGCTGAAATCAATACCTGAATGTTTATGAAGGTATGTTTCGAGCTGACCCCAATATCCTGAATCGTCACGAATCTTCTTGCAGTGCATGCATATCGGCAAAATGTCTTTCAGTACTTTGATTTCTTCCAAGGCAGATTGTAATGAATGAATGACTGTCTCACGTTCTATTTCTGTCTTTTTCCTTAATTCTATTTCTTCCTGTAGAGATTTGTTTGCCAGATTCAATTCATTAAATATCAAACTGAATGGGTCATCTATTCCTGTCTTTATTATGGCATGATAGATCATCATAAATGAAAACAGCTTGAAGTAATGACCGACTAAATTTGAAATGCCGTAATTACTTATATAAAACGTAAATGCAAGTTCAGATATTATTGTGCAAATTATTGATAGTAAAATAAATATGTAAACTGATTTAGTAAAATATTGTTTATTTATCACTAGAAATGCAATGCTTATGATAAGTATTGAGCAAATGACATATTCACTGTAAATTTTGAAGTCTGTTAATCCTTTTCCGTCAACAAAACAGATCGGAAATATTTTCAAGTAAAATATGCTGGTTATCAACAAAGATGTAATAACGAAATAGCTGGTAAAGACAATCCCGACATTAACTTTTTTTTCTGTCCTTAAAAGTGCAAACGCAGCCAACAGAGTAATACTTTCCAGGTATCTTGCCGCAATCCATAGTTGGTTGGCGTAATAGTCATAATCTGTAAATATTGGCATCCCCTTGTACGCCAGTGTATGAAGTAAATCCAGCATACCTACAAAAAGGTATGAGATACCCACTATCAAAAGATAGGGACTGTTTATGTATCTCACCGAATTCCATGTGATGGTGAATACTGAAAAAGCGACAATGATGCTAAACAGCTCGACAATACTGTGGAACAGAAGATAGTTAACAAAAGTTGTCAGGTAGACGCCTATCACCATAGTAATTATAAATAAACAGTAGTGTCCCAACGTTTAGTTGAATAAAAACAGTTGGTTGTTATTAGCGTCTGTTTCTCTTCTGTAATCCGAATCTGTAAGTGCCTGCAATAAGGGCATTCGCTCAAAGATTGTGACGCTCAGCACCTGTAAAATT
>JBGSQD010000042.1:0-5866 GCA_041738275.1 Geobacterales bacterium
CTCGGATCTGCTGGTAACCGGTTATCCGCTGGGCAGCGGCTCGGATACTGTTTTTGCCGGCCAGTTGGGAACCGGAGTTGAATTTGCCATGACCAGGCATCTGAGCCTGGATCTCGGCTATCGTTTTTTCGCCACCACCCGGCCCGAGTTCAAGGAAGTAGACAGCAAAAGGTTCAAGATGGATTATTACAGCCATAGTGCTCTTCTTGGTATTCGTTGGGGATTTTAAAACTTACCCGGTGTTATCCTCTCTCCCGCTCCGGGAGAGGGGGGCAGCATAAAGAGACCGACTTCCTCGCCGCCATTTTCTCTGTCTTTATTTCTTCCTTGAACCGATACAGGAATTGCACTCGATCAATTCATGCAACCTCTTCTCCTCACATTCACAGCACTCTGCCTGTTCGGGGCCTTTAACCGCTGGCTGACGGCACTGGGCCTGGCAGCCGGGATCGGCTACCTGGGTCTGCGGGGCTGGTCGCTTGGGCGACTGCCTCTGGTTGGGCCGCATGATACGATCGCTTTTTTCGCCGTGTCCCTGGCTGTCATGGGGCTGGCGACCCGGCTGTCAAGGCCGCTTAGCAAAGCTGCCTGGTTCAACGCCGCGGTCGGCATTACGGCAGGGATCTTTGGCGGCCTGTCGCTCCTGTTTCCAATCAGGAACATGCCGATGCCGGCTATTCTGGATACCCTGTGGTTTGAGCTGCATGTGGTCCTGGCCTTTTTTGCCTATGCCCTGTTCGGGGTCGGCGCGATGGTGTCGGGAGGGTGGCTGGCGTATCGGGAACGGGCGCTGATGGACATCCAGTTCAAGACCGCCCTGGCGGGATGGTCCTTTTTCTCGGGCTCCATGGTTGCCGGCGGGATCTGGGGCTATTATGCCTGGGGTACCTACTGGCTCTGGACCCCCAAGGAACTCTGGACCTCGATCCTCTGGCTGTTTTACGCCCTGCTGCTGCATCTGCGCCTGAAGGGCGCCAAATGGGATCTGCTGTCGGCCTGGCTGGGGATTCTGGGATTTGTAGTGACGCTGTTTACCTATCTGGGGGTGAGCCTGCTGATGAAAAGCTCGCACAGTTTTTAAGATGAAAAGGCTCTGGAACCTGCTCATATCCCTTGAAGCCGGGCTGGTGCTGCTGGCTCTGGTCTGTATCGCCATGGCAGGCGGCTCTTTCGGGCTGAAGGGCGACGTGGCGGCAGCGATCAATGCCATGCCGCTCTTTGCGTGGCTGGCCGAGTTCTCCCTGGCAACAACCTGGTGGCTCTGGCTTACGCTGGTACTTCTGGCCCTGCTGGTGCTGAACACCCTCTGCTGCAGCGCCGACACGGTCTTCCAGCGTTTCAACCGGAACGCCGTTCTGAGCTGGATCCCTTCCCAGTTGATCCATGCCGGTTTTCTGCTGATTGTTCTGGTCCATCTGTAGAGTGTTGTGTGGGGTTTTAAGGGTACGATTGAAATTCCCGAGGGGGCCGGCTTTCAGCTGCCGGACGGTGTGTCGGTTCAGGTGGCGCGGATCGGAGCGATCTTTTCTCCCCTGGGAGGGGACAGGCCGCTCGGCTACAAGGCCCTGCTTGTTACTCAAGAGACAGCCGGGCAGGGCGGGGTGACCATCTCCCCCAATCATCCCTGGTTCAGCAACGGCTACGGGGTGTATATCAAGCATGCCGAGCCTGGCCAGCCGCCAATGGCCTTGCTGGAGGTTCATCGCGAGCCGGGCGCAGCCATGGCCATGGCCGGGGCGGTCCTGTTCACCATCGGCAACCTGCTGCTGCTTTATACCCGCTCCAGGGCGCGTGAATTGCCGCTTGAGGTGGCTGGAGTATTGTAATATAAATAATCTCACTCTGCTTGGACTTACAGGCGTTGCATTGATAGTTCGATTTCGAAAAGGTGGAGATATGAAACCCCAACTCAATGCTTCTTCCCATAACTATTGTTTCCTGGTCCGGCTTGCTCAGGCCATAATGCTGCTGGTATTATGCGCCGGTTTCACGGCGTGCACCAAATCCGACCATAAGTCCGTCAATCCACCGGAAAAGGTTACCATAGCTTTTGCTACCCTTGTAGAAACTACTCTTGCCCAGGTGGCTCAAGAGAGGGGGTATTTCCGTGAAGAGGGCTTGGAGGTAACGGCACACCTCCATCCCTACGGGAAGCTTGCCCTCAGGGAAGTGCTGGAGGGTAAAGCGGATTTTGCCACCGTAGCCGAGACTCCTGCCATGTTTGCAATAATGAATGGAGAGAAAATATGCTTGATTGCATCAATACAGAGTTCCCAAAATAATCACGCAATTGTCGCAAGAAAGGATATGGGTATTCTCACCCCGCAAGACCTGAAGGGGAAAAGGATTGCCACGACCCTTGGTGTTACGGCAGATTTTTTTATGGACGGTTATTTAGCAGCTAACGGGATATCAAGGAAGGAGATGGAGGTTGTCAACCTGAGACAGGGGGACCTCCAAAACGCCATAGTTAACGGCGATGTTGAAGCCGTATCCACGTTTTATCCCTTTCTAAGCCAGATCCAAAATAAATTGGGAGACAACGGAGTTACCTTCTACGACAAAGATATATATACCGCGACCTTCAATGTAGTTGTTCCGCAGAAACTTGTCCGCGAAAATCCGGGCAAGATCGGAAAAGTGCTTCGCGCCCTTGTCAGGGCCGAGGAGTTTGTCAGGGGAAATCCTGCAGAGGCGCAAAACATAGTGGCTAAATTCAGTGAAATAGAACCAGGCATAGTATCTGAAGCCTGGGCTGTTTCCAGCTTCGACTTGACTCTCAATCAGTCGCTCATCCTCGTACTGGAAGATGAATCGCAATGGGCAATCAAAGGCGGCATGACCCGCGCCCGCAAGATCCCTAATTATCTGGATTTTATCTACATTGACGGTCTTAACTCCGTTAAGCCGAGTGCAGTACGAATACTCAGGTGAGAGCGTAATCATGCGAGTAGCACAAAGACTGCGGATAAATTCCTTTGTATCAACCGTATCGATACTTGTTATTCTCATCGTCCTTTTTCTGATGATTGATCGTATCCATAGGGCATTGGATGCAGCGAAAACCGCCGACGCAATAATCGTCGCTTCATTCGAGCGGTTAATGCTTCGAACTGATTTTGATCAGACCGGCAGTGAGAGATCAAAAACACAACTGATCGCCAAACACAAAGAGTTAGGCGACCTTCTTAAGGAAGCATCGACGAAGTTTTCGGACTTTGAAGAGAAAAAAATTGTTAATGAGTTGTTCGACAATCATGAGTCTATCCCTGAATCCGTGACGTGATTTGCTTGTTCGGGGCCGCCGGGGGCAGTTTTGGTCACCGGTTGCCAGAATGCAAAAAAATATGGCCTCTTAAATTGGTTTGTAACCCCTGTTCTTTGGCAACTGAACCGTTTTGCTACCCCTTTACCCTGTTTGCGGACAAGCGGATTTAGCGCCTGCCTTTTCGGCAGCCTGTTTCAGCCGTTTATCAGGCCCGCTCTCCTTAGCCGTAGGCAAGCCGCTGGTAAATCTGGCTAAACACATCGGCATGGGCTGTCACATGCCGGCTGAATCTGAGTTTTAAGCGCCTGCCGCTTGTGATGAGCCTGCCAGCAAAGTAAATAAGTTCCTGGATGACAGTCTTAACCCTCCGGCGTTTGGCCTCATGCCGGATGATCCCTTTTGCGTTTACCAAGGCGACCTGACCGATGAAGCGCAGTATGTTGTACACCAGAGCGCCGCAGGCCATGACCAACTGATTGGTTGCGAATTTTCCCGAGGGCAGCCGTTCAAGGTCCATGTCGGTCTTGATTTCGGCATGGTATTGCTCACAGAGGGCGTGCCCCTTGTACAACTCGATGATCTCCTGATCCGAAAGTGTAAGGCTTGTCCACCAACCTTCAAGTTCGATTTCGGGCACAAGAAACATCTGTCCCTTTTTATCGGTAGTTCGCTCGATAACCCGCATGACCCGGCGAAGGGTGACGGTTCTCTCTATTCCGTCGGCGTCGGTAAAGGTATGTTTCTCATTCACGCTGAATACCGAAACCCGTTTGCCTGGGCGAGGTATGCTGGTCTTTCCTTTTACCAAGCCGTATGCGGCCCATGTTTGCTTGTTCTGCTTGCGGGGATTCCACTTGATGATGTAGTCAACCCGCCGGTGACGAGAGAGTTCCGCCAGATTGACAATGGCATCATGGGCAGAATCGGCACGAAAGAGAAGCTTCTGCCGACAGAACTGTCGAACACGTGCCAGTGTCTCCCTGATAAAAGCGATGAAACCGTTCTGGGGATGCTGGGAGCCGGGCAAAAGGTGCTGGTTCACCATCCAACCTTCTATGCCAAGATAGGCCGGAAGACTGAGATAGCCATCAACCTGCCGATAGGTGCGTTCTACATTCTCTTTCTTGCTTCCGGAATTGTCGAGAACGAAGCCGTCGAGATCAAGTGGTATGTGGCCGGTAGAAATGGCTGTCAGGGGAACTTTGCTCCTCTCCAGAAACTCGATTGCAGCCCAGGAAACAGAAGCTAGAATTTGTGCGGCATATTCATCCATACGCTGGCGCATGGTGCCTTCGGAGGGAACGTTCTTATTGCCAAGTGATTCCCGGAAGAAGTCGTCATGCCGATATTGCTCAACGGCAACGAAATCACTCTTGCCCTGCGCGAGAAGGGCACAGTAGCTCCTGATAATATCGATACCGGCAATCAGATCACCTGGAGCATCCATGGATGCAAGGGCGGAAGAAAGGGAAGTGAAACGGTTCAGGGCAAGCCCGACAAGGGCAAGGCCGGAGTGGGACGTGTAGAACTCTTCGTCGGACTGCTCGATAATGAAACGTTTCATGGATTCACCTGCCGGGTGAGTTTTTATGAATAGCAAAATAGCTCAATTACCAAAGAACATCAACTGGTTACAGATAGTGAAAATCAGATTACTTAATTTACTGTCACGGAGTCAGGCTATCGATAAAATTTTAAAGAATATCTTAGAAAGTAGTGAAAAACGAGATGCGCTTATCCGCCCTGACGCACTTTCCCAGGAGATCGAAGACAGGCGATTCAGCCAGTTGAACATGAGGGTTTACGAATCGTTATTGTCTGCCAGCAAATTGCAGGTATCGAGCAAGGATGATGTCATAAAGTCACTCTGGCGGGCTGGCGGAGGAATCTTCCTGATCCTCCTGAGCGTAAGCGCCGCAACGCTGGTCAATTCACGGATAATGGGCCGGTCAATCGCGGCCCGAGTCGCCAGGTTGTGCGAGGGAGCCACGGTGATCGGCGCCGGGGACCTGAATCACCTGATCGACATCAAGGGTGAAGACGAGTTCACGGTGCTTTCGTCGGCATTCAATGCCATGACGGCCAAATTGCGCGGCTCATACGTTGAACTCGAAAATGAGATCGAAGAGCGCAAACGGGCCGAGGAGGCGCTGCGTCAACAAGAGGAACGGCTGCGCCTGGCCATGGCGGCAGCGCGAATGGCCAGTTGGGACTGGAGTGTGCCGAGCGGTGAAGTTGTCTGGAACGACACACATTATCGGATGATGGGGTATGAGCCCGGAGAGGTGCAACCATCCTATGAGGCGTGGGCCAGCAGAGTGCACCCCGATGACAGAGAGGCTGCCAAGTCCTTGATACAGCAGTGCATGAACGAGAAGCGGGTCTACATCGCCGAATTTCGCACCCTCTGGCCCGACGGGACGATCCGCTGGCTGGAAGCCCGCGGAGACTACGAATACGATGCAAACAACCAGCCGCTCCGAAATTACGGGGTTATGCTGGATATTACCGATCGAAAGCAGGCTGAAGAGCTGCTGCGTGAAAGCAGGGCCGACCTGGCGCGAGCCCAGGAGGTGGGAGGGATCGGCAGCTGGCGCC
>JBGSQD010000089.1:0-3953 GCA_041738275.1 Geobacterales bacterium
CTAGGGAAGTATCCGAATTCTGCGACAACAGGTTTGACGACGACTTGACCATGTTTGCGATCAAGAGGCTCTGACGATGGAAGAACGCATACTGACCATGGAATTTGAGGCTCATTTCAGAAATGTTGACATTGCCCGTGCTGCGCTGCAGGGAATCAGCGCCGAGTGCTTCGGCAAGGACACCGAACGCGCTGCTGATATAACCATGGCCGCGAACGAGGCAATGAACAACGCCGTCGAGCATTCAGGATCATCAAAAGTCAAGCTGGAAGTTGCCTGGGACGAGAAAGGGCTGAGGGTGTTCGTGAGCAATGCCGGACCGCCCTTCGATCCTGTGACTGCGGCCGCCGAACTAAATCAGGAAGACATGCTGGAACGGGATGAGGGCGGTTACGGCCTTTACCTGATCCGCGAACTCGTCGACCGCTTTGAATATGAATACAATGATTCGCGAAATATCTGGAAACTATACAAAATAGCCTGACTTTAATGTGGATGCGAGAAGGGGGGAAGCGTATGGACGTGACGATAGAGATGGCTGATGATGTTGCTGTATTGATTCCTTCCGGAAATTTTGTAGCGAGTGAAACAGAGTCCTTCAATGCGCAGATTGCAAAACTTGTTGAAAATATGATTCGATACATGCTGCTGGATATGAGCCGAATAAACTTCATGGACAGCTCCGGGCTTGATGCCATTATGTCTGTCAACAAGCAGGTAACAAATGGCGGAGGAATCTTTGCCTGTGCCGCGCTGCACGACAACGTCCAAAAGGTCTTCCGGGTAACCTGGGCAGACCAGAAGATCCCTATTGTTGCAACCAGATCCGCCGGTCTGCAGATGATTCAGGAACTGAGAGCCGACAAGGCTCAGTAGCAGCTTGCATCAAGCGCTCATCCAGTTTGCACATGGGCGGCAATTTACATATTTGACACTATTTGCTGCATGAAAAGGGAGGAACGGGTTATGGAATTCAAGATCGAGATGGCTAATGATGTGGTCGTACTGATTCCTGCAGGAAACCTAGTGGCGAGCGAAACCGAATCCCTGAAGTCGCAGGTGGAAAAACTGCTGGAGAAAAAATTTCGCTTCATACTGCTGGATATGAGCCGGATTGACTTCATGGACAGCTCAGGATTGGGCTCGGTTATTGCGGTCAATAAACTCGTAACGAGCACTGCCGGTGTTTTCGCCTGCGCGGCCCTCCAGGAGGGGGTAAAGAAGGTCTTCCGGGTAACCCGTGCCGATCAGAAGATTGCGGTTGCAGAAACCCAGTCTGATGGTCTGCTGCTGATCCAGGACAGGAAACTCCAAGGGAAGGGGCGATGACCATGGCTGAAAAAAAACTGCTTGGTGAAATCCTTGTTGAGCAACAGCTGCTGTTGCCGGAACAGCTGTACACTGTCCTGGAGTTACAGAAAAAAACAGCACCCCACCAGACCATTGGCCGTCTTATCATCAAGCAGGGGTTCATGAAGGAGGCAGACCTTCAGCTAGTACTGGATCGCACCGGGAAAAGGCAGAGCCTGGCGGAAATATTCTATAAGCACCGCTTTGTGGAGAAAGATGATCTGTTGCTGGCCATTGACATGGCGAGGCAGGAGCAGCTCCCGGTAAGCACGGTACTGAAAAATCTTGAGTTCATCGACGATGAGATCGCCTCTAAAGCCCTTGCGATCCAATATGATCTGCAGTTTGTGCATATCAATACCGTTCAGCCGGTCCCTGCCTTGGCAAACGTTATCAATCCGGGCTATGCCGGCAAACATAAGATCGTACCGGTATCAAAGACGAGCGAGACGATAACCCTCGCCATGACGCAGCCATTGGGAACCCAGGAGCTAAAGGATCTGGAAGCATTGATCCACTTGAAAATCCAGCCGGTCATTGCCCTTGAAAATGAGATACTTGCCCTTCAGGAAAGGCTTTACAACAAGGGTGCGGCCGGCGGCAAGAATATCCGGCCGGAGCTGGATATCAAGCTTGACGACAGCTTTCTCAACTCGCTGGATGACGACAGCCGCGAGCCGGACGTGGAAGCGGAAGTCAAGCAGGTCACCGAGAAAGACAGCAATCTCGTCAAGCTGGTGAACAAGATCATCTATGACGCCTACATGAAAAAGGCGTCCGATATCCATATCGAGCCATATCCCGACAAGGAAGACGTCATTGTCAGGTTCCGCATCGACGGCTGCTGCGAAGATTATCTCAACATACCGCACAAATACAAATACGCCCTTCCCTCCCGCATAAAGATCATGGCGGATCTGGATATCGCTGAAAAACGCAAACCACAGGACGGCAAGATCAATTTCAAAAAATTCGGACCGCTGGATGTGGAGTTGCGGGTGGCAACCATGCCGACGTCGGGCGGGCTGGAAGACGTGGTTATCCGAATATTACAGACAGGGGAACCAACCCCATTCGAGGAATTGGGTCTCAGCGAAAAAAACCAGCAATCCTTTGCCGAGGCGATTGCCAAGCCGTACGGTATGGTTCTGGTGGTTGGCCCGACCGGTTCCGGCAAGACCACCACCCTCCATTCCGCCATAGCCAAGATAAACAGGCCGAAAATAAAGATCTGGACTGCCGAAGATCCGATCGAGATTACCCAGAAAGGATTGCGCCAGGTACAGGTGAATCCCAAGATCGGCTTTACCTTTGCCCATGCCCTGCGCTCTTTCCTCAGGCTTGATCCGGATATCATCATGGTGGGTGAAATGCGGGATGAGGAAACCGCCTCCATTGCCGTAGAGGCATCCCTGACAGGCCACCTGGTCTTTTCAACGCTGCACACCAATACAGCCCCCGACACAGTAACACGCCTTCTGGAAATGGGTCTTGACCCATTCAGTTTTTCAGATGCCCTGCTGCTCATTCTGGCGCAACGATTGACGCGCAAGCTTTGTGAACACTGCCTGGAAAGGTACACCCCGGATGACAAGGAACTGGATGGGCTGATCGATGAATACGGTGGCGATCTGTTGGCTGCCGGCGGTTACAAGCGGGAAAATATAACCTTGTCCCGGGCCGTAGGATGCAGCTATTGTATGGATAGCGGTTATAAGGGCAGGCTTGGCATCCACGAGCTGCTGGTCTGCACCGATGATCTGAAGGAATTGATCAAGAAGCGGTCGGATACCGTCAAGATCAGGAAGCAGGCCATTGCCGACGGGATGGTTACCCTGAAGCAGGACGGCATTATGAAAGTCATGCAGGGGTTGACCGATATGCACGAAATCCGGCGGGTTTGTATCAAATAGGATTATTTTGTTATAGTGAATTGTGAGTTTACGTCGTACAAGTTGCAAAGGGGGTTGGAATGTCTGAAAAACCCAAGCTGGCGGTTTACTGGGCCGCATCGTGCGGAGGCTGCGAAATTGCCATCGCCAATCTGCACGAAAAGCTCCTGGACGGACAAGAACACGTTCGTGCAATGCAGAGTTTATTGAGCTTGACCAACAAGAGAGAGGCCATAGAAAAAGGATAATTATGCCCACCATTTCAATGTTTTTTGGGATTATTATACGGATGTACTTTGCGCCTGGCGAGCATCCTCCGCCTCATTTTCATGTGTACTACAACGAGTACAAGGCTTCAGTGGATATTCGTACATGTGAGATCATTGAAGGTCAACTTCCCAGCAGACAGACAAAGCTGGCACTGGCGTGGGCCGAATTGCATCAGGAAGAATTGATGGCAGATTGGCAACTGATTATGAACGGAGAAGAGCCGTTCAAAATTCAACCTCTTCAATAAGGGAGTAAAACCATGTACCCTTCTGTGAAAGAAGTTGTTCCCGGTGATGACTACATCCTTACCGTTGTTTTTGAAAACGGCGAAAACGGCCATCTCGACATGAAACCAATTCTTGATTTTGGCGTTTTTCAGCGCATCAAGGATTATGAGGCGTTCCGGCGAGTTCGGGTTGCATTCGACACAATTGAATGGGA
>JBGSQD010000102.1:0-14758 GCA_041738275.1 Geobacterales bacterium
GTTGTCGTTAACTTTTTGGAGTTCAACGAACTCCGCCGGGGATCTCCTGATACTGCGTTCCATCTCCTCTCTGCGAATATGGGGGCTCCCGGTTTCCCTTCCAGAAGATTTGGAAATGCCCATCTGTTGGGATAGGTTCACCGATGATATGGGAAAAGACGAAGTGGCGATATTATCGAGTCCCATGCTCCTGTTACCTCAGAGGGGATTCAGGGGAGGACGAATCCTCCCCTGAATGGTTCGGGTTAGAACAGACGCAGGACCGACTGAGCCGCCTGGGAAGAAAGGCTCAGGGCCGTGGTACTCAAGGCCTGACGGGTCTGCAGCATCAGCAGGTTGGCGCCTTCATTGTTCATGTCGGCCAGGGTCAGGTTGTCAGATCCGGTCTGCAGCGTGTTGATCATCTGGTCTGTGAATGTCTGGCGGGTGGTGATGATGTTCAGGTTACCGGCCAAGGACTTGGACTGGTTACGCAGCTGTGTAATTGCACCATCCATCTGGGTTTGGTCGGTCTGGATGTTGGTTGTATCGGCCCAGGCATTGGCGGCTGCACTCAAAGAAAGTCCGGCAGCAGTTGCGCTGAAACCGGTAACAACGATCTGTGAGCTTGCGTTTTCGTTGAAGTTGACAGTCAAAGTGTTGTCGGAACTGCCAAGCAGGTTAGTACCACGATACCCTGAGTCGGAAGACAGCTGAGTGATCTGAGTACGTAGCGTGTCGTACTGGGTTGCAAAGGCGGCACGGTCGGTGACGCTTGTGGTGCCTAAGGCAGCCTCGGCAAGGCCTTTTGCAGCGGTTACCAAAGCCGTGATTGCAGTAATACCGGCATCAGCTGCCTTCACGTTCTGGATGGCCTCGCCCATGCCGTCTTTACGGGAACTAAAGTCGGCAGCACGGTTAAGTGCAGCTTGGGAAGCGAAGAAGTTGGTCGGATTGTCAAGGGCGCTGTTAACCTGCTTACCGGTAGAGAGGCGCTCCTGGGTGCGGTCAATGGCCTTTGCGGTACCTTGAAGCTGGAGGAGGTTGCTACGCATACCTGCTGTCAATGAGATGTCTGAAATTGCCATGATAATTTCCCCTTTCTGGGAGTTTGATTTGTGTGGCCTTCTGGCCACTGTCTGTTATTTAATTTATCGGATAACACGACCGAAACTTTAAGAAAAAAATCTACCTACGAAAAATACTTCACTGGTGAGGCGAAGAATGGTTACAAGATCCTTCTAGCATCCAGCTATAGGCTTGTTCAAGATCAGCTGTAAATGAGCTTGCATCCGTTATGGGCGCATGAAGAAGTCGCTCCCGAAGTGAATTTCGATATACCTGAATTCGTTTTGGAGAATTTGCAAGAGCCACTGCAATCTCTACAAACTGGTCCGCAGTTTGTGCAACCAATTCTGGCAGGTCACTATTTTTCAGAATGCTGGCACCAACCCGGGCGGCATGGGTTGTACCAGCCAGACTTATGACCGGCACCCCCATCCAGAGCGCCTCGCAGGTTGTGGTGGTCCCGTTGTAGGGATAGGTATCCAAAGCGATGTGGCAGGAACTGTATCGTTGCAGATGTTCCTCACGATTAATCGAAAACTTCTCGATAATAAGGCGAGATCGATCAATCCCTAATACAGCGAAACGATCCAGCAACAGGTTGCGGATGTATGGATTTCCCAGTGCTCCGTTTTTAAGCAACAATTTCGATTCAGGTAACGCATGTAAAACGGAAGCCCACAGGTGGAGTGTCGTAGGTGAAATTTTTGGATGGTTGTTAAAGCAACAAAAGGTTAAAGGCCCCTCTGGAAGAGGCGCTAGCTTCGGTGCAGAGGCCGGCGGAGAATAGCAGAGGAAACATCGTGGCAATCGCACCAGAGTTTCCGAATAAAGATGATCTGTCATACCTGTTGGGTCAGCCAACTCATCTGTTAACCGAAAGTTGATCTGCTTTAGGCCGGTGGTGTTAGGGTAACCCAGCCAGGTAACCTGTGATGGTGCCGGGGACAGGGCAAATACTCCCAGTCGATTGCCCAATGAATGTCCCGACAAATCAACGAGAATATCTATTCCATCAGCTTTAATCTGATCGACAACCTCCCTATCTGAAAGCCCATAGATCGGCCGCCATGTCCATCCAAGATTCATCATGCGATGAGTCGTTTCATCAGGGACTGTCACCATGTCATAACAAAAAATATCAAACTGCTCTCTGTTATGATGGGTCAATACGGGTTCAAGGAAAAAGGCGACGGAGTGAGACCTAAAGTCGCCTGAGACGTAACCTACGCGTATTTTTTCACTCGGCAGACGGTGTTGGATTGCAGGCTTTAGTTCAGGCGGGCTATAAATATCTGCCAAGGAAAAATGTAATTCACGAACCTGTTCTGGTGAATGACTGTCCGAATAATTCAGGTCAAAGAGCAAATTGTCAGCTGCTATGGTGAACTTCGGCTGCAGTTTCAAAGCTGTACTAAGCAAACTTATGGCCTCGGCAATATTTCCTTCCTGGACAGCTATTCCTGAAAGATTGTTATATGCATTAGCATTGTCAGGCTGTAAAGTTATAACACGTTGAAACTGTTCACGGGCTTCACTCACTCGCCAATACCGCGCGAAAAGATTTCCCAGATACAGATATGAATCAGCATGATCTGGTGATATATGGATAGCTTGAAGCAAATATTTTTGAGCCTCATCTGGTAGCCCCAGCTCCATCAGGAAACGAGCCAAATGCATAAAAACTTCCACCCGGCTGCTGTCGATCTCCAATAGGCGGATCAAACATTCTGCCCCACCGGCAAAGTCACGCTTGTCGCCCAGCATCTTGCCCAGCATATACATAGCATCACAATAAAAAGGTGAATGTGCGGGAACTCGCTTAAGAATAGCTATTGATTCTTCAATCCGGTTTGCTAACTTATATAAACCTGCCAGCTTGAAAATTATTTCATCATTATCAGGACAAAGTGTAAGGATGTCAGCAAATTGTGCGATAGCTTCATTGGTATGGCCCGCTTCGTGAAGCTTTATCACTTTTTCAATAGATATGGCGATGAAACGCTGGGCTGCGGTAACAGTGATTGGAGTTTCAGGAGACATACTCTTACAGCCTCATGGTGAACAGGAGCTTGTGATGCAGCGACAATAATTGTCATAGAGATGAAAACCAGTTTGCTGATCAAAAGATTTGAGTGTTAAGGCACACAGATCAAACGACTGATACAATTCATGCAACATGATGGCTAATTTCAGCAGTTTACGCGGTGATATTTTATCAAATTTTGTAAAGTCCTTTACGTACACCACATCTGCCCACAATACTTGGCTGATGGGCCTGTTTAAGTCGTTTTCAAGTGAGAATGGTTTAAACGGCCGTCCTGCTGGATCAACGGGAAATTTATGTAGTAGAAACCCCTGCCGCCGCAACTCTGAATCAACATCCGCAAAAAGGGGCTGTCCTTCGTATAATGGAACAAACTCAACCTCCGTATGGACAACCACAACCTGTTCCAACAATCGAGGGGCTCCTTCCAAAATAGCAAGTTCAGCTCCCTGAGCATCTATCTTGAGATAATCAGCTTCTGACACCTCGGCAATATCATCGAGCCTCTTGGTTGTGACCGGCTCTTTTCTGACAACCTGCATCAACTCAGCAAGGTTCTGGAACTTTTCCACAAGGGGCATGTTTGGCACAAACAGTGACGATGTCATTGGGTAATTACATATATTCAACACTCCGTCTGAGCCGTCGCCAATTGCGTATGGCAAAAACAGGTGTCTGGAGTTCTGGTGCACCTGATTCAGTTTTTCACATTCTTCCAGAACTGGCTCAAAACCGATTACAGTACCGATACCCTGATCAACTAATGGCGCATATGGCTCAGTGCCAAGGGACATGGCACCAATATCTACAAATGTAAATTCAGGGAGGACTTCTCCGAAAAACCTGTTTAGTTCCGACATCGGTTACCTTTCGGGGTGTTATTCATTATGTTCTTACTTGGCCCCGCGCACAAAACCTCGACACTGGGACAACTGTTCCGGGGCTTCGGTCAGTTTCCATCCTTCTGCGGTTTTAAAGCCGGAAGCCCGCACCATAAAACCCAGACAGGCAAGTGTCGGCACCCACCAGTTTGTGTCATTCTCCCCGTACTGCTTTCCGGGGTAAAACTCCATCACCATTTCACCATTGCCAAAGCCGCGTCCAAGGCCACCCCGGTAGGGACTGAAATCATCGAGGATGGCTGATTCTACATAAATCTCCTCCCGACATATTTCCGCAAGTCGATCCAAAGCCAGCAGAGGGTGACGGAGATGATAGAGAGTCCCGAAGCAGAATACGATATCAAACTGGCCCAGCAGTTCCTTGGTCACATCATAGACTGACATGTCGATGCGCGAGCACTGTTCTGAGGTATAGCCGAGAATATCTCGGCAGGTATCGAAGGTCTGCCAAGCTGTGCGGCTCCCATCAGGCAAAGCCCCCAAGTAATCTGAGAAATCATCTATGGCAACAACCTGATCCGCTCCGCGTTTCAGAGCCTCAAAGGTCCAGAACCCGTCCCAAGCGCCAACATCCAGTACCCGCTTTCCACTCAGATCATCAGGTATGCCGTACGCTTCAATATTCAAAGGGGCCCAACCGGGTGTAACTATTCCGTGCGGCAGGCTGATTTTGTGATACCAAAAGGGAAACTTGCTTATTCGCTCTTTTATCTCTTCTGCTGTCATTTTTATCCTTTTTGCACTTTAGTATTAGGATAGGCAGGCTTTTCAGAATTTTTCAAGTGCATCAGCATATTCGTTTCGCCCAATACTACGTAACACCTCTATCCGCCCGGCAATAAAATCTGAGATAGAGTAATGTATCCGATCAAGAAGCTGCTTGTAGACGTCAGCTTCATTCCTGCCACCGGCTGCCAGATGCAGAACGGTAAGAACAGCCAGCAATGGTGGATGAGCAGGGTGTTCCTTCAATATTAACTCGAGTCTGGTGATAGCTTCACCCGGATCGCCTGCATACAGGGCACAAATTCCATAGTTGAATGCGGCCTCCTTGTGATAAGGTTCAGCCACAAGCGCCCGGCGGGTCACGTCTAACGCTTCAGCAAAGCGGTTAAGACGCATCAAGGCAAAACCCTTGTTAAAGAGCGCCACCGCAGCATCAGGCGCGAGCTCCAAAAAGCGGTTCCAGAGTCCGATGGCCTCCTCGTACAACTCCAGTTCTGCAGCTTGTACCGCCAGTTCGCCAATTGCCGTAGGATCATCGGGGTGTTCAGCCAGTTTCTGCTTTCCCATCTCAAAATAGGATTCTTTTTTTGCCCGGTCTTCTGCTACAGTTTCTGCCAGCCCGCCATAGTGATGCACAACAAAGTGAGCCTCCCGCATCTCGTAGCCAGCTCTTTGGGCCGTCTGCTCGATCATTTCGTGAACTTCTCCTACAAAGCGCACCTGAGGATCGTTGGGAAACAGCCGTACCTTGGTGCTGGGATGCCACCCCTCAGCACGTTCCTCGTGAGGATAGGTACCATTGTTGGCGGCCCATCCCTGGGGATGCAGGCGTGTATAGTTGCGGGTCATCACGCTCCAGCATACCTTGTGCTGGTCACCCTCCCGCACCGCACGGCGGAGTAACTCATGATCCTGCACCGACAGAACCTCATCTGCATCCATGACAAGAATCCAAGCGCCTCGTGCCGCAGCCAGCGAAAAATTACGGGCATCGGAAAAATTGCCGTTCCAGGAGAAGGGCAGCACCCGTGCGCCGAATGCCTTGGCAATATCAACGGTGCGATCAGTCGAACCGGTATCCACAACGATCATCTCATCCACGGCCGGTTTCAGACTTGCGAGACAGGACGGCAAATTCTTTTCTTCGTTTTTTACGATCATACAGAGGGAAATGGATTGTGTACCCGCTTCAGTCAGACGATTGAATATTCCAATTTTATGCCTCTCGTGCAGAGCCAGGCTCAACAACTCATCATCCGCACCAAACCTGACCAGAAATGCTTCGCACGCATCAAGCGCCTCAACATTCTGGCCACATCTGACAAGTAATTTCGCGTAGTGCCGTCCCAGATCACGACTGTCGGGATGCATTTGTACGGTTTCACCGATCAACTGTGCAATTTCTGATAAACGTCCGGACCGCTCAGCCATATCCTGCAGGATCTTTACGGCATCCTCATTCATCGGATCAACCACTACAGAGCGTTTCAGCGCCCGCCAGGCATCCTCCTGACTCCCCTGGCTCCAAAGCAGCATCCCCAGCGACAGCCACGCACTACCGCAGAACGGATCCACCTCGATCGCACGTCGGAAGAGCTCTCCAGCTCCGGCCAAGTCTCCTCGCCGCGCCTCTAAGGTACCCAAGACCACCAGGGCACGAGGAAGCCCATGCGCCAACATAGCCAACTGCAGGGCCTTTTCGGCATTACCCAAGGCACAGTGGCAAATGGCCTCGATTTCGCTTCTCATGGCCTGGTCTGTATCAGTCGGCATCTCCGGCAGTACCTGTAGGGCATCTTCGAAGCGTTGCTCACTGATCAGCAGCTCTGTCAGAGCAAGATAAGGGGCTTGCCATTTTGGTGCGGTGCCTATTCCTTGCTGAACAAGTAGGGTAACAGCAGCCTCTGTATTGCCGCGAAGATGAAGTATTTTGGCCTGTTCAATGGCCCTCCCTGCCAAACACCGACGTTTCGCTTCTTCATCAGCTACCGCATCAATATTGTTATTTATTATTGAAGAAGTTTTTTCTTTAGCAAAACGCACGACTGGCTTCGAACTCAGTTCCTGCAATCGTGTTTCAACACACCGGACAGCATGATCCCAGGTAAAGTGTTCACGGATATGCACACACGCGGCCCTACCCCGACTTTTAACCTCGTCGGGATGATTGGACGCATAGATCATGCAATTAACCAGAATATCAAGGCATGGTTCCGCCAACCACGGTGAGTCAACTGTGTCAATGTTTCCAACACAACGGGTAGCAAAGTAGGCCTCATGCGCCGGGACAAGCCAGGCAATATCAGGCGGGCAGAAATCTAGAGCAGCGCCATACCCGGTAACAATCACAGACAGACCGCTGGCCATCCCCTCGGCAATCGGCAGGCCGAACCCTTCACCGCGATAAGGCTGAACGAGACAGTGACACGAACGGTATAGTGTCGCCATCTCATCCTGGGTGAGACTACTGTTGATGTAGACGATTTCCGGTGCACTCGGGTCATCAGAAAAGCGCTGGATCATCTCCTGGGCGGTCTGTCCTTGGTAAAATGAAGAGCCACCCATGTCCTTGATGACCAGACAGACATCATCCTTCGCGGTGAATGCTTGACGATAGGCGGCCAGTAGCAGGTCGATTCCCTTGCGGTGGATTGTTCCGCCCACGAAGAGAAAGCGGAAGGACTTGCGGGATGCAATCGGATAGGTGGCTCCGTCAGGTGAATATAAAGCAGTATCGACACCGTTTGGTATGACAAACACCTTGTACTGGTTGACGCCGCTCTGTATATAGCATTCCCGTACAAACCTGCTGGGCACCCAGATCTCGTCGAGATCCTCATTCATCGGCCTGATCCACGACAGCGGCAAGCTGCCGAATTCCCACGGCTGAATCATTACCCAGTGTCCGGCAAGCGGAGGATTGAAGTTCGGTGGCCACTGGTGTCTGACCACAACATCGACAGATAGTGTCAGCGTCCTGTTGACGCACCGTCGGATGGACGCAAGCGGTGAATCCGGCTCAGGGACAAATTCGTCCGGTTCATAGGGTTCGATGGAAAGTTCATGGCCGATCTTGATGAGACGCTGGCACAATTCACGGTTGACCAACGCTAGTGAATGATAGACGAACTGGGAGCCCTGCCACACGACATGATGGCGGTGCTCGTTAATATAACTTTTTTTGGCTGTCATGATAATCGGCGAATTAGCTGCCTTGAAGCGGTCCTGTGAATCGAATTTCCCCTGCCACCTATTGAAAAAAAAACGCAGGTTGTGATCGACATGATCGAATCTGCCGGGTGACTGCCCCTCATGATGGTAGATCATGGCACGGGGTTGGTAGACAACTTGATATCCGGCTTCCCGAACACGCAGGCACAAGTCAACATCTTCCACACCGTTGCGGTAAACCTCATCAAATCCTCCCAGTTGCAGAAAGAGTTCTCGCCTTATCAACAGGCATGCTCCGGTGACCATATCCAGATCCCGGGGTACATTCGCCTCGGGCAAATCGGCTGGCTGGTAACGATAAGGGTGGTTGGGGATGCCGTTGATCAGCTCAATTCCAGCATGCTGAATAGTTCCGTCCGGATAGAGCATGCGGCAGCCGACAATACCCACTTCCGGTTGAATTGTCTCTAACAGGAACTCAAGCCAGCAGGGGGTGACGAGCGTATCGTTGTTCAGAAAGAGGAGGTACGAGGTGGTGGCAGCCCAGGCACCCTGGTTGCAGGCGCGGGCAAAACCGAGGTTTGTTTCGTTGTGAATTATGGTTACAGAGGGAGGCAGCGAATTAAGCAGGAGTGCTGTTGTATCGCTGGAAGCATTATCAATGAGAATTAGCGTAACGTCTTGCACGGTATGCGCAATAATAGATTCCAAACAACTGCGGGTAAGGTCTGCCCCGTTATATAGGGGGATTATGATAGAGACCGCTGGATTGGTCACTGCATGCTACCAGGTTGTAACGCACGCCGTAATAATGCATCCAAAATCTGTTGGGCTAGAGAATTGTCCGGATCCAGAGAAATGATAGTGTTTAGAAAAGGCAGTGCTTTATCAAACATTCCCAGTTCAATGCTGATGTTAGCGGCAATCTGAAGCAGTTCCGTATCACGAGGGTTGCTACCGGTCAATTCTCTGTACAACGTGAGCGCCCGGTGCTTGTCACCGGATATAATATAACAAAAATCAGCTAATGTCCGCCTGAACATGTCATTTTCAGGCTCAGATCGAACTGCTGCTTCCAAGTGGTACTGGGCTCTGTCATTTATGTCAAGCTGCTGGTAGATGATGCCGAGTTGATTGTGTGCTGCAGAGTAATAGGGGTTCTTAGCCACGGCGTTCTCAAGCAGTACCGCCGCCCCGGTCCAAAGTCCGGAATTAAGCTTTTTCTGGGCCATGGCAAATAAATCGTCAGCGCTCATATGTAGTTGCACGTCTGTTCCTTTCATTGTACCCTTTAAGAAACGAACTTATGAAGTCGGCTCTGAAATCACGTTAATTGCTGATTCCGGTTTAACGGTCATAAGTACTTCAATATATTCAGCTCTGATTCCTTTATTCAAATCATCAATATGAATCATTGAGGTAAAAAGCTTACATGCCTCGAAAATATGGCAACAAATATCGAAACCCCAGTCGACTGTAACCAAGGAGCCCTCTTTGCTGACGGGGTTGCCATGATATACAGGTGACTCAAGGTGTGCGATTATTCCGTCTCCGTCGATTAGTGCCCTACGCTTTGAAGGTTTTGTTTTGTTTACAAGCGGCACAGTAAATATATGAGCCCCGCCCCGCCTTAACGTACGAGCAATCTCCTTAAATGCTGCATAAGGATTAAATACATGTTCAAATACGTCTTGAGTAATATGGATATCGACACTGTTATCTGCAAAAGTAAGTGACTCGAGGTTCTCACAACGAAAACCATTGACTGAGCTTCCTGGCTCTTTGCCAAGGTAATATTGTGAGGCAATATAATTCGAGCATTCTTGTTTAAAACGAGCACTCGCCCCGCGATATACGGGAGAGGATTCGTGAATTTTCAACTCGCGCCAGTTAGGATAATTTGTCTCCACAACAGTCATTAGTGCCCGTTCTCTAGGAATACTTTTGCAATTGACACATATATAATTATCTCGGAACCATGGACTATTGGACACAAAAGTAACATCACTATCACAAACAGGACAGTGTCCAAAGTTATCAAAATACGAAGTATTGGGAGTCAGAGGCATTCCACCTATTTCCTTGCCATAAAGAGGAACTGATCCCCGCCGAGATAACCATACTCACGCGACCAGTAAAAAACCGCAACAGGTTCTTTAAAGCCAACTGTCTTCAACTGCTCTAGAAGTTCCCAGCCAAAGTGGTAAAAAGCCAGACATCCTTCATCATCAAGTGGATTGCCATGATATTCTGGTGGCAAGAGGTGTTCTATGCCCCCGTCAGAAAGTATTCGGGAACGAATAATATTCTCAGAAGAACTTATGACAAACGGAACAGTGAAAAAGAAATAACCGCTCGGTTTCAGTATTCGATAGCCTTCCCGCAATGCAGCAAAATAATCTGGTATATGCTCAAGTACATCTTGATGCATGATGATATCAAACAAATTGTCTTCGAATGAAAGCGAGGTCAAGTCCTGGTGTTGTACCCACTGACCTGCTCGCTCAACAAAGCGTGCATCTCCGTTGCCGATATACTCACTACCGATCAGAAGTGGATATTTTTTTGCTAAATGTTGATATAACGGCGATAGCTGTTCGGCAATATAAATTTTTGCACTAGAATCCGGTTGCGCCAACTGCTCAAACACGTGGACAAACCCTCTCGTTCGGTTGTTCAAGTGACATTCTTCGCATACGATGCTTTCACGCCAGTTAGGATACTGTTTGCCATTAATGATGCACCCGTAGGCGTAATTAACGTGAAAATAGACCTGTCTTTTACAGACACAGCAATAGCCACCCATGTGAAATGGTTCGCCGGTGGAAAGCAGATCAAATTCAACTGTTAGACGATAATCATACTCGTGTTTCATGGCAGTAACATAGCTTCGATGCTCACCCATGTTTTTTATCATTCTGTTAGGAAGGTAATACTCATTCTCCCTTATTTGGCTGCTATCTGTGGCAGAATTTATGGTGGATTCACCAGTCCCAGAAAAATGCATCTGTGTCGGTTCGGAAATGGGCTGCGGATCGTTGTGGGTATGAAATTTCGGGAGTTTTTTTGTACAGAGTTCAATAATCCTTCCTGATGCTAAACTAATTCCCGGATTTGTTTCAAGCATTTTCCCCGTAAGAATATCTGACATTTCAATGCGTAGAGAAACAGCACTTGCTTCAGCTGCTACCTGTGCTTTCATGATAAAAGCTTCGGTCTGAAATACATCAAAAGTTGAAACAGCAACGTCATCTACTCGAACTGTAATTTTGTAAGGTTTCCCGGTATAGCTGGCGGACATTCTCAGAAGTATAAGTATCGCCTCTGCATCTGGGTTCACCCGCGGACAGGTAATTTCAGCCGAATTGCGGATATGTGACAATGACGTCAAAGAATTGCCGCTCCGTATAATATGCCAATCTCGCTCGGGAAACACCTTTCTCAAGGAAACATCCTCGGACGTCTGGATGTCTGGTAGCAGATCTCGAACTCCATCCAAAATTTGCGCGACATTTGGAGGATACGATAATGTAACACCATTAAGCCGACCCATATCAAACCGGAGTGAAAGTTCCTTATTTACAGACGCTTCCGACCATTTTTTACGGACTACCACCTTAACCGCTGCACCAAAAAGCCTAGAAATTTCAATTCGTGCTGATATCGAAGAGAGAGGTTCTTTTATGGCACATATATGTGCTGCAACCTTCGATGCCATATCAGCGATCTCGCTGCTCTTAGGTAATGTAGAGCCGAGCGCGATGTCATCATTTGTCAAATATGTGCATAAATACTCAACACCAGCCTTTAGGTATTCCGTAAGAAAGCTTTTTACGAATTCAAAGCCATTATGCCGAATTTCTATAAGATGCTTTTCCAAATCCCCCATATTATGTTCTGGAACTAATTGAAGCTCTACAATTTTTCCCGATTCATCAAGTATGCAAAGAAAAGACTCCAGGGGAATTGTCTGATTCTCAACCATTCCGAATAACTGTTCGGGGCGACTACCTAAAAATGGTTCAGCTATCGTACGAATAAGACCTGTTTCATCAAGTGCCTTTTCAAAAGGGCGGAAATTTTTGGGGCGACTGGTGCGAAACTTGTAAAAACAGAATTCACGCAGACAAGGTTCGTTTTCCAGGAAAAGAATCCCTTCTGGTGCAAGCACGCGCAGCATTTCACTTAGGACAGTTTCCCATTGCCAAGTGTGGTGAAGTGCTGAAGCTATGTAGACAAAATCAAATTGGCCATCAAAAAAGGGGAGATCATGAAAATCGCCAGCAATACGTCGAACTGCAAATGTATCGAACTGTTGCTGTGCCGCAATTCTGGCACCAAGAGCGAGCGTGTCAGGGGATATGTCCATAAGGACAACTTCTGCATTGAATGTTTGTGCTAAGCGGTATCCGGTGGTGTGAGCGTAGGCAGCAACTTCGAGGATTCTCAGCTTTCGGTCACTCTGGAGTGATCTTATTCCATGTTTGGCAAGCACTCCTTTTATACTTTCGAAATGCTGTATGCTTACTTCATCAATTGTTCGATCGATTGTATTGGAATGCCATAATACTTCTCCCAGAATATTTATGATGCTTGAGTCAATACTCATGCGCAAGCCCCCAAAATGAAGCAGCTCAATAATTATGGTTCAATAAACTACAATTCTATAAGAAATTCATACAAACACATTGTTTATGTTTTTAAGTTCAGAATTATATTCGGTTGTATCTCTTTAAGCTCTCAATGCGAGTTTCGATGTTTTGCATCACGTTAGAATTGCCGATTATTTTAGCAAGATTCAGTGCCATTGAAAGTGAGTCGTAGCAGCCTTTAATATCATTCGCAACTGCATAAGCATCAGACTGTTTTATGAATGGGTAAGTAACATCAATAACTCCAAATGAGGCATGGGATAGTATCTCGGAAGCGTTATTAAGTGACATGATTTTCTTCAAGAACTTAGCTGACTCATTGATAACCCAAGTATTTTCAGCATCACTATTCAATGCGGTAAAAAAAGTTTGAAGAGCTTTGTCCGGTACACCTGCGATGTCATAAACAAGCGCCAAGCAAGCAAGATGAATTGCAGGAGTCTCAGTAGTGTCCAATACACTTTTAATTGTAGATAAAGCATCAGGAATCTTATTCTGCAATGCCTGAGATAGTGATAGACCAGCCAAAGGGGCAATGGAGCCGGGTTTGAACTTGATGCAATCTAAAAAACATGCTTCTGCAATATCCACTGCGCCAATCATAAGGAGCTTATATGCACGTGAAATGTGATCAGCAATCTCAACACAATCTTCGCAGCTTCTTTGATTTTGAACGTCAGATATGTCGAGTTGTAATGCCTTGGCAAATTTAGGATAAACAACTTGGTCCCCAAATCTATAGTCCAACAGCTTTTTCCCGGCCAGCATGATTGAATTCCATAGAGATTCATTCGTATAGAGTGAAACTATTGCATCTGCAAAAAGGCCAGGTATATCAGCAACCAAAATATCCTTACCATCAGTCAATCCCATTCCTTCAGCACCAATCGAGGTGGAAACTGATGGAATGCCCTGAGCCAAAGCACAGCCGATTTTGCCTTTCATTCCTGCACCAAACCTGATCGGAGCTATTGATACACGGGCTTGCTTAAGGAATGGCTCGACTTCCGGAACGTACCCTGTAACGACCACAGACACATCAGCCATTTTTTGGATTTGCGGCGGCGGGCTGTCTCCGACAATATACCAGATAACTCCCGGGATACGTTTTTTTACAAGTGGCCATATATAGGAGTGAAAATACAGTGTAGCGTCAACATTCGGTGTGTGCTTAAAACCCGCTACGAAAATAATGCCACTACGACTGCCAAAACTTGGAGTCTCATGTTCAGAATTGTGCGGACTGTGGACCGCAATAACGGGGGGGTATGAAAAATGCCTCTCCAGTTCTTCCTTGTCTTGTTCAGTTACTGTAATAATTGCATCTGCCAATTTGTAAGTATTTTGTTCTCTCATCATATGAGTTTTGAAATTTGACCATGAATAAAGATCGCCTTCTTGAAGTAATTGGCGCGCAGACCGCAGATAGTGAATATCTACAGAATCAATTACTACACGGGTTTTAGGACTCATTTCTCGTATAAGCGGCATAAAGAATTCAGCGCAGTAATAATACGGCAGGAAGGCTACATCAAAATTACGCATAACAAGCACTCTGGCGAATTGAAGTGATAAGTTTTGATATGCATCAAGACAATATACTTCAATTCCAATACGTCGCATTCCCACAATATAAGGAGCCAGATCAACACCTTCAAACCTGACACCGTTACTGCAAACATACGTAACATGATGGCCATGTTCACTCATCATGCGCATCATGTCATAAATCCTCAAAGCCCCTGCCGCTCTGTCATGAAGTTGTGGAATTTCATGAGCAACAAGCACATTCTTGCCACGACGGTGGTTGGAAGCAAGGTAAAGGTCCATCACATTGCCGGGTACCCCTGGTTGTTTACGTAATTCATTGGTCCACTTTTGAATAAACTTTGGCTTGTTTAGCTCCTGATACTGCTTGGCCCCGGAGTTGACATCAGTACCGGCAGTACCACCTTCAAAATGTTCCACAACAGCCTCATGATGGTAAAGAACTTTGTAACCCTCTCGCCGGGCAGCAAAGCAGAGATCTGCATCTTCAAAATACGCGGGGGCATAACGCTCATCAAACATGCCTACAGCTCGGAAAATCTCTGTTCTTACAAGCAGACAGGCACCGGAACAATAATCAACCTCTCTAACATAATTGAATTCGGGGAGGTCCGGATTTTGATACTTGCCATAATTGCAGCCTGAAGCATCGTTAAAGATAATACCAC
>JBGSQD010000184.1:0-12343 GCA_041738275.1 Geobacterales bacterium
AATCCAGCTCGACATTGGCGGTGGTGAACGTGATGACACCACCTTCAGGCATGGCGTCGCGGGCGTTAACGCCAAGGTTCAGCAATGCATTCTGCAATAGTGACGGATCACCATTTACACAGGTATTCTTGGCGATGAGTCTATTCTCAAGGGTTATATTTTTGTCAATGGTTCGCTCCAGCAGGGAAATAACCTCATGGATCGTTGTTTCAATACAGACTCGTACATCTTTTTTTTGCCCCTTGCGGGAAAATGCCAGCAGCTGCCCGGTCAAATCAGCTGAGCGGCTGGCAGCCTTTTTTATGTTAGCCAGCAATTTAGTTGCCGTTGGATTTTCCATAACGCAACGCTCCAAAAGTTCAGCAGAGCCCAATATAGCGGTCAGCATGTTGTTGAAGTCGTGGGCGACACCACCCGCCAGCTGTCCGATGACTTCCATCTTCTGTGTCTGTCGAAGCTGTTCCTCCAGCCGCTTCTGCTCGGCTGCATCCAGCTGAAGCTGCTCGTAGCTCGCTTTGAGTTCCGCTGCTTTCAGGCGTAACTCGGCCGTCCTCAATTCTACCAGATCCTCCATATGCTGTTTATGCAGTTCAATTTCACGACGTTGACGATACAGCTCGGCAAATATTCTTACCTTGCTCTGCAGAAACATCGGTTCTATCGGCTTTGCGAGATAATCAACAGCTCCCGAGTCATACCCCTTGAACTGAAACTTGAGATCTTTCATTCCGGCGGTGACAAAGATGATCGGAATATGCCGGGTCTTTGGATTTGCACGCATCAGTTCCGCTGTCTCGAAACCATCCATTTCCGGCATCTGCACATCCAGAAGCACCAGGGCGAAATCCTGCTTGAGCGTCAGTCGAAGGGCCTCATTTCCAGACAACGCACTGACAAGCTTATACCCCTGGTCACTGAGAAGGGCTTCCAGTGACAGAAGGTTTTCCTGCCGGTCATCGACCATCAAAATCGGTACTGTAATCTGCTTTACAGTATGGTTCATGGTTATTCCTGTATCCCGAAAAATCGGGAATATTCCGTTCACAAAATGACTTCCAACATATTAACGCCGGCAAACCGAACAAATATTATTTTCTGTCTGAAAAGGGCAGAAAACAACTTCTAACTTATTAAAAGCCGCCTCAAAAGTGGTGGAATTTCCTTCAATGGCACGACATGATCGGCTTTCAGCAACTGCAGCGCACTTCTGGGCATGGAATCCATTTCTGCATCAGCAGGGGCTTGAACAATTGCCATCCCTCCCCTGTCTTTAATTTTCAACAACCCCTTGCTTCCATCTGACCCGGCTCCGGTCAGGATGATCCCGATCAGTTCCGGCCCGTAAGCCTCTGCCGCCGACTCGAAGAGTACATCCACGGAAGGACGGGCAAAGTTAACCGGCGGATCAATGGAAAGTGCCAGATTGCCGCCACGCTCCACCAGCAGATGGTAATTGGCAGGAGCCAGATAGACCGTTCCCATAGCCAGGAGTTCCTGCTCATCGGCTTCCTTCACTCGGATGGCGCAGAGCGTGTCCAGTAAAACCGCAAGGCCGTCATCGGAATCCGGACTGATATGGGTAGCTACCAGAACCGGGACCGGAAAGTCAGCAGGCAGTTCGCCAAGAAGAATCTTTAGCGCAGAGACCCCGCCGGTCGAAGCGCCGATTACAACTGCCCTGTACTGATTGCCGCTACTTTTTTGCATATCTTTTACGATAGATCTGCAATCTTGGAGTTATTGCCTCGTATCGACCGTAGATTTCCCGGCGGTCCAGGCTCTCCTTTGTTCCGAGGCAGAGAAAACCGCCCGGCACCAGACTGCTGTCAAAGAGTCCCAGTACCCGATCCTTGAGCGGCGGGTTGAAATAGATCAGGACATTGCGGCAGAGAATCAGGTTCATCTCCCCAAAGTCGGAGTCAACGGCCAGACTGTGTGCGGCAAAAACGATATTTTCCCGCAGAGCAGGGGACAGAATGGCATGGTCGTAGCGGGCCGTGTAATAATCCGAAAAGGAACCGGTTCCCCCTGCGTGCTGATAATTTCTGGTAAAATGCTGCAGATCCTGCAGCGGGTAGATCCCCGCCTGTGCCTTGCGAATCACTTCCTCGTTGATATCGGTTGCATAAATCCGAAAGCGCCCTTTCAACCCCTCTTCCAAAAGGAGTATCGCCATCGAATAGGCCTCTTCGCCATTGGAGCAGCCGGCATGCCAGATCTTTACAAAAGGATACGTTTTCAAATACGGCACCACATACTCCCTGACGGCCTTGAAAAAGGCTGGATCACGGAACATCTCCGAAACATTGACCGTGATACCCCTCAGCATGGAATCGAACAGCGCACGGTCCCGCAGCAGTTGCGACTGGGCAATCGACAGGGTGGCAAAGCCGGAGCCGGCAAGCCAATACGTCAGGCGCCGCCTGAGTGAAGCCTCGGAATACTCCCTGAAGTCATGACCATATACCTGGTAGACCCCTTCCATAAGGAGCTTTATTTCAAGATCAATGAGCTCATCCGGTGTCATACTGTTTCCGTTGTTCATCAGTAACGATTATAATTCCGCTGTTCCACCAGCATCCTTGCCCGTTCCTCCAACTCCTCGTTGGTCTGCTGCAACTCCTCCTGCTGAACGCGCAGTTCTTCAGCCTGCTGCTGAGTACGCTCCAGAAGGTCCTTAACCTCCTGACGGGAACGATTGGCGTTTAATGCAATGGCGATCCCCTCCAGTGACTGTTTCAGGAATGCAAAATCATCTTCAACAAACTTCCTGAAACTGCCCAGTTCCAGAACACCTGCCAGGTTATCGTTGTGCATGATCGGTAGAATGACGACATTCAGAGGATCCGCTTCACCCAGTGCCGATGCGATCGGGAGATAACCCTGCGGCAGGGAATCGAGACATATCATTTTCCGGTCCAGCGCCACCTGGCCGGCCAGCCCCTCCCCAAGACGGAAACCTTCGTCAAGACGCCTGGATCTGGAAACAGCATAGGTGGAGAGGGTCTGAAGCATGCCGTTTTTTTCATCATAAAGATACAGTACACCAACACCTGCATTCAGAAAATCAACCAGAAACGCAAGCGCCTCGTTCCCCTTTTCTGCAATTCCATGCTCCACTCGCAGGATCTTGTTAATCTCATGCAGTCCACTCTTCAGGCGATCGCGCCGGGCTTCATCATCCCTGCTGCTGCGCAGCGATGCAGTCATACCGGCAAAGGCCCTGTCCAGCGTGACCTGGGCCTCGCTCATCCCCACAACCGAATTCAACACCATACCCATCTCATCATCTGTCATCTGTGCCGGATCAAGCTGTATTGCTTCGCTGACAATAACCTCTCTGGTCAGATCGCCCTTGGCAACAGCCTCGGCAAGAAGGGCCTTTTCCTTCCCCTGCTCCCTCTGTCTGCTGACCGCGCCCAGCACCACGCGCAGAGGCAGCAGCACCGATCGGTATATCCAGAAACCGAACAGGCTGCCGATCACAATCGCCACTATGCCGACCACGACAATATGGGAGAGGCTCCTGCGGATCATTTGATACACTGCCAAGACAGCCTTTTTCTGCTCCCCTTTGACAGCTGAAATGCTTTCGTTCCCTTGTGCCGATTGTTTAATTACAAGGGCATGCAGTTCATCGGTAGACTTGTTTGCCTGCTCTATCGCATTCATCTTCTTTTTGAGCGTGGTAATAATTCCATCGGCCGAGTGGATCTTATTGCGAATTGCAGCCAGCGAGGCTACTGCCTCGTTGAGTACCAGCAATTCCTTGTTGGCATTCAGCTTGTTCAGAGAGATTTCCAGCATCTGCACCTGTTCGTTTATCTTCGTGAACAGGGAACGTATTTCCGAATCGAGTTTGCCCAACTCTGCGAGCGAATCAAGAGTGAACAGACGGCTGGTATCGCCTGTCACCATCAGACCAAGTGCCACCAGCTCGGAGTTCGCCACCAAAATGCTGTTGGCGCTGTTGGATTGAGCGAATAAGCTGCCCTGCCTGTTGTTTGCAATTGCCAGCTCGTCACGTGCCGACATTGTCTCCTGGTCCAGTGTCTGAAAAAGGGAATTCTGCTTTTCAGGGATATTATTGCCAAAGACTGCTGCCTTGCTTTTGGATTCATTATCTTTTTGTGCCACGGCAACCGATTGAAGTTCGACATACTCAGAAAGCATGTCGGTAAATCCGTTGGTAAGGGAAGCAACCGACGGATTAGATCTATAGAATTCATTTCCCGCTATACGGCCTGTCACATATTTAATCTTGCCTTTGGCTATAAGGACATGGGAGCGGTTTTGGAGATTCCCGACGTTCAGGGCAATCAACTGCAGCTCCCTTACCAGGTTGCGAAGCTCCTCGATACTGCGCAACCTGCCGGAGAATTTGCCGGTATTCTCCATTGCTGCTGTATAGGCCTTGGAGTAGTTGCTCTGCAGATTGCGTATGTAGACATCCAGATCATCCAGCCGGGCCGTTGATTCCTTCATGCTCTGCAACACACTGACATTGGCTGCTGTTGCTGCGTTGTTGCTGTTTATACGATCTTCCGATGCGACAAAAAGATCCAAAGCTATCCTGCCGATATCGTCTGACACACCCGGTGCGCTATTTCCCATCTTCTCCAGTATTTTTTCGGCTCCCTCTATCTTCCAGAGAGTTTTTTCTGCTTCTGCATGAAAGCTCGAATACTCTGTCATGTTTCTGGCGGCATTCACCTTGACCAAGGTGGTAAGACACCCCTGCAATTCGCGCTGAAGTTCTATCGTCCGTATCTGGAAGGGACTGCTCTTCTCAGTAAGATATGCGAGTTTTTCCTGAAGGAAACGCATGGAGAAAAAACTGAACAGAGAAATAGCAATAACAATGGCCGAGGTAACCAGCACATTGGCTATGAGCTTTGTTTTAATCGTCATTGCAGTAGGCTCCGGTGTTTTCTGGACACAATCATTCCTTTACCAGACCTTTGCCCGTCCCTTTCAGGACGAAGTCGATAAATTTCCTGATCTTTGGAGCTGGCTCCCCTTTGGTAATCAAGGTTATCGGACGAAATACATCCGGGGTCGCCACCTGTTTGACCCCATTACTGAGAACTGCTGAGGTGCCGATGGTAATGGCTTCCGCATTTACCTCTACAGCACCCCGCAACTCATCCATATGTGCAAGCTCAAGAAACTCCCTGGTGTATGGCTCGTTGTCGAGAATACTTTTTCTAAACGTTTCGGTTACCCCGGGGTTACGGGGAGAAAGTACAACAATGATCGGGGAATCGTTGCCGCCGACCTCTTTCCAGTTGGTGATCTTACCGGTAAAAATCCCCTTCAGTTGTTCCCTGGATAGCTTTGCAACAGGATTTCCCTTGTTGACAACTGTACGGACCATCCCTCTGCCGATTGTTACAGATCTAAAATCACCGGGATTCTCAACCTTAAACCCCTCATTTTTCAATATTTCCAGTATCTCGTCGAAACTCATTCCCACGACTGCGGTTTCAGTAACGCCATTGTAGAGCTGCTTGAAAGCAAAAGGCGAGCTGCCGAACAGGTTATTCATTTTTATTCCGGTTTCCTTCTCAAAGGCATCCTTTAACGGCTTTATTACACTGACCAACGGCCCGCTCCCGGCACTGAGCAGGATTTCTTCCGCCTGTACGGTGGATAAGGTGCATAGTGTTAAAAAAACCGGTATAGACAAAATCAGCCGTTTCATAGTGGATCTCCAATCTTCACTGAATCCGAAGATGTCGCCTGATACAGCCAGACCCGCAGCAGCGAGAATAATTTTTCCATATCGACCGGCTTCGGGATGTAGTCGTTGGCCCCGGCTTTCAGGCACTCTTCACGGTCCCCCTTCATAGCCTTGGCTGTCAGGGCAATGATCGGCAATGAATGGAAACTTGGATTTTTTCTGATCATGCGCATTGCCTCGTAACCATCCATTTCCGGCATCATGATATCCATCAGAACCAGATCAATTTCCGGATGCTCGTCCAGTTCCTTCAGGGCCTCTCTACCGTTTTCCGCTTCAAAGATGATGATATTCTTTTCCGCAAGGGCGCTGGACAGAGAATAGATATTGCGCATGTCGTCATCAACTATCAGGATCTTTTTCCCTTCCAGCATCGCTTCATTGTCAAGTGAAGCGCGAATCATGCGCTGCTTGTCCTGGTCAAGCGAGGTCTCTATAAGGTGGAGAAACAGGGTCACTTCATTCAGGAGCCGTTCAGGACTTTTGGCTCCCTTGATGATGATGCTCTCTGCATAGTGATGCAGCCGCCGCTCATCTTCGTGAGTCAGATCCCGGCCGGTATGGATGATCACCGGAATACGACGCTCCGGATCAAGTTTTTTCAGTTCCTCCAGCAGCTCGAACGCACCCATGTCGGCAAGTCCCAGGTCAAGCACGATGCAGTCGAATTGCTCGCCGGAAAGAAGCTCAATGGCTTTTCTGCCGCTGTCTGCAACAACAATAGTCACATTCCTCTCTTCCAGCAGGGCAACCATTGCCTTGGCCTGATCCTGGTCATCCTCAACAATCAGCAGCATTTTCATGGTCTTTTCGATAGCGTTTTCCAGTGTTCTGAAAACAGTGTCCAACTGTTCACTGCTGACAGGTTTGGAGATGTAACCGATGGCTCCCATGCTCATCGCCTTCTGACGCTCCTCCAGACAAGTGATAAAATGCACCGGGATATGCCGCGTTACCGGATTGTCCTTCAGTCTGCGCATTACCCCCCAACCATCGATATGCGGAAGCATGATATCAAGTATGATTGCGTTGGGCTGAAAGCGCTCGGCAAGGGCGATTCCGCTCTCACCATCGGCAGCCACCAGAGCGGAGAAACCGCGATCGCGTACCATGTCGGTCAGCACCGCGGCAAAGGTAAGATCATCCTCAATGATCAGGATACTCTTGCCCCCGCTCGGAATAAGTTCCCGGTCGTCGGGGATCGGCGCCGGAAGTGGATCAAAGATTTTGCTATCTGATATTGTTGCGTCTTTTGTGACCGGAATGATGGGACTGTTCTGACGAACAGGAAAGATTGATTTATCCTGCACCTGCTTGATTCCGCATTCACCCTTGACCGGAAGATACAGGGTGAAGGTACTTCCCTTTCCTGTTTCGCTTGTCAAAGATATTTCCCCACCCATTGAGCGGGCAAGCTGGCGCGAGATGGAAAGGCCCAGGCCAGTGCCGCCATAGGTACGGCTGGTGCTGCCGTCTCCCTGCTGGAAGGCATAAAAGATATGCTGCTGTTTGTCTATTGGAATACCGATACCGGTGTCGGTAACAGCAAAGGCTACTACAGGGGTGTTGAGCGGGTTCTCGTTGGAATCCGGTGTATAAGCGCGTAGCGAAACCGTCCCTTGGCTGGTGAACTTGCACGCGTTTGAAAGGAGATTCTTGATGATTTGTTGGGTTCTCTGGCCATCGCTGATGATGGTTTTTGGCGCGGACTCCTCCAGCGTCACAGTGAACCCGATCCCCTTGTCCGAGATTATTGGATAAAAGAGGGTTTCCAACTGTTCGCATATTTCCGGGAGTGACAGTTCTTCATAATGGTATTCCAGGTGCCCGGATTCGATCTTGGAAAGATCGAGGATATCGTTAATCAGGTTGAGAAGATCCCGTCCGGCACCGTTGATAGTGGCAGCAAACTCCACCTGTTTGACCGTCAGGTTCCCTTCGTGATTGTCCTTTAACAGACTAGACAGGATCATCAGGCTGTTGAGAGGAGTGCGCAGCTCATGTGACATGTTGGCGAGAAACTCGGATTTATAGGAGCTGATCCGCTCCAGCTCATCGGCCTTCCGCTGCAACTCGCGGCTGGCCACCTCCACCTGGCGGTTTTTGGCGCTGATCTGCTCGCGCTGCATCTCCAACATCTGGGTACGCTCTTCCAGCTCTTCATTGGTTTGTTGCAGTTCCTCCTGCTGGACCCGCAACTCTTCCGTCTGGGCCTGGGTCTGTTCCAGAAGCTCGTTGACCAGTTGCCTCGATTTTGTGACGCTGAGTGCAATGGCGATTCCCTCTTTTGACCGATTCAGGAATTCCAGATCGTTGTCGCGGAATATCTTGAACGAGCCGAACTCCAGCAGGCCAACCAGGGCATCGTTGTACAATAGCGGCTGTACCAGTATGTTTATCGGTTCTGCCTCACCGAGGCCGGAGCTGATACGTAGATAATCCGGAGGAGCCGTATTCATGCAGATCATTTTCCGTTCCAGGGCAGCCTGCCCGGCCAGCCCCTCTCCCAGGGCAATCCGCTCGTTCGGGCGTTTAGCGCGCGTAAAGGCATAACTGGCGGCAATCTGAAGCATGGACTCCTTCTCATCAAAGACGTAGAAAACGCCAACCCCGGCGCCAAGATATTCGGTCATAAATGTCAGCGTCTGTTCCGTCAGCTCAGCGGTGGACTTGTCTCCGCGCAATATGTTGTTGAGTTCGTTCTGGCCGTTTTTCAACCAGCTGCGCTGAGCTTCCTGGTCGCGGTTGTGACGCAGAGATCCGGTCATTTCGGCAAATGCCTGATCCAGCATATACTGAACTTCACTCATCCCCACAATCGTATTGAGCAGCATGCCCGCTTCATCCCTGCTGATCTGATCTGCCGCGATCTTCAACGGCTCGGTAACGACCACATCCTGACTCAGATCTCCTTCAGAGATAGCCTCCACCAGTCGCGCCTTTTCCTTGCTTCCCTCCTGCAGCGAATTAACCGCAACCAGCACAGTGCCAAGTGGTTTGACGATGCTGCGGGTGATGATAACGGTCATGATTGACGCCAGCAGTGAAGCCCAGAATGCCAGCCCTAGCAAGGACCTGCCCGACATAGTCGCAGTTGCGATGTTCATGTTCGAGATACGCTTGGCAGACATCGTCAAATATTCCGTCAGCAGCTCAATGTTCCGGATCATCTCCTTCTCGGTTTCGTAGGCATCCTGCGCAATGAATTTTACGGCTTCCGCATCTTTATTTTGCTTCGACAGTTCGACTATCCTGGACAGTTTTGGCCCATAATTCCTTCGAGCCTCCATAAAGTCGTTATACAGTTTCTTTGCCTCGGCATCGGGAAGAGCTTTTTCCAAAGCCACGGCCGCCTGCCCGACATTCTCGCGAAAAATCCAGATCCGGTCTTCCCGGAGCTTTATCTCCAGCGGATCGCTTTCAAGCACTATCTCACGGACATTGCTGCGCACCCGTTGGAAGTTTGAACTGATAACACCGACCTTTTCCAACGCCACGACCCCTTTTTCGTAAAGCCGGGTGTCGGCATCAATGATTTTGTTGATCTGGAAATAGCCGAAGATCCCGATGGCAAGGGCCATCAAGACTACAGCGGAGAAGCCCAGGATCAGTTTATTCCTGATTTTGAGATCTGCATAAAAACCCATATTTGTGCTCCTGTATATTTCAGCCGGACGTCCCGCCGGTTCCGTCACAATTCACTTTTAACCTACCACAACTCGATTGCGCCCTTGGTGTTTTGCACGATAAAGAGCGTCATCCGCCCGTCGGATCAGGGCGTCGGCATCTTCCGAGCCATGAAACTGCACCACACCGAAGCTGGCTGATAAGACGATCGGGGCAACAATATCGGAATGCTGCTCAAAGGCTACCCGAATCCGCTCGGCCAAAGCCGATGCCGCATCGGAGGGAGTATGCGGAAGCAAAAGGATAAACTCTTCACCGCCCCAGCGGGCAGCAACATCCTCCACCCGGATTATGTCCAGAAATATCCGGGCAAACGCCTTCAGAACCTCGTCGCCCTTACTGTGACCAAATGTGTCGTTCACGACCTTGAAGTGATCTAGATCGATCATAATCAGGGAAAGAGGGTACTCATGCCGACGCGCGGCACTCAGAGCCGATGCTAAACAGATGTTAAAGGAACGGCGGTTGGACAGGTTGGTCAACTCATCGGTTGCCGCCAGACGCGAGATTGTCTCGTTTGCCTCCTTAAGCTCTGCGGTTCGCTCCTCAACAATCTGTTCGAGATTGAAGTAAAATGTTTCGATAACCTTGCGCTGTTGGTACAATTCCCGGAAAACCCTTACCTTGCTCCTCAGGATAACCGGTTCAAATGGCTTCATCAGATAATCCACCGCCCCGGTTTCATAACCTTCAATCTGATCGAGAAGATCCTTCATTCCGGCAGTAACAAAGATTATGGGAAAATGGCTTGTTTTAGGATTTGCACGGATAAGGCGAGCGACCTCAAAGCCGTTCATTCCTGGCATCTGGACATCCAGAAGGATCAGCGCAAAGTCATGTTTAAGCGACAGCCTGAGCGCATCGTTTCCCGATCGCGCTGAAATTATTTCAAAACCCATATCTGCAATAACGGCTTCCAGGGCCAGGATATTTTGCGGGAGATCATCAACGATGAGAATGGGAACTTTTTCTGACATATTTCATCCTTGTGATTTCAGGATCAGGATTGAGTGGAATATCACTTAAATCGCTTTGACCAAGCTTCAGATCAACTGAGTAATAAGCACTAGTTAGAGCTAAGTAGCTACATTAACATGATTCCAGGCAGTGCACCACAATTTCAGCATTTCATGTCTGTAAAGCGGCTTTGGTATATTAAGTCGTCTTTCTTCTTTACATGACATTTCCTATAACTCCAAGACAAAAACAGCATAAAAAAAGGGCTAGCCATTTAGGCTAACCCCTTGTTTTTTAATGGTGGGCGCTACTGGGATTGAACCAGTGGCCCCTGCCGTGTGAAGGCAGTGCTCTCCCGCTGAGCTAAGCGCCCATGATTGTCATTACATAACAGAGCACGTCGTTTCTGTCAAGCTCACGGAAGAGACCGGCAACATAAAACAGAAGTCAACAAGACCACATTTGTCTTTTTTTTTATAGACGTATTCATATGTTATAGTGTTTACGCTATAAATTTTTCATTGACGGATGCAAGGATTGATGGCAATATTCTGCATCATTTTAGGCGTGATTTATATACATTCTGCCAACCTGATTCAGGTCTGAATCGGATTACAATCCAATGCAAGCAAGAGGAGGAACAATGAAAAATCTGCTGTCACTGACAAAAGGGCTGCTATTATCGTCTGTTTTGACGATAATGCTTTCCGCTGTGGCCTATGGCGCTGAGCCTGCGGTACAAAAACCGGCCCTCAGCAACACCGATTGTGTCAAATGCCATTCGACTGCACCTGCGGATGTCGCGGCAAATGGTGCTGCCCACAAAACAAGCGTAACCTGTCAGGATTGCCACGCCGGCCATCCGCCGACAGTCAAAAAGATCATCCCTTTGTGCAGTCAGTGCCATGATGGCAAACCGCACTACAAGCTGACAGGCTGTAACCGTTGCCACAATAATCCGCATACCCCCAAGATCATCAAGCTGGCCAACAACCTCACTGAAGAATGCCTGTCCTGCCACTCCCAGCAGATCGTCAAACTGAAGCAGGTTAAGAGCAAGCATACCAACCTCGCTTGTACTTTCTGCCACAACGTACATGGCAAGATTCCTCTCTGTACCCAGTGCCATAAGCCGCACAGCTCTGATATGACTGTTGCAGAGTGCAAGCGCTGTCACCAGGCACATATGCCGACAGCTGTTACCTATGCCTCAGACACACCAAACAGGATGTGCGCATCTTGTCACAAAAAGGCATTCGACCTTCTTACTGCAAGCGATACAAAACATAAGAGCGTAGCCTGCGTTAACTGCCATAAAGATAAACACAAGGCTATGCCGACCTGCCAGAGCTGTCACGGCACACCACACCCTGCCGGCATGCTGGCTCGCTTCCCCAAATGCGGCGATTGCCACAGTATCGCGCACAGCTTGAACCGTTGGGAACCTGCTGCAAAAAAAGAAGCCGTTCCTGCGGCGCAGCCCAAAAAAGGCGGCAAAAAGAAGTAACCAATAACATATCAAGATTAATATAAAGAAAGGCCGGTGAATTGCTTCACCGGCCTTTCTTTTTTCGTAAGCTTGATCGCAACCTCGATTACACCTTACACAAAAACCCTCCAGCATTATTATATCTTCTGCAACCATACAGTACATCCGGATTGCGCTTGAATGAAAATCATACAATTGAAAAGTTCATATGTATGATTTTTTGCAGCTCTTCGATTTTGATGATGGCGTGACGAATATGTTCCCGCTCGTCCGATGGCAGCTCATAGGGATTGAGATAATATGCATCATCCCGTAATCCCTGGATGACCTTGATTTGCAGAAGAATTCGGTGTTTTGTGAGAATTGAGTAGGCATCCTGAAGATCACGGGAAACCGTAGCCGAAAAACTGCCTTCTTTTTCCAGCAAAAAGATGCGCTGTATGGTGCTTGTAGCAGGTATACCCTGA
>JBGSQD010000243.1:0-16832 GCA_041738275.1 Geobacterales bacterium
ATTGTCGGTGTCGGTCATGATGGCAATTGCTTCCGCTTCCGGAGGATCGGTTCCGAACAGGAGACGGTAGTCGGCAAATAAATCGCGTTCCTCGGTCTGCCATTGCCCCGCTTTTCCATTGCCAGATTCCACCGCAAGCATTTTCGAGTCTGCGGCATAAACACTTGGAACATAGTTTCCCTTGGAAAGATTATTCGCCCAAATGTAGTTAATTGCCTTCATCTGCCAGAAATAGCGTCCCGGGAAGACCACGTACACACGGGCGGCATAGTCATCACCGCTCTTTAGTTTCTCGTCTCCACCTTTGATCGTGCCCGCAATTTTCCAACTCCATCGCAAGTAACGGTGCTTTGAAGGCTGAAAACTTATTTTCCGTATCATTCCGGACGCCGAGTCATGACTGGTTGCTTTAACTACAGTTCGACCATCCTCTTTTACCAGACGGTATTCTGTCTTTCCTTTGAACCTCTTTGATTCCCAACCGTTCAAGCCTTCAGCAGTGAAGCGACTGATTTGAATTTCTTCTCCATGGCATAATAACACGGGGAAAAAAATCGCAAGTAACAGCATTCCGGCCATTACGGTCGTTCGTCGTTTCGGATTGAATGTATTATTCAAACAAGGAACTCTCTCATTTGTGCAATAGTTGATGCCAGATTGGCTTCAAGGTGTTCAATGCCCGCATCTAACCATCGCACTTCGAGCGATGTCATTTCACTTACCGCCTCTGCTTCACGGGTAAAATCATTTGAGCACGGAGTGCGGATAGCAAGTAGATACTTGTGGGCACCACGGAATATGTTGCGCATAATTTCAGGGTCGCCTGGCATGATACTGCCAACGATCTCTTTCCAGTGGAGCGCCCAGTCTTCAAAAAGGAAAAAAGCTCCCTTTTCCAGCTCACTATTGAACAGTTCGTGCCCGAGATATATATCAACACAGTTCTGCCCAGGTGTGCGAATGGTATGCGCGGACTCAAGTATCTTGTTCATTAACGGGTGACAAGCACCGTAGAATACAATGTTTTTTTGTCCTGAATAGTGAGTAAGGCATTTTTCGAGTGTGGTTCTGAGCTTGTCAAAATCCACATGAAGTCCGGACGGTAAAAAGGCCGGTCGCTGTTGCCAACCATTCTTTTCAATTATAAAACGAATCTCTTTTTCCAAGATTCCACACCCGATTATTACTTCTGGCTCGCTCATTATTCCCCCTAATTATGCTACCAACGCCCCGGTGCAACTGGAACCCTCACCAGCGGTGCAGCAATAACAATGCTGGGCAAGATCTATTTGTTTTCCGTTCATACCAGCATCGTCCAGTTCTGAAATCGTTATTTCAGATCCATCTTCAGCTGTAATTGGCATCCTCAGAGCCTGATTGAAATCGCAGTTATAAATTTTCCCCTGCCAATCAACACTAATCAGGGTACGACACATGATATTGCCCGCCGCTTCCGGGTTGAAGCGACCTGCCAGCATACGCAGGTAGTCAGAGTACGTGCCGGTAGCTTCGAGATGCTCACGGAAACGTCCGATCGGAGCGTTTGTGATCGTGAAAAGATGGTTGAAGACGATGTCATGGTTGACAGACAGTTCGGTCTTGTACGCTGCTTCCAAAGCCTGCTGACTACCCGGAACAAAGTCGCCACCTGGATTGTAGACCAGATTAAGCTCCACCTCTTTTCCATAGCCAAGTGAATTCAGCTTCTTCACCACCTGAATGCTCTTTTGATAGACACCGTTGCCCCTCTGCCTGTCAACGTTCTCCTCAAGATAGCAGGGTAGCGAACCGATGATTGTCAGTTCATGGTTACGGCAAAACTCCGGCAGCCATTCCCACCCCGGTTCGGCCATGATCGCCAGATTGCTGCGCAGCATCCGGCGTGGCGTCAGCCCATTTGTCTGCTTTATCAGATAGCGGAAATTCGGATTCATCTCCGGACAACCGCCGGTGATATCCAGGGTAAGGCCGGGATGATGTGCAAGAAATCCGGCAATCTGATCCATGATATCAGTTCCCATTATTTCCGTACCGCGACTTGAGGCCTCTACATGACAGTGGGTGCAGTGCAGGTTGCAGAGGTTGCCCAGATTGATCTGCAGGGTATGTAGACTCTCAAAGGTTTCGTACTTCGGATTTACCGCCTGCAGGCGGTCTTTGAATGAAAGCACCATAATTTGAAATCGACTCCTTGGTTGTTTGTGACTCTGATGGCAATCAAATTGACCAATTCAATGGTGCATTATTTTGCGCTGCTGGTGTCAGCCTAGTTCTGTCCTGCCATGTTTTATTACTCCGCCAGAGGATCTTCCCCCTGCGTCCACCCCTGCAAGACACGATCGTGCAGTTGAAAATGCTCTCCCGAATGTTCAGTGAGGATAACATAGACATTCTGCGGCGGCACCTTGAATGAAGTGCCAAGCTGGTTGATGAAAGCCAGAGACAGGGAACGTTTCTGCTCACTCGTTCGCCCACCACGGATATCGGCGTTTACAAAGGCGATACCATCATCCGGATTGGTGGCGCGACCAAACGAAAGGTCATTCCTGCCATAGCAGCGCAAGGTAATTCCAATGTGATCCGTGCCGGTGTCCATAATGGTTGCAAAGTGCCCCTTTATCTCTGCTGCGAAGGATACTTTTTCGGACTCCCCGGGGGTGAAATTGAACTCGAATTGAAGATGCGGCATGTTGTTATCCTCCTTCCAATATTCTGTTGAAATGTTTCCGCAGAAACATAATTCGATTCAGCAATCAAAACGCCGTCTGAATAATACCGGACATAGGGGATCTGGTCATTGCCTAGCACCTGCTCCTTGAAGCGGCGAAACTCGTCAAAAAAGTTGGTCCGGTCATATTCAAGAAAATAAATCTCCGCTCCGGAGAAATCTGCAGCGAACAGCTTCATGGCATACCATTGCGGACACCAGCTCTGGGTGAGAATTACGGCGACCTTCTCACTCGTGCCAATGATGTCATTGCCGAATTCACCATTTGTGATTGCATCCAGAGCTTGATCTTTCATTATCAACTTCATAGTATCCCCCATCAAATTTGTTTTCTGCCTTTGAACTTGTTGTACAACACCGGCACCAGTGCAAACAGCCCGAGCAGAGCAAATGAGCCAAGTACACGGGGTGAGGCAATTCCGGAAAGCGAATCAATGGTCGCCAGACTGGCGCCAGCATTGACATAGACAAAACCGCCAGGGATGATTCCAAGCATGGTGCCGAAGAAAAACGTCCGCAGCGGCAAGCGGGTCAACCCAGCTGCCAGGTTGATGAGAAAGAACGGGAACAGAGGTACTAGGCGCAGAAACAGTAAATAGCTGAACCCCCGGGTCTCCAGTTCCCGGTTCATCCCTTCCAGTTTGCTGCCAAATTTGTTCAGGACTACATCACGCAGCAGATAACGGGTCACGAGAAAAGCAAGGGTAGCGCCAGTCGTGGCAGCAATGTTGGCGTAGAGCGTACCCATAATCGAACCAAAGATAGCCCCGGCTGCCAGCGACAAAATGGCGGCACCGGGCAGTGACAGAGCGGTCTGGATTATATAGATTGCCATGAAGCCGGCCACCATGATCAGCTTGTGAGCGGCATAATAGTCAAGGAGCGTTTGCCGGTTGGCCTTGAGAGCAGTCAGTGTCAGAAAGCGCTGCAGGTCGTAGTAGAAGAATAGTATGATGACAACGATACCGACCAGAGCCAGTGCGATTTTTTTGATATTCATAGAATCATCCCCTCTGCCATTTCAACCAACGGGAAAGCAGGTTCTTAACGAATGGCGTCAGCCGCGTCCGGTTATAAGCATCCCCCAGTCGCTTGATAACTTCAGCCTGAGTTGGGTAAGGGTGTATGGTCTTGGCAATAGCTGAAATGCCGAGCCCGCTGGTAATCACCAGAGAAAATTCATTGATCATCTCCCCGGCATGACGGGCAACAATGGTAGCACCGAGAATCTTATCCGTCCCCTTGCGCAGATGGACCCGAGCGAATCCCACAGCATCACCATCAAGAACAGCCCGGTCGATATCCGACAGAGGGACAGTGAGTGTGGTTACTTCGATCCCTTTTTCTTTGGCATCAGCTTCGTACATCCCGACATGGGCAATCTCAGGATCGGTATAGGTACACCAGGGAATGGTAAGGGCAGAGGCCTTCTGTCTCCCCATGAAAAGGGCATTGGCAATCAGGATGCGGGCCAGAGCATCGGCAGTGTGGGTGAACTTGAAGGGGAAGCAGATATCGCCTGCGGCATAGACATTCGGATTTGAAGTCTGCAGGTTGTCATTGACCAGGACACCTGTTCTATCAAACTTGATACCTGCTTTCTCCAGATCAAGCCCGTCAAGATTAGGTGCGCGTCCGACTCCCACCAGAATTGCGTCCACCGCCACATCTATCCGCTTGCCGTCACGTTCAAGACGAAGAATCTTGTCACTGCCGCTTGTTTCGACTCCGACAATTTTCACCCCCAGTTGCAGCTCAATCCCCTCACGGACAAACGCACCATGGAGAATCTCTGCGGCATCACCATCTTCACGCCCCAGGATATGCGGTCCCAGTTCGATCAGGGTTACACGGCTGCCGAAACGGACAAAGGCCTGGGCCATTTCGCAACCGATGGGACCGGCACCGATAACGGCAAGGCGGGGTGGCAGTTCGGTCAGGGAAAATATGGTCTCGTTGGTAAGATACCCTGCCTCTTCCAACCCCGGCACAGGTGGGGCGGCGGCACGGGCGCCGGTGCAGACGGCGGCTTTTTTGAAGCGCAGTGTTTTGCCCGCAACCTCGACTGTGTCAGGACCGCTGAAGCTCCCTTGGCCAATAAACACGTCGATCCCCAGTTCATCGCGGAATCGTCGGGCTGAGTCGTGATGACTGATATCAGCTCGCAGGCAACGCATCCGCTCCATAGCAACACCAAAGTCAAAGCCCAGATTTGAGCCGTCAATTACTCCGAATTCAGCAGAGTAACGGGCATGGTGGACGGCCCTGGATGCGCTGATAACCCCCTTGGACGGGACACAGCCAACATTCAGGCAATCGCCCCCCATCAGGTGCCGCTCGATCAAGGCAACCTTTGCACCCAGACCGGCAGCACCGGCAGCTGATATCAAGCCTGCTGTGCCGCCGCCGATCACCACCAGATTGTAGCATGGTGCAGGCTCAGGATTGACCCAGTCTGGCGGGTGAACATTGGCTATCAGGGTTTTGTTATTGTCATCATGGGGCAACATTTCAAAACTTGGTGTCATAGCGTTCCTCCGGCCAATAAAATATCAATCAATGCAACAGGTTTTATCGTTTTCAGCACAAAGGCAACCGTCACCTTGTCCCTTTTTCTTCATCAGTGGCTCAATCACCTTAATGAATACTACTGAAGCCAGGCTGCCGCCAACTATCGGTCCAAGGCAGTAGATCGTCAAAAATCCGAAGTTTTGATCCGGAAGAGCGGCTTTCCCCCATCCGGCAAGTATGGAGAATAGACGGGGTGACAAATCTCGTGCCGGATTGAGCCCGGCCTGTGTGAGGGGAGCAAGTATCGAGATAATGATGGTGACGGTTAGGCCAATGAAAAACGGAGCCAAAGCATCGTCAGGCCTGCCAAGGTTGCACCCTTCGGTAAGAGAAAAGATCATGGTGACCAGGACAAATGTTCCGACCGCTTCCGCCAGGAAAGCGGTCAGAGGGGTAACAACCGCAGCAAGCCCGGCGCCTGGATTGGGATAGAATTCACCGAACATCATGGCGGTTTTGATCGAAGCGGGAGTGCCGCGCTGGATACTGTTCAGGACCTCGAAACGTGCTATGGAGTCACCAAATAGCAGATATAAAAGTGCCGCAGCGGCAAAGGCTCCAACGAACTGGGCGATGAGATACGTGGGTAGCTTCGACAGCGACATCCTGCGGCCCAGTACCATGGCAATGCTGACAGCCGGGTTGAGATGGGCGCAGGAGAGGTGTCGCGTGGCGTAGATGGCTATGGTGACGGCAAATCCCCATACCAGGGCCACCTGGATCAAGCCGACGTGTGCTGAAAAAAGTACGGTAACGGCAACTGAGCCGCAGCCGAAAAGCACCAACAGGAAGGTGCCTATAAATTCTCCTACAAAGTCCTGCATGACATTTGTCACGTTAGCTCCCTACCAATAAAAGTTGCTCAACAACATGAACCGCCACTGCACGGGTCACCACCTGCCTCCTTGACCGCAGCGGGTGCGCAATCGAAGGGACCGAAGTGGACCAACCGGTCGCCGGTAATCTTGAAGTGTTTGCCGAAGCGGGTCTCCTGAACCATGGCGGCGCTGTTGCCGAAGACCAGCATCGGCTTGCCGGTAATGAAAGTATGGTGGTCATCCAGTGGGAAGCGATGCGGATGTTCCGGAATTGTCCCGAGATAGGTCGCGCTCTGGCCAAAGTCTTCACAGATATCTTCCAGGCAGGCAAGCTTGAAGGCTCGCACCGTTATGGAGTAGAAATCGATCATCCCGGCTTTGGCATCAACTTCCGGGTTGTTTAGCTCAATCTGCCGTTTGGAAACCATCCGGTAGTCTTGACAGCCGATCTTCCTGAGCATCCGACGAAAATCCTCGATATAGAGAGCACCGCCAAGACACTCACCGTAGAGTATCGGATCATGCTGCAGCGATTCGGGCATCCGGCGGCCGGTGAAGACATCGGCAAAATAGAGTTCACCACCCGGCTTCAGCACCCGAAATATCTCGCTGAAAACCCGTTCCTTGTCGGGTGAGAGGTTGATGACGCAGTTGGAAATCACCACGTCCACCGAATTGTCGGCTATGCCACAGGAAGCAAGATCCTCGATGTATCCCTGGCGGAAATCGACGTTCGCTTTCTGGTAGCCGAAGCGGGACATCTGGCAATCCTTGTGCCGCCGTGCCACCTCAAGCTGTTCGTCGGTCATGTCGATGCCGATGACGAAGCCGTCAGGGCCGACCAGTTGAGCAGCGAGATAGACATCGCGTCCGGTACCGCAGCCGAGATCGAGCACCGTGCATCCTTCCAGGGCCGGGGGCAACGGTGAGCCGCAACCATAGAACTTGTCGAGAATCTCGTCATCGATATTGGCCAGGGCCTGACGATGATGGGAAGGCAACGCCTCGATGCTACAGCAGGCACTTGTCTTCAGATCATTTTTTGTTGCCAGGATTTTCCCGTAATACTCTTTTACCTGTGTTGTTATTTCACTTGTTGACACGTACTCCTCCATCAAAATGTAATACCACGCTCACCGCATGGTTCAGATAACAACTACCGAATCGTGACCGCCGAACGGGTTCGGCTCGTACCGGTCAGCGCACCAGTCATTTTCCCATTTGCAGCTGTCGATGCAGTAGCGAAAGCGGTATTCCTTGTCGTTTTCCAGTTCCAGCGTCACGGCGTAATCACCGTTTTTCTGGCGTTTCATGGGTGTTGCCTTTTCATCCCAGTTATTAAACTCACCCACCAGGGTCACCGACTCTGCACCCAATGCGCCGTCACATGGCAACCGGAAAGTGACCTTGCATACTGGCCTGGTTTTCAGATACTGCTTGGTGATTGCGGACTGCTGTACCATGACTTCCCCCTGATTCATTGTTCTCACTGAGCATATTTGGTGTCGTTTGCCTTCCAGTCGTAGTCGAGATACTCGACAGAAAACCCACCGGTGTCGATTATCGCCCTGTCGGATGACGACAGGAATGGCTTGATAAAGGTAACCGCGCCGCCGCCCAAGGCATCGAAATGCTTCCGGTCGAACTTGAAAACCTGGGACAGATGGATCAGCTTGCTAGTGCGGTCGATCAACAGACCTTTTTTGCGATCGGCAAGGAAAGTACGCCCCTGTTCCTCCAGTTGTGAGTACAACGTCCCGGCCCGATAGGGTGCCGGCAGGAGGTTGACGCAGCTGACTGATGCGCAGTTTATGCCGAAATGGATGCGCAGGTCCTTGAAGCCATCCAGAAGAATATCGTTCTCAATTTCAGCAAGAGAGTATTCCCTGCCGCCAATGGTAAGAACCTTGCGACTCCAGGGCTGGCCAAGCCAATTGATCCTTTTGCTCCGGATACTGTCAACCGGGTAGTGGTCAACAATGGTCTTCATGGCACCGATGTTGTACACATTCACCCAGAAAGCTATCTTCTCTTCACGGCTCTTCAATAATGCCGCATCGAACGACGCCAGTTCCTTGAGGAGAAGGCTGTAATCGGAGCCGGGTTGTTTTGCTTCCTTTGCCAAGGCGCTGTAATCAACGGCATTGAGTTGAATGCCATTGATCGACACCCCGGTTTTGACATGGTGCTTCAGGAGTGATTCGTAGTGACTGTTGTTGAATTCAGCTCCTGAGACCATCACCGGAAGAGATACGAGCATCATTAAAGCCAGCTGCCATATTCTGTTCATGGATTTCATCCTTATATTATCAACCAAGATCCGCATAAATCCCGGCCATAACCCGTTCGCACCGGAAAAATCCCCTCAAAACAGCAGGATCAAAATGCTCATCAGGAGATATTCTGGAATCCCCGTTATTAAAAATATTGAGTACCTGCTCATGGCTCATGGCAGGTTTGTAACTTCGCTTTGAACGAAGGGCATCGTAGATATCGGCAACTTTGACGATCCTCCCTGAAAGCGGAATCTCGTCTCCCTTCCGATTGCCGGGATAGCCACTACCGTTCCAGTTCTCATGATGCGCGAGGGCAATCTCCCGTGCCATGGCAAGTCGTGGCGCGTCACCAATGATTCGTGCCCCAAATTCGGGATGCTGTTTCATGACGGCCATTTCCCTGTCATCAAGCGGCCCTTCTTTCTTGATTATGGCAGAAGGAATGTGAACCTTGCCGACATCATGCATCTGGGCGCTATATGCTATTGACTCTACAAACAGGTCCGGCGTGCCGAGCGCTTTTGCCAGTTCCTCTGAATAACGGTTTACCCGGACGATATGGTTACCGGTGTCCTCGTCAGCGGCTTCACACGAACGTGCCAGTGCTTCTATGGTGTAAATGAAGGCGAGCTCCGTCTCCTGAACCTTCGTTGAGAGAGTGACCAGAGAACCGATAACTACCGAGAGACTTTTCAGGACATCCGCATCATAGGTGGTGGCTTCATCCGGGTAATTGAACGCAATTATCGCCCCGGCGGGGTCTCCGCTGATCCGCTTGCAGATGAAATTACTGATTGGTCTGGCGATGGCACGTTTGACTGTCGGGTGGAATTTAGTCTGATAGCTTTCGATTGACTCGCAGGTATCACACCAGTTAGATCGCACAACGTCTTCTCCTGACAGGTTGATGGCATAGGTGGCAGCCTGGTCAATGGAGATCATCTCTATCCCCTCGACAAGAGCATCACCGTTCAGATAAAAGACTCTCCCCCGCAGTGAATTGCTACCCGGTACGCTGAAAACGATAAAAACACTCTCGGGACCTCTCTTTGAACTAGTGCCGAGCACCTTCTGCAATGCCTCAACGTACAACTCCTTGTCAGCGAATTTCCTGCAGCAAATGCCTTGCAGGGTTGTCTCTACAAGGTTGAGAAGATCATGCGTCTGCCGCAAGGATATTTCGGGAAGATTCAGTTCCATCGATTTTCTCCCTCTGTCACGTCAAGATTCACTCTTTGCGCCATTTTGCTGATGCCGGAACATGTCGCGGAGTTTTTCCGGGGCGTACCGTTCAACCCATACCGGCAGCAGGAACAACAGCAGTACCATTACGATCCCGAATACCGCAGCCAGTCGTCCGTCGACAACCAACGCAGACCCTAAATAGTTGTAGACAAATGTGAGTGGAAGCATTCCAAGAAACGTCGCCAAGCTGAACCGCCAAAGTGACATTTTCGTCAGCCCTGAGCCGTAACTGACCATATCAAACGAAACTACAGGGATCAGGCGGGTTAAAAACACTACTCCAGTCAGCATACGATCTGAACAGGAGGAACAGAAATTGATGTGCCCGCGCAGTAATCGTTCAATGAGGCTCCGCCCCAACAGTCGGGCAATTGAAAAACTGATAACCGAGCCAGCGAGTGCACCTGTGGCAGAATAAAGCGTTCCCAGATAAGGCCCAAAGAATACACCCGCAGCAATATCGAGAGGCAGGCTCGGTAAAGGGCTGACAACGGCCAGAGCCATAACTGCCATGAAGCCGAGTGGAGCAAAGCTACCCATGTTTTCCAAGAGAGCCAGTATGGCTTTTTGGCTGACATATTCCTGCAAGCCGCTTGAATAGGCGATATACAGAAATAGTGCGGCCAACAGCATCAGTAACATGATTTTTACGACTTTGCTCTTCTGCACAGATATCGCCTCATTTCCTGTCTTAACTTAGAAGCGGGCCGGTTATTCTACCGACCCGCCTGATACTTTATTTCTTACTTTCTTCAACGGCTGGAAACAGATCTCCTTCAAGAATGAAATTCCTGTCAGTCGGTGAAACAGATTTGATGTGAAGAGTCCCTGCACCTTTTAGCCCTTTTAGTTTGCCGGTACCGCTCACGATTTCCCAGGTTCCATTATCAAGAAGCATTGGCTTTCCATCTGCACCAGGTACAAATACGGCGCGTACTACCCATTTCACATACGCAATATCACCACCTGGTTGCGTAAGAACCAGATAGCCACTCGGATCACCGCCAATACCGGGTATGATGTCGTGTCTTCCATATTCGGTTACGGCAGCTCCTGAAAAAATTCCCTGTCCCGTCGCTTTGCCTTCACGGCGAACCATCAATACGAAGTGCTTGCTGCCATCGGCAAAATCCATACGTATTTGTTCTTTGGGAGTCATAACGGCTTCTATCTTCATAGTCGCTGCGATTGCTGACGTGCCGGCCACTGCCATTAAAAGTGCCGCTGTTGCTGCAAACATTGAAAATCGTACAAGCAAAGTTCTCTTCATGGTTCATCTCCTCACGCCGTAGCTATTGCGTTATTTTTTCACCTTGCCGGTAAACAGATAGTCGTTACCTTTGGCTGGCCCGTGGCATCCGATGCACATATCAATCATGCCACTCTTTCCGGAAGCTTCGATTTTTCCATCGGGAGCGAATTTCATCCAGAACCAGTCACCGACTTCAGGATTGTAGCCCTTGACCTTGTACATGACAGTTACAGCGGCAAGCTTTTTGTCAGGCATGTAGTTCTCTTTCACTACAATTGCCCCATCCTTCATTCCCTTTTGGGCCTTGATCGATTTGAGCGCTACGTCATTAACGTATGTGGTAAGCAGCGCACCATGGGGTTCAGTGCCCTTGTAAAGTTTGCCTTTACCCGGCCAGAGTTTCCATTCAGTGTACGGCTTCTCTTTTGTCAGATACTGGTGAAGTTTATCCGCGTCCGCACCCGGCATAGCGGCGAAAGCACTAACTGACATCATCATGATTGCTGCTGCAGCACCTGCAAGCATCTTTTTCATACTGTACCTCCTGTTTTTGGTTAATTGCGGCACGATTGCCACAAAGATGAATTCAGTTAATGCCGTTCTGCGACAAGCAGTTCCAATGCATCCGGATCGCGAATTGTTATCGACATGAACGAAGTGTCAATAACCCCCTGTGCTTTCATCTGATTCAATTGTTCCGTTACCGTCTCACGTGATGCACCGATCAGAAAGGCGATGTCCCGGTGCGTCAGACGAGGGCGGATTTTGATGCCACCATTTTCCTTGATACCATGACGCTTTGCCATTCGGTTCAGCAGTGATGCAATCCTTTCAGAAACTGAACAGTAGGCCAGCTCCTCAAGCCGCGTCTCAATCTCTACCCTTTTCAAGCCCACCAGCTTGAGCACCTTGAAGGCAAGATCGTTATGAGCAGAAAAGAAGTTGAAAAAATCACCTTTTCTGATGGAACAGATCAGACTGTTTTCAGCCGCTTGAGCCATGGTAGACCGGGAATCCTCACCGAGAAGCGACATCTCCCCGAAGATCTCACCGGGAGCGATGATATCCAGTATGATTTCCTGGCCATCCTGCCCAAGTCGTGAAATCTTGATGGTACCTTCCTTCAGCAGGTAGACATGCTCACTCGGTTCATCCAGAAGGTATATGGTTGCACCCTTTTTGAACTCGCACATGGTGCTGAGGCTGGCGAGTCGCTCCATCTCTTCATGGGACATGACGGAAAAGATGTCGGATCGCTTGATGTACCAGTACTTGTTTTCCATGAACTATCTCCACCCTGCAAATTCAGCCTGAACCAAGCCCAAAAAACTTAGCATTTGAGGCATTGAACATTTCCCTTTTCACCCCAATGGCTAAGTGCATCATTCATCTTCGTCAATGCGGCAAGGACTTCTTCCCGCATAACCAGGGTAAAGAGAGGACCGGTAATGCCACCAAAAGAGAATCTCTGAATAATCGTAAGGTGCTTGGGTGAAATGACAGCGAGTTCTACACAATATTTCCAGGTAAATAGTCCAGGAAAATAGACGGTTTGCTGAAGACAAAACCCCTTGAATGGCTCAACAGTAAGTACTTCCGGCTTTACCACTATGGAAGAGGACCCCGACAGAGTGACAACAAGGTCCAACTGCTCACCGGCAACCATTATTCCTGTAGCCTGTTGAAACAAAGGGTTCCAATATGGGTAAATACTGCACTCGGCAAGCAGTTCCCACACTCGCTCAACAGGTGATTCAAGCGTTATTTCCGTCCGTATTTCCCACATAATCTGATCCCGAATTGATGTTCTGTCTAAACTCAGTATCTATCAGCGAGACAACAAAAGATGTAGGCGAGCTTACATCTTCGAATATTATTTTGCGGACTTCTCGATCAATCCGCCCAAAGGCGCAAGCGGTTTAAGCTGGTCGTCACTCAATCCATGCCGTTGCTTCAGGATGTCAGGCCGGTTGTAGCTTAACCACACCTTGCCGTCGGCATCTTCCCAGGCAATAGCTTTGAGCGGCAGATCGATTGCCGTGGTAGGAGACGCCTTCATTAATGGAGTTCCGGCCTTCGGGTTGCCGAATATCAGCAGTTGACTGGCTTTCATGGTAAGTCCTGCTTTGGCGGCCTCGGCTTGATGGTCTATGCGGGCGAAGACAGTAATACCCTTCTCTTTGACAAGTTTTTCCAGGCGATTGACTGTTTCTGTGACGCTAAAACTGCTGGGAACGGTTGTCAGACCGTTATCGGCGGCATTTGACAACGCAGGTAGAATCGACAGCGCTAGTGCAATAAAAAGTGATTTCATGGCTGATCTCCTTGGTTTCATTTGATTTTGTGTATTCGCAATACTCGTCAGTGTGCTTCTTTACGCAGTTGCCGCTCCCGCAAATCATCTTTCCACTGGTACGGCAAATCTACGATCGACCCGGCTGGTAATGTTTCTGTTGCATAGTGTAAGCAATCTTTCAGTACCGCTTCGTGTGTTGTCTCATCACTCACATCGCCTAGCGTAAGGCCAAATGGATGTTGAATGAAGAGAGCTTTGGACGGTTTGACCAGGTCAGTCATCTCTTTCACCAGAGTTAACGAGATAGTGGGGATGCCGAATATATCGAGTACTCTTTGAACCAGTCCCACGGACTGGGAACAGACCGGTCACGAAGGGACCAGGATAGCCAGATCGACCCCGTCGTCACGGAGCATTCTGGCAACCTGAGGAGCATTATTCCAAAGAAGTCGCTCGGTACGCGGGATATAACCCATAAATGAAAAGTGACGGGGAGCAACCTCACCAATTGTGCCGTTTTGCTGCAGTCGCCCGAGGAGTTGAAATGGAAATACCGTATCCAGATCAGTTAAAGCTCGCTTGGTGTCATAACCGGGATGCGATAGTGAAATCTGTTCGGCAGGTGTATTGCCTGGAATAATGCGGTAGCTGTCGTCTCCAAGGGGGTTGCGGTTATCAAAGCGGGACTGGCTGTCGGCAAGGTAGGCACCTGCCGTAACGACCAGCGAAACCCTGCATTCGTTGATCGGCTTCCTGAGAGGTGTTGCCTCAGTAGGCTCGGCAAACGATGTCCACTGGAAGTCCGGAAGTACTTTCCCCCTGACATAATCACCTTCAACATCTAAAAAGCTCATAGGTATCTCCCTTTTCGCAATGGCTTCGGCTTATAAACAGCTAGAAGTCAACTTCTACCTGCAACGCATCAAGGAACTTGTTGAAAGCTGTAAAGAGTTCCATGACACCCAGCGCTTCAATAATCTCGGCGTCGGTAGCCCCTGTTTGCTTGAGTGCTGCAAACTCTTCATCGGGAACTCGCAATGGTGTGGTGTTTGCTTTACGGGCAAAGGAGATCAGTGCCCGTTCCCTAGCAGTGAAGTTCGCCTGCTCCAGATCTTCTTCAATAGATTTTATTTCTTCCTCGGACACACCGATTGCCCGCAAGGCTCCTGTGTGTGCCGCGACACAGTAGGCACAGCCATTATCCCGTGAAACCAGGACAGCAATTGCCTGCTTGGTCTTCTGACTTAACGTTCCTGCTCCCATTACTGCCTTAACCTTGTCCCAGTTGGCCTTGAGTAATGGCAGGTGATTGGCATAGGTAAGAAAGAGGTTCGGGACTTTCCCGAAGGCACCTTCAATCTCGGCGAAAACTTCTTTTACTTCTGTTGAGGCGGTCGTTGCGTCATAAGTTGCTATTCTGGCCATTTTCTTGTCCTCCTTTTTTGAAGTGTAGTTTCTCTGTTATGTTCGTAAATCAAGCGTGATCCGTAATGTCTCAAGGCACTCTTTCATCGGACGCTGGTCCTTTTTAAGCCGGGACATCATGATGCCTCCCTCTATGGTGGCGATGATGTGTTTGGACAAAGCTTCACTACTGATGTCAGTTCTGATTTGTCCTGATTTCTGAGCCGCCGCGACAACGACTTCAACCCTGCTGATCCATTCATCAAAAACAGCGTCAATCGCAGCGGCAAACCCAGAGTCGAAATCACTCATTTCCAGGGCGGTGTTCCCGAAAATGCAGCCGCCGACAAAACCGGTCCCCAAATGCTTTTCCAAGGCACAGCAGAAGAAATTATCAATACAAGCACCAGGATTATCACCGCCAAGTGCCTTAGTCAGAAAAGCCATGAACTCAGCTGTTGCCTCACTCAAGACCTCACGGGCGATCGCATCTTTCCCGGCAAAATGAAAATACAAACTTCCTTTCTGCATGCCTGTGGCTGCAACGAGGTCACTTATCGTTGTTGCGTTGAAACCTTTGCTGTTGAAAAGCTCTCGTGCAACTTCAAGTATTTTTTCACGAGTTAATTCGCCTTTGGTTTTCATGTTGTCCTCCCCTAAAAAACCGAACGTTTGGTTTATTATGTCATGCGTTAGTAATTTGTCAAGATATTGCTTAAAGGATATCCGACTGCATGGTCATACAGAAATGTCACGGAGGGTAATCATCGAACCAGGGCAAAGCTGTCGACGTGTGCACACGACCAGAATGCAGAGCGTACCAATGATTGAGCATTGCCTAAACTCGAATGACAGTAGGCCGAACCTTATCAGTTCACGTCGTGAAATTGGAAGTGACTGTCAGATAATTAACTTACAATCGCCTGCCTGACAAAATCATACTTCTCGGTAATCCTTATTAAATCGAGAGCCGTCATTCCTATATCCTTGTAATACCAGTTCCGTGCCCGTTCGAGAGGTATGTTGAGTTCACTCGCCACCTGTTTTGTCGTAATTCCCTGTTCTTGAAGCAACCTCATAATATATCTCGTTACATCACCATTCTTGAGATCTTTTTTGTGGCAGATCTGCCACAGATTCTTTCTAGACATACGCCCCTTGTTAGTTGAAAGTGTTACAGGAATATTTTGAGTTGTAACAAGGAGATACGCAGAAAATGCTGCAAACGGGAACGGCATATACTCCAAGCCAAATAATGAGCCTTCGCCTGAAGGGGGCCATGTATATCCGTATGTCCACAGAGTTGCAGATTGAGTCGCCGGAAAACCAAGAACGGGCAATACGTACCTACGCCGCTCAATACGGCATTGAAATTATCAAAACTTATGCTGACCTGGGCGTTAGTGGAATAAACACGGAAAAGCGGGAACAGTTTCAAAGCTTGATTGATGATGTGGAACAAGGACGAAGTGCATTCAATATTGTCTTATATCTGGATGAAAGCCGCTGGGGACGGTTTGTAGACAGTCGCGAGGCGGATTATCACCGCATGAGACTGGAACGTAAAAATGTTCTATGCCAGTCCTGCGAAAAGCCACTCACATTAACCAGTAATATTGCCGACCGTATTATGACCCTGCTTCGTGACGAAAGCGCCAGTGACTATTGCCGCCAGCTTTCCCAGAAGGTGTGGGTGGGACAATGCAACCTGGTGTCAAAAGGGTTTCGGCAGGGAGGTGTGGCAGGCTTTGGGCTTCGGCGCATTTTGCTAGACGAGACTGGCAGACCCAAGCAGGAATTGGCAATGGGGCAGCGTAAAAGCCTGCTCACCGAACGGGTGATTCTGATGCCGGGGCCGGTTGACGAACTTCGGATTGTGAGCTGGATTTATGACCAGTTCATTGGCGGGATAAGTGAAACTGAAATTGCGCTGCAGTTGAACGCACAAGGAGTGAAAACTCATTTTGGTCGTCCGTGGTCACGAGGAACTGTGTGCGAAGTGCTCACCAATGAAAAATATGTCGGCAACAACTTATTCAACCGCACATCTGGCAAAATGAAGAGCAAAGCCAAACCCAATCCGGAAAACGAATGGGTGCGTAAGGAACGCGCCTTTGAGCCCATAGTGGACATGGAACGCTTCTGGACCGTCCAGGGGATCTACCGGGAACGGAACAAAAAGACTACCGACGAAGAACTATTGCAAGGGCTGCGGGATTTATATGCCAAGCAAGGACGCCTT
>JBGSQD010000264.1:0-6083 GCA_041738275.1 Geobacterales bacterium
CCAGGGGATCAAGCCGACGCGAAATATCTACCCTCTCATCGTAAGTTGCGAATCTGCCGCTCTCCGTCATCCGCATATATTCTCTTCGAATGGAGTCAAGCCTGGTCTGAAGCTCTCTCCCCTCTGACGGCGACAAGCGACCGCTGCGTCTTCCATCATCAATGCGGCTTTGCAGCATGACAATTCTGTCCCCATTAATCGGATCATCAATTTTTGTAGTCCGGACAAAAGCCCTGTTTATCTCATCTCCGAGCACATCAATCCGTTTATTAAGGTTGCTCCATTCTTCACGGGAAACCTTTTTGTCTCTCAACAGCCCGTAATCTGTGCGAATACTCTTTAGTGACGACAGATACATCTGGGACTGATCCGGGGTAAGCGCGTTGGTTTTCAGACCATCCCCGATCTTCTCCTGGATTACTATCATCTTGTTTTCGGCACTTCTTTCATAATCAGGCCATGTCTGCATGGTTGCGCAGGCTGAAAGCAATGCCAGACCAAAAACCATAAACACTGTCGCAAAAATAGACTTTTTCATTTTTTCCTCCTGTCATTGGGTTAAAATGTTTTGTGGTTTCCGCCCGCCATTCAGGCAGCAAACCCGCTCCTGCATGCAATCCGTCAGGTTCCCTGAGCCCTGCGGGCGCAAGTTTGAACCTTATTGAAAAAGCAATACCTCATACAGGTAAAAGGCAACTAACGTGCCAGAGGCGGCCAACCACAATTTAATGGCGCAACAATCTGATTATAAAAGGTAAAATGTAACTAGAGGCAGAGAGGCGGAGGGGGATCTGTCAATGGAATCCGTCATTATTAACATAACTGCAATATTTGGCGGATCAGGGTGAGGAGGAATTTGTGCGCTTATTGCCGCACGATGCCGAATTTCCGCATCCGGGCGCGAAGAGTGCTGGCGTTGAGGCCAAGTAATTTTGCTGCTCCGTTTTTTCCCTCAATACGCCAGCCGGTTTTCTGGAGCACACTGAGGATGTGGTCGTGTTCCAGGTCACCAAGGGCTTTGACGTTCTGCCCAGCCGTGTCATCTGGATTCCGGAAGGTTTCAAACCGGTCCAGCACCTGCAGTACGGACCCCTGGCTGGTGATCATCGCCCGCTCAATGATGCTTTCCAACTCCCGAACGTTGCCGGGCCAGTAATATTCCTGAAGGTAGTTCATGGTCTCGTTGGCCACCGTATCGATCTTCTTGCCGATCTTTTTGTTGAATTTGGCAATAAAATGATGGACGAGCAGCGGGACATCCTCCTTGCGCTGCCTTAAAGGCGGGATGAAGATGGGGAAAACATTGAGCCGATAATACAGGTCTTCCCGGAACCTGCCTTTCTTGACCTCTTCTTCCAGATTCCGGTTACTGGCCGCTATGATCCGTACATCAACCTTGATGGTGAGGGGGCTGCCCAATCGCTCAAACTCTCCATCCTGGATGACCCGGAGCAGCTTGCACTGCAGCTCCAAAGGCATCTCGCCGATTTCGTCGAGGAATATGGTGCCCTTGTCAGCCAGCTCGAAGCGACCCATCTGCCGGGCATGGGCACCTGTGAAGGCGCCCTTTTCCCGCCCGAAGAGCTCGCTTTCGATGAGGTTCGCCGGTAGTGAAGTGCAGTTGACCGTTACCATCGGCAGGGCTTTGCGCGCGCTTCTGCCATGAATGGCGCGTGCGACCACCCCCTTGCCCGTGCCGGTCTCGCCAAGCAGAAGAACTGTCGCATTCAAGGGAGCAACCTGTTAGATCTGGGAAAACACATGGGAAATGACTTTGCATTGCCCGATAATCTCGCCAAAGTTGCTTTGCTGGGCAATCTCCTGTTGCAGGTAGATATTCTCGGCCTGGAGCCGGTCTTTCAGGTGTTTTATTTCCGCATACGCATCCTGGAGGGACTTTTCCGCATTATTACGGTTCTCTATTTCCTGCCTGAGCTGCATATTCGCACCGGTCAATTCTTGCGTCCGCTCATTTACAGTAAATTCCAGCTTGACATGAGAGTTTTGCAGCTCCTTTTCCAGATTATTGCGTACCGTAGCGTCAGTGATTGAGGTAAAGATGTGATTGTCATTGTTTTCGGAGGAGACCATTACGCTCTGAAGTTGGCCATAAATAACCGTACCGTCATCTCCGGTCAGATTGATTTCACATTTCAGCATGACCCGTCGCTGCACAACCATGGCGAGGTGATTGAGAAAAACATCCCTTTCAACAGCATCAGCAATAAAGCCGACAAAGGGTTTATCAGCCAGCAGTTGCCGCTCTATTCCAAGCATTCTTGCTCCGGCAAGATTGACATTCTTGATCAATCCGGCTTCATCAAAAGTGAAATAACCGACAGGAGCGTATTCATATAGTTCGGCATAGATATTCCGGGATAGCTCCAACTCCTCCCGTGCCCGGCGGAGTTCCGCATTCTGCATCTCCAGTTCGATCTGAAAGACCTCCAGTTCGTGTACGAGCCGCTGCAAATCTTCCTGGGTACGGGGCGAAGACTCTTCAGACGTTTTGGCACGCAGCATCGCTTCCGCATGACTGCGCAACCTGGCTGAGTCTTTTAATATGTTTTTGTCTTTACTGTTTACCATTCCTATCCTCAAGAGCCCTTAATTCAAGCCATTTTTCCGGGTATTTACAATGATAAACAATATAGCATCAGTTATCGGAATTACAATCAATCCAGGGAAATTCACAGAAATTGCTTTGACGACGGTATGTTCTGGGGTTATGGTTTTATAATCGGAACAGCAAAGATCTCCTTCATATTAAAGAGGTGCCCTCATGTCAGAAACAACTTCAGCAGGCAAGGATACGCTCCGCATCAGGGAGATGACCATCGATGATTTTTCCGAGGTATTCCATATCGGCGAGGAGGTTTTTACTGCCGAGTCCTTCCAAAGTCTCTATCGTACCTGGGACGAATACGAGATCACCACGCTCTTTAATTCGGACAGCGAACTCTGTCTGGTGGCGGAGGCGGGGGAAGAGATCCTCGGCTTTGCCCTGGGAACAACCGTCACAAAACACAACTCTCCCTGGAAATACGGCTATCTTGTCTGGGTGGGAGTCCGCAGTGATATTCAGCAGGGTGGCGTGGGAAGCGGTCTGTTCAAGGAGATCAAGCACCGCATGAAGGAACAGGGAGTACGGATGATGATCATCGACACATCCGCCGACAATCAGCCGGCGATTCGCTTCTTTCAAAAGCAGGGGTTTGATGATGTCCAGGAACACGTTTACATGTCCCTCAACCTGACACGCAAGTCCAGAAAGAAACCGGTAAAGGTCAAGAAATCATGACGGCCCGCCTGGAGGACGTCTGGCGTGCCGTCAATCCGGACCGGCTGCGCAAAACGCTTCTCGACCTGCTCGACATCTATTCGCCGTCCGGTAAGGAAGAGGATATCCAGATTTACCTGGAAGAGCTCCTAACCAGGGCAGGTTTCAGCGTGGAGCGGCAACCGGTGGAGGAGGATCGCTATAACCTGCGCGTGACCATGGGGCCGGAAGAACCTCGACTTTACCTGGTGGGGCATGTGGATACCGTACCTGCCTGGGATCTTGATGAATTCGGACCGGAACAGGATAACGGCATCATCCGCGGGCTGGGGAGTGCCGATATGAAGGGGGGGTGCGCCGCCATGATCGAGGCGTGGCTGGCCATTGCCGAGACCTTGGGACCTGAAGAGCGCCCTTCCGTGGGGCTTCTGCTGGTAGTCGGAGAGGAAGAAAACGGCGACGGCAGCGCTACCTTCCTGCAATCATGCTGCCCGCCATGGGTGGTCATCGGCGAACCGACCAGCCTGGCGGCCGGATTCGCCCATTACGGCTACCTGGAGGCAGGCTTTATCACGCGCGGTCTGCGCAGCCACTCCTCGCTCCCGGAGCTGGGGCATAATGCGGTTGAATCCATGCTGCGCGTTCTGTTGTCAGTGGGAAACGACCCGCTGTTCAACCGGGCGAAATCGGATATCGTTTATTCCATCAGGGAGATGAGATCGTCACGGGCTGGTTTTGTCGTTCCGGATCGCTGTGAAACCTGGATTGACCTGCATCTGCCGCCCGATCAAGACCCGACCGCACTGCAGGCCGCGATCCGCCTGATCGTCGCCAACCTTGACCAGACCATTCCCGGACTGGATCTGGAAGTTTCCTTTGATTTTGCCTCAGCCGGCTACATCCTTGGCACCAATAACCGTCCGGCGCAGATTTTACAGGATATCTATCCACGTCTTGACCTGTCGTTACAGATGGATGCCTTCCGCTCCCATTCCGACGGCAATCTCTTTTTTGCGGCAGGGGTAAAACCTCTTATTCTCGGGCCAGGTTCTCTGGAAACCGCCCATACGCCCGATGAGCGGGTGGACTTTGAGGAAGTGTCAAACGCTGCCCGTATCTATGCGGCACTCTGCCTTGGGACAACATGAAGTTGCACTTAAATTTGTCACATACCTGAATCCGTGATGCCTACACGCCTTCACTTGCCCGGAACGCCTAATGTTTCGATTTCCGTGGCAAAGGTACTGTTCGGCGGAGGACACCATGTATAACAGGCTTGTTCCGGCGTAAACGACGGTCAACACCAGCATTCCGCGCGCTTCGGTGTTCCGGCATCACGGATTCAGAACATGGTCAAGTCGGAGTCGATCCCCTGTATTCTTTTTCAGGTTCATCTGTTTTTGTTGCCTGACTGATTTCTTCCTTATGACGATCATTGGATATTTCAACAGCGATAGCTGCTGCCTGTTCTGCTGACATACCCTCGGCCCGGCGCTCATACTCCTCTTCACCTCGGTCGTCGCGTTCCCTTATCTCCGCATCTGCTTCCTGTTCCTGCTGTCCGGGCAGCTCAACGCGCAACTCCTCAATAAGCATCAACGCCGCCGCCGCCACCGGCAGGGCAAGAAGCGCCCCGACAACGCCCGACAAAACGCTTCCTGCCAGTAATGAAAACATGATCACAGACGACGGTAGACGCAGCGCGCGACCGTAAATCCTGGGTATAAGCAGACGGCTCTCGAAGGTTTCGTAGGCAAGCATCACTACCAGCACAACTATAACAATGTTGGTACCGAAGGGAAGCGCTGCCAACACTGCCGCTCCCACCGAAAGCAGGGGGCCGATGTAGGGCAGGACATCGGCTGCACCCGCGAACACGGCGATGGCCAGGGCGTTTGAAACGCCACAGGACTTTAGGAGAATAAACACAAAGATGGCCATGAGAGCAGAGGTGATAACCTGTCCGCGGATATAGCCGCCTACGATGGTTTCCAGATTCAGCATGATGCGGGAAAGCCGGATATGATGAGACCTGGGAACCACCAGAAAGAGCCCTCCGCGCAGCCGGTCCCGGTCGATCAGGATGTACAACGCCAGAAAAATGGAACTCAGGATATAGGCGAAGATCTTGATGGCGCGGGTGGAGTATTCGTAGGCATTCGATGCCGCCAACTTGACAAGATCGCCTGAGTGCACCTTGCGCAGCAGTTCCGCCAGTGGGCTGGTCAGGTGGGATTCTGCCAGCCGTTTCACCAATTGGGCCCGCATAACCGGCTCCTGTTCCAAAAGAGTGGACGCCTGGTTTATGAGCGGTGGAATCGTCATGGTGATGATCAGGACAGCGGCTACCATGAGCACGGTAAAAACTATTGCAATGGCCATTCCCCGTCGCAAGCGCCGCTCCTCAAACCACCTGACTGCGGGGCTTATGGTACCGACGATAATTAGGGCCGCCACGAGTACCAGTACAACCGGCAGAAGCCGGTTCATAACCCATAGGCCGGCGATGATCAGCAGCAAAACTATGATGGTGCCGGAAGAGAACTCAATGCGAATCACTCCGGGCCGGTCATCGTTTGCAGGGACTGTTGTGGATACCTGATTCACCATCCATGTTACCTTTCTGATTACTATTCCATCCACCTAGTACCCTGTAACATCAAAATCTAACCCCCCTTGTATGATCAGGGTAGGTTTTTGTTGTAAGCTGTTACCACTGTTTACTCCGGGACGCTGGAGTAATTGAGAAAGGTGAATCTGGAACCCCCCACCGGCTTTGAGCCTGTGATTGAGATTAGATCCC
>JBGSQD010000290.1:0-6581 GCA_041738275.1 Geobacterales bacterium
ATGGTAAAGATACGGCGGATCTCTTCAATGTATTCCTGACAAAGAAGAGTTTCCGCCTTTTTTGAAACAAACAGGTAGAGGTGCTTGTGATTTTTTGCTGATTCAAGCGCAAGCAGTGTCTTGCCAACACGGCGACGGCCAGTCAGGACGGTCATTCGTCCGGTTGTACTTGCCTGGTCATACAGCGTGGCCAGCTCAGACAGCTCACTTTCTCTATTATAAAATTTCATGGTACCCGCCCGTTATTTATAGTAACAGCGGTTACTGTAATTCATGTTTGGTTATTTTGCAATGGTTCAATGTGTGTCTCTACTTCCTGTTCCTCTGATTTTGCTTCTGCGGCTGGTGGGTTCATCAGCTCCTGAAGTTTTGCGCTAATCCGCTCCATCGGTTCCCTTAAGCGGTCAGTGGTAATTTGAAGATACCCTCCGGTTACGTCACTGCCGTCGCTATGATTAAGCAATTTCTTCAAGGCAGCATACGGAATATCAAGACTCTCAGCGACAGTTATGAAAGTCCTGCGGAGGTCATGCTGGGTAAACTCAATGCCAGGTACAATGTTGTCGGCGTTTTCAAGCTTTTTTGCCTGAAGCTCTTCTACAGTTTTCACGTCATTCAGGGCCAGCAAGGTATGAGAGGTTATATGTTCGAAATTTCTCCTGGGATCTTTGAGATGTGATTCTTCCATTGCCCCAGGAAAAACATATTCGTTCACTTTATGCTGCTGCAATTTCTCAAACAAATTATAGATGCATTTGCTCATCGGTAATGTATGGGGCTGACCGTTCTTTGTGTTCGTGATGGTAAAAGATTTATCCTGCATATCTACGTCAGTCCATTTCAGCTTCAACGCCTCATTCTTGCGGAGTCCTGTATATATGAGTAACAGAAGATGACAACTGACAACAGGGTTAACCAGTTCATTTACTGCATTGTACCAGGGTTTCAGCAGGTGAGGCTTAATGAAAGTACGTCTTCGTTCAATTTTGTTCCATTGCTTCGTCTGGCTCAGTCGGTGAGCTGGATTTTCAGGAATTGCATTCTCTGTTATGGATCTGGTAAAATTATAAACCGCTCGAAATGTGCGCATTGCAGAATTGGCAGTTGCTTTACCATTATCTCCCGAAATGGTTGAATGTCGCCGTGCCACCATGTCGCTGGTGATTTCAGCCATAGGCTTTTTCTTCCATGAAACAAGAAGTCTGTTGACGTGATCGCTATACATAGAAATGGTCTTAGGCTTCAAGCCAGTACGTGTTTCAAGAAATTTTTCAAATGCTTTTGCAAAGGTGATGCTTCTCGTCTTCGCTTTTTTCTTCTCAAGATTGATGTCAAGTCCCTTACGGAGATCTGTAGTCGCATCTGCCGCCATTTTCCTGGCAGTATCCGCACCGATCACCCCATGTCGTCCTAAGGTGACACGTGAGAGCTTACCGTTGATCCACTTACGTACAAAATAACTTTTGGAAGTAGCCGAAACACGAACTCCGAATGCCGGTAATTCGCTGTCGTAATATTCAACCTGTTTGCCTTTTTCAGCGAGCGGAATTTTCTCAACAGCTGTCTTGGTCAGCTTGATATTGTTTGCCATACGTAACCTCCAGCCAAATCTCATAGGGTACATATAGGGTACAAGATAAATAAAAGATAGTCAAACAATAAGGGGCGTGATAATATGTTTTTTACATATAATTCAGTATGTTATAAAACATCATAAAACTAAGAAAAACCCATGTTTCCTAACTCGAAATCAGGTGTACGGCAACGTACCTAGGGTTCGAATCCCTACCTCTCCGCCACTAACAAGTCCAGCAACATCCGGTAAAAGATAAAAGCTCTTGAGAAATCAGGGGCTTTTTCTTTTTGCTTGTTCTGTAACGTCCAATAGCGTACCTTGAAATCCATAGCTTTTGACGGTATTTGTTACGGTATACCGTCATACAGCAACAGCGGATACCGCCAAAATGGAGGAGAACCCCATGCCTAAGAGGATTGCGCCGTTATCTGATATTCAAGTCAAGAACTCCAAAACTAAAGAAAGCGATTACAAACTTGCAGATGGCGGAGGGCTGTATCTTCTTGTTACCACAACAGGCGGTAAAACGTGAGCGAATTAAGCGACGGACTTACAAGAATCGAGAAGATGCTCGCAGTGACATCTTTGATTACATCGAGATGTTCTACAATCCGGTGCGCAGGCACGGACACATTGGAAACCTGTCCCCTGTTGATTTTGAAAGGCTGCACCTTAGACAGCTTTTGAGTGTCTAGAAAATAAGGTTCGATTCAAAAGTATCTACATCTATATGCTTTTGGGAATGGCAAATTCATGGAACACCTTACTTATCTACCCCATCCTCAAACATCTCCATCGGCTCTTGGGGAATCACCCCAGAACAGCCACCAACTCCCCAATTACCCGCAAATCCTCCGCCTGCTCTTCGCTCAGGACAATCGGCTCATATCCCTGTAGATAGCTATCAGGCCGCAAAATTATCGACGAGTGGTGCCATGAACCATCACCGAGATTATCTTTCGTGCTCTCGTAAATCTTGATGGTGTAGTGGCCACTGGTATCGGTATCTGCAATCTCCCGATGGGAAGCCAGGACAACTTTACCGTTCCGTGAGCCGGCCGAAGCGATGCGGAACAGGCACCATGCGCCGTTCGGGATGCGCCTATTCATTGAATCCCCAACCACCTGCGCCACAAACAACCCTTTACGCGGTCGGAATTCTTCCGGTAGCTCCACCCATTCGCAGCCATCCATCTTTTGTTCTTCACTGAAACCACCAGCGGCAATCTTGAGGTCGTAGAGCGGTACGCAGTTCTCGTATGGCCGTGCCTCCTCCAGTTCCAGGCGGCGAAACGGTAAAACTACCGATTCACCGTGTGTCGAAATCACCGGTCTCTCGGTGACCGCCTCCGCTTCTGGGCAGATTTGCATCCGCTCGGCAAAGTATCGGCGTGTTTCATCATCGACGAAGTAAACGTAGCACCCTTTCTGCCCACGAGTCATGAGAGTCCGGTAGGTATTCTTGATGATTGCTTCGAGCCGCGCCGCTCCACCCTCAGGATCATTCTTGACCAGCTTCTTCCATCCCTGTATCGACTTGTCCATTTTCGACCGTTCGGCCGGCCGAGTCAGCACACTGCCGTCGCGGACAACGAGATCCGGCCCGACGATGACACCGATGTAGTCCACCTCCAACCCCTGGCACGTGTGAATGCAACCGACTTCGCTGACTGAGTCGGGCTTGATGATCCAGGCCTGGCCGTCCATATCCAGGTTCCAGGTCGCCTTGTAGTCACTAATGACGATGTCCTTCAGCAGCGGCGTCCTCTTGCTGATCCAGTCCCAGCAGTAGCCGGCCACCATCCGGGCCTTGTTGCTCCTCTTGTTCTTTTCCCGGATCAGATCGTGTAGTTCTGCCGGGCTGTCGACGATGCGGAAGTCGTACTCGCGAGTATCTAGCGCGTCGTTGGCCGTCTCCCGGATCTGCAGCGTACTGTCGAGCCAAGCCAGGTAGCCGTTGGAGCCGTTGCAGCGGAACTGTGATTCCAGACTCATCTCGACCACCTCCGCCCCGAGTCCCTTTGCCCAGGTACGGATCGTTTCCCTGTCACCGATGTCCTTAAGGGTCACCTTCTGGTCTTCGTCGACAAAGAACACACTCAGCTTGCTGGCGCTGATAATTTCCTTGATCTGGTTCTCCCCCAGATGGCTGAACATCCCGGACTTCTCATTCAGTCGGTGGGCTTCGTCAACAATCAGGCAATGAAACGTATTGGGCGGAACGGAATGGAATGAACCAGATCCGGAAAACATATTGGAAATGCGAGTTTTCCTGAAATGGCCAGTAAGTCTCGCCTCGTAGACGAGCCGCGGTGCTGAATTTCGGGTTACGTACTGAACGAAGTGTTGTTGTCCCAGCACCACAAGAAGATTAATTGCCAGGACCGACTTGCCGGTGCCAGGCCCACCCTCGACGATCATGACCTTCTTGGCATGCTCAGAAGCCTGCACTGCCAGTAGTTTGGTCTTTTCGAACACCACTTTCTGGTCGTCGATCAGTACGAATTCCCGGTTTCCCTTGAGCATTGACGCCAACTCGTCGGCCAGGTTCTTGGATGGCTTGATCTTTCCGTGTTCGATCCGGTACATGATCCGGGTCGTGTCGCCGTACCTGACGTGAGTCTTGATGAACTGCTGTAACTTCAGAGCATCAGGCTTGAGGAAGACCGGGGCCTTCTTGAGATAAACCCCATAGAATGGATTGGTGATAACCCCGTCATCTACGTAGTTGTGCAGGTAGGCGCAGGGGTACAGACCAATATTTTCTTCTTGAACAGTCTGATTGAAGTCTGCCAGTAATTGCTTGTAAGACCAGGCTTGATATGATGGATGAGATGTTTCAACAAGCCCATGACTGAATCGGGTAATAACGATACCGTCGCTCTGAGTCAATTCTGCTTTTTGCCATTGCTTCAGTTCTATGAGGATGGCCGCTTCGCGCCGGTCCTTGTCCTGGCCGGTGAGGATAAAGTCAATACGCTTTGATGTCTGAGGGAGGTGATACTCGATAGCAACGCCGGAGTCGTTTGGAATCTCGTCGTCACTGAGCACTCGGTCCATATACTCCAAAGAGTTCATCCAAGACTTGATCTCCGATTCACTCGTATTCTTACCCGTTGCCGTTCGGAATGCGTCGTAGATGATACCGCCGATGTCATTTGTCATGACATCTTCTTTGAACTTGGATTTTGTGGCAGAATAGACAATCAAAGGCTCAACTCCGATTTACAAATTATAGGTACCCTTGACCGTTACAGTTTTGAATATTTTTTGTTGCTACCTTTTGCTTTATCTACTGGGTACTTTTTCTCACTCTTCGCGATCTTCCTCACCAATGCCTGGGACAAATCAATATCAAACCGTTGAGAAAAGCGGAGTAAAAAAAAGAGGACATCGGCAAGTTCATCTTCGATATCCTCTTTATGTTGCGGATTATTCAGTAGCTCCATCGCTTGTTCATCTGAGAGGAAACGAAAGTGTTCCAGCAGCTCTGATGGCTCGGTAATAACACCAATGGCCAGATCTTTAGGACCATGAAACTGATCCCAGTCACGAGCTTCGCAAAATAATTTAACTAGTGAAATTAGTTCACCGATTGAATTTGACACGATCAGACGACCTCCCAATATCCACCCTTATCCGGCCCGACACGACGTAGACGTTCTTCTAGTTGCAGACGCTGAATGTTACGTTCTACGGAACGCATTGTAACGCCTGTCAATACCGCCAATTCTGGGATAGTGACGTTACTGTTCTGACGAATCGCTTCCAGAATTTTCACCGACGTTTTCACCGACGTTTTCACCGACGTTTTTGTTTGATCTTCGGTAATAGGCGTCACAATATTCTTCCGTTTGAACGTGACAATAAACTGCACGGTTCCAATTTCCTCGAACTCTGTAGCAGGCTCCCGCTCCAGAATCATCTTGATACCACGACCCCATTTCTCTATGCGGTGACTGCGTTGAAATAATTCAGCCAGCAACTCATTTCGCCTGGCTGAGACCATCTTCTTTCTAATACTATCAATAGTAAGCCCGCCATACAGCAGGCCGGGACTTCTGATCTCGACCCGATCCTTGAAGATAGCAATATTTACTGAATCGTATTCCCGATAGTCCCGATGACAGAAGGCATTGATAATCGCCTCTCGAAACGCTTCACGGTCAATTTCTGGAACATCTACCCGCAACAATCCATCCAGTCGCATACCAATGTTGATGTGCTCAAGGATATATTCTTCAGCCTTGCTGATCAGTGTAAAAACATCTCCGTAGAAGTCCTTCATATCCAGAGTGACAGTGGTATCCAATGTACCGAACACTGCACAGCGCAACCTGGCATTAGGGAAGATCTTCTCCGGCTTACGGGCAAAGCACAACACAGCAGCATTCAGAAGCTTGCCGTCATTGACCAGATTCAGTTTTTCAAGGGAATTGGGGATGGTGTCATAGGTAAGGCCGCAGAGTTTCAGGAATGACTTAAGTTTACCGGCGCCGATATCATCGAATGTCGCTTTATCGCAAATTTCAGTATCCCAGCGGAGCCGGTCACGATTCTTGGTCAGGACCATATTTTCCAACTCTTTGACACTTAACTGCCGATCTTCATCACCGACACGGATATACGCGCGGCCATAGGCATAGTATGGGTGATCCTTGCCATCAGCCTGCACCTTGATACACTGCTTGGTATCAGCCGACACCTGTTCAACAATTGGGAATATCTTGGGCTCAATGTTATCGGCAATCGCCTTGGAAATATCTCGGATAGTTTTATCAGAGACCTGTTGACCCGCGACCGTACCATCGTTCTTGACGCCGAACCAAACTTCTCCACGCTGGTGTTTGTTAAGCATCGCGACGATAGAGATCACCGCCTCCTTCAGCTCGGAGGTGGATTTTTTTAATTCAATGGTTTCGGTTTCTTGAAATTTGGTCATTATTTTTCGCAGGTTATCTGGATTTACAACGTGTGTTTTCATATCAGAATTCCGCCTAAATAG
>JBGSQD010000303.1:0-5522 GCA_041738275.1 Geobacterales bacterium
AATTAAAGGATAACCCAGCTGATAAGACAGGGATTCCAATAGTTTTCGTTCCTCAATAAAACCTCGTTCAATCAGTATTTCACCTAGCTTCTTCCTGTTTTTTTCTTCGGATTGTATACCCAGTGCCTGTTTCAGATCGGATTCACGGAGATAACCCAATTCAACCAGGAAATCTCCCAGGCGAATGTTGACTCGATTATTCCTCAAAGTCTCCTGGAGGATTTCACGCGTCAGATAACCGAGTTCGAGCAGAGTGTCAATCATGGTTTTTGATGAGGTAAGTTTCGCGCGAATCCGGGATGCATATGCCAGTTGCTGCTCCTGGATGATATTCTCCTTAAGAAGCAGGTTTGCAATCATACCGTTTTCCGAAGTGGAAACAGGGGGGTTTCGGGAATTCAAGTCCATATTCTGCCTTGTATAACCAGTTTATTTTACAGCGATCCATACTGACTTCATTGGTCAGCTATAAGATATTCATTTGTATTACCTGTGCGGCAGCCTTATGGTAACAGTAGTTCCCAAGCCCGCCGACGAATCAATCTCCATATTTCCACCAGCACCATTGACAATATCGCGGGCCACGGTCAGCCCCATACCTGTGCCGCTGCCCACATCACGGGTGGTAAAAAAAGGCTCGAATACGCGTGGTAAATTGTCCGCGGGAATGCCACAGCCGTTGTCGGCAACGGCAATTATGATTTCCCCGGCTTCGAACCTGCTGGAAATCCGCACCTCCAATCCTTTTCCTTTGTCGCTCGACTGGAGGGCATTCTGGATTATATTGAGGAAGGCCTGGGAGAGCAGGCCGGGATTGCAGGTAAATAGCGGCAGCGGTTGCAGGTCTTGCACAATGACGGCTCCAGGGACCATATTCAGTTTCAGTACGGACAATGTGCGCGTCAATTCCACGTTAAGATCGGCAGCATACCCGCTTGTTTCGTCAACATGTGAAAAGCTCTTCAGATCGGCAACGATCTTGCCTATTCTTTCAGCTCCCTGTTGCGACTGGCTCAGGAGATCCAGTGCATCCTCCAGGACAAAATCGAGCTTGAGTTCACGCCATCTTGCTTCGGTCAACAGCTTCAACTGCTCTGACGATATCTCCTTGGAAGCCAGAAGACGATAAAGCCCGAGCATTTCCGACATGCGCCCCAGATATTTTTTAAAGGTTGTCAGGTTACTCAGTATAAATCCGTTGGGGTTATTGATCTCATGGGCCATGCCTGCAGCAAGGCCTCCAATTGCCGCCAGTTTTTCCTGCTGCAATATTTTGCCGTATGCCTTTTGCAGCTCCTTGGTACGTTCTTCGACCTTTTGCTCCAGTGACAGGGCCAGCTCCCGGTAACGCTTTTCAGACTCTGCCAGGTTCCGGTTGATACCCACCAGCTGCTCATAAGATTCCTGGACGACAGAGGTGTGTATCTCGGTTGTCAGCATCCTTTTCAGGTTGTTGTTCACAGTCAGCTGCAGGGCATCGCGGGCCAGAAGCGCCAAAGGCTCTACTGCCTGAAATTGTGATGGATCGTTGGCAACAATCAAGGTGCCGCGCGGTTCGCCCTCCACCAGCAAACCGTGCCGGATTTCCTGCAATGTATCCGGCGGGTGGTCGTCCCCGTGACGGCAGATGGGCAAACCGTCTTCATCCAACACCGCGGCCCAGACAGGTCCGGCCTTGATCAGGCTGCGAAGCAACGGTTCAATCTCAGCCGGTGATAAGATCTCGGCCAATCGTTTTTCCTCGCCGACGACAAAGGTCAGATTTGGCGTATCGAACGTCATTTTGACACCTTCATTATCTCGGACAGAAACGCTTCCCTCTCGACACCGTAGCGTGCTGTCAGGCCATAGCGAGCATTTATGCTGTCAAATGTTTCTTCCAGAATTTTGCCAAAGGTTTCCAGCACGCCAAAACCCTTGAGAGCCGATGCCATAATAACCGGCAAACCGGTCGGTTCCCACGCCTTGAAAATTTCCTCCTCCGGCACAACATCAACAACATCCCGTTTGTTAAACTGCACCACCAATGGCAGTCGCTCAATGGAAAGTCCTACCATGGATAGATTTTTCTCCAGATTATCGAAACTCTCAAAGTTAACGGACATGCGGCCCAACTGGGAATCAGCGACAAAAACCACGCCGTCGGCTCTTTGCAGCACGGCCTTGCGGGTGGCGTCGTGGCGAACCTGGCCTGGCACGGTGTAGACCTTTATCTTGATCTTCATCCCGGAAGGAGCGACATAGAAGAACGGCAGCAGGTCGAAGTAGATGGTGCGGTCTTCGGTGGTGTCGAGAAGCATAAGCTCACCTCGACCATCCAGGGACAACTGGTCGTGCAGCGCCAACAGATTAGTGGTTTTCCCCGAAAGCGCCGGGCCGTAATAAACCAGCTTGAGTACAATCCGTTGCTGTTGTTCGTCGAATTCTATCATGTCCGCAATCAGTCCTCCACAACCTGCACGAAGATGCCGTTCGGCGGCGGATTTTTTCGGTAATGGCTCCTTATCAGGGCTACTCCACCGGCGTCAAGCACGCTTCCCCTCTGCATGAGAAGGACTCCGGCACCGCTCTCCACATCGCGGGCAATGATCATGCCCGGCATGAGCTCCATACAGCCGATTTCAACCTCGGAATGCTCGCCCGCTTTTTTACCTTCATAATAAACAGTCTTCGTAATACCGTGAAATTTGGTGATCAAAAATGGGTCCAGAAGTGTTCCGCCCCGATATTTTGCGTTCATCAATGCATAATCAGCCCTGATATGCTCCACCGAACGAGCCGCCTTCTCGATATGATCGGCTATGGCAATCAAACGCGCTCCCAGCGGGATCTGTTCCCCCTTCAGGCCATCAGGAAAACCGCTGCCGTCAAATGATTCGTGATGTGCCCGGATTAAAGGAAGTATGTCCGCAACCTCCTCAACCTTGGCAAACATTTCCTCGCCCCGCAGGGTATGCTGCCGGTAGTCACTGGCCTCGCTTTCAGACATGTCGTCAAGATGTTTATGCAGTGTAGCTGACAGGGTTCCGAATTTCCCGGCATCGTGAAGCAGGGCCGCCAGGCGGAGACGTGCGACGGTTTCGGCATCCAGCCCCATCTTGCGGGCAACTTCGGTCACCAGGATGCTGACTGTGCGGGCATGCACCGCATTACGATCACCCAGTACCTCGAAGAAATTATCAAAGGTTCTGCTGATCAAAACCAAGGAAGTTTTATCATCCAGACTTTTAATTGCCTGGCTCTGCTCCCGTATGGTGGCGGAGCTCTGCAACAGACGCTTTTTCAGGCTGTCGTTCCACTCTTCCAGTTCCTGTTTCTGCTGGTTGCTGATCTCGTTCAGACGACGTTTTTCCGCCCCCTGCAGATACAGGGTGACCGCATCGCGAATGGCCTGGGTGAGATCGTCGTCATCCCAGGGTTTTGAGATATATCGCCCGGCGCCACCCTTGTTGATGGCCTCGATGGTGGCATTGATGTCCGAATAGCCGGTCAACAGGATCCTTTGGGCATAAGGTGCAAACTCCTGGGATCTCCCCAGGAACTCGGCGCCGTTCATGCCCGGCATACGCTGGTCAGAGACGATCAGACCCACATTTTCCAGGTTCATCAGCTTTTCCAGAGCTGCGTCGCCCGATGTGGCGGTCTCGATATCAAAATCCTCATCCATCAGCAGCCGTTGAAGGGACCGCAGTATGTTTTCCTCGTCATCAACCAGCATTATGGTTATTCGCTGCCGGTCATCAGCCATTTTTACGTACCTCCTCGGCAATCGGCAGAAAGAGCTCCAAAAGGTGTGGATCAAAATGTTCCTTTGTCATCTCATGAAGTATCTCTATGGTCCTGTCAAAGTCATAAGCCTTGCGGTACGGGCGATCGGAAAAGAGGGCATCGAATACATCGGCAATTGCCACTATCCGGGCCTCAATCGGGATATGTTCAGCTTCCAGGCCGGAGGGATATCCTTTCCCATCGTAACGCTCGTGATGGTACAGGATGATATTAACCACCGTATCCGACATGCGCGCCTGGCGGGCGACTTCCGAGCCCCCAGCGGGGATGCTGCATGACTGTTTCCAGGTCATCATCCGACAAACGGCCGGGAAAATTGAGCACCCCCTCCGGGACCCCGATCTTGCCGCAGTCGTGCAGCCAGCTCCCATGCTTGATGTCGTTTATCATCCCGTCGTTTAACCCGGCTGCCTGGGCAAGGGCCACGGCATAACGGGCAACACGGTCGCAGTGCCCCTTGGTGTACGGATCTTTAAGTTCCACCGTCTGCGCCAGGGAAAGATATACCGTCTCGTCCGCGCTCCCCAGGGACTGGATCAACTGATAGCGCATCAACGCTTCATCGATGGTGTCCATCAACTCTTTGTTGTTCCATGGTTTTGTCACGAAACGATAAGCTTCACTCTTATTAATGGCATCGATGGCAATGGAAAGATCGGCATAGGCGGTCATCATTATCCGTATCGTATCAGGCCTTATCCCCTTGACCTTTGAAAGAAACTCGATCCCCCGCATACCCGGCATCAGATAGTCCGACACCACCACCCACACCTCTTCTTGTGCCAGGATATCCAGCCCTTCCTGGCCGGAAGCAGCAAACAGGCAACGAACATCGTCACGTTCCAGGTACATGCGTTCGATAGCATTGCGGATTGGCTGCTCATCATCAACAAATAAAACTGTTCGCAAGGTCATACCTCCAGTAATACCAACACTACTGTTTCGCTTTCAAAGAAGACCATGGTGCGCGCCTCAACACGGCAGGGCCTGTCGCCCAGGGTGATTTCAACAGAAAGGCTCTTTTCGCGGCGCACACGCACAATCAGGTTATACAGCTCAGCGTTGCAGGAGTTTGCCACACTGGCGCCGAAAATGTCACAGCAAACATGCTTCAACCGCTCCATGGCAATTTCATTGCAATATGCGATCATATCGTTTTCGTCAATCCCGGCCACTCCCACAGGGAGGTTGCCAAGCAGATTCTGGGAAAATTCCAGCGCCCGGTTACGCAGCTCCAGTTGCTCGGTACGCTGCCGCACCTTTTCTTCCAACGCCAGATTGACAGCGGCAAGTTGCTCCAGCAGCTCATGATTTTTTTTCTGAAGGAAATAACGGTCCAGACAGTTCTGGATGGTAACCCGCAGTTCTTCATCGTTCCAGGGCTTGGGTATGAACCTGTAGATATGCCCCTCGTTAATTGCCGACACAATTGCTCCGGCATCGGCATAACCGGAGAGCACGATACGTACTGTTTCCGGCCAGCGGTCATAGACCGCCTTGAGGAACTCCACCCCGTTCATGACCGGCATACGGTAATCGGAGATAACCACCTGGAAGGGGCCGGATTCTTCCATGGCCTGCAGCCCTTCTTCGGCAGAACCGGCAAGCACGATCTCGTAGTCGTCATCCAGAAAAATCCTCTCCAGTGCCCGCAGGACGTTGCGCTCGTCGTCGACGCAAAGGATTTTTACCGGCTCTTCAAATTGTGTCATATGCTCGCCTCCAGCAGAAGT
>JBGSQD010000328.1:0-3344 GCA_041738275.1 Geobacterales bacterium
GATGCCGCGCCGCGCCAGATGCTCCCTGAGCATGATCTCGCGCTGGTTATTCGATGGTATGTTTATGGGCTGTATCATTTAAAAACAATATCGCATTACCGGCAACAAGCAACTTTATCGCGGCGCCACTTCGTCCAGAAATTAATTTTATCCTGCTTGACTAGCCCACCAAACATTGTTAGGATTATTTAACAACAAGACGCTCTTTAAAAATTTGCTGGAATTCACGTAATATGCAGTTATGGAATCTGCCGATAAATTATGGTGATGGTTTCGGGTTCAGACGTGGTGTGCAAGCCCTCTGCGGAGAAGGAAGCCTGAAGCGTTTTTCCCGGGGAATACTGACAAAAAGGGTAGTGACGTAAACGTTTATACGGAATTTCAGCGTACAACACTGATTGATGCCAAATGAGATGAGGCAGCATTTGATATAATCTCATTGGATGATTATTTTAGACACCACTTCAATCAGTGTTTATGGAAAAGCCCCGGATACTATTCCGGGGCTTTTCTCGTTTCTCGGGGAATTATGCTGATGACTGCTAACGTTTGTAGCCGATCTTCCGCAATAGTGCCCGTCGCTCCAGGCGGGCGTCGGACGATTCCAGCCCAGGGGGGGGTATCCGTCTATGACGCCGAGGATACCCCAACCCTGGAGAGTCGAAGCGACGATCACCTGAAGCGGATTGGAAGTGGCGCAGTAAATCAGACATACTTCCGGGCAGTTCTTTATCTGGTTAAGAACATTGATGGGATAGGCCTCGCGCAGCAGGATGCAAAACACATGGCCGGCGCCGATCGCCTTCAGGACGGTCACGCATTCTTTTTCCAATTCTTCGTCATTACCCTCGGTCCGTATCAGGCATGGGCCCGACGCCTCGGTAAAGGCAATCCCGAAACGGGCCTGCGGTACCGTAGTGGCAATAACCTCGTACAGGTCCTCCGCGGTCTTGATGAAGTGCGTCTGCCCGATGATGATGTTGCAACCTTCCGGATATTCGATCTTGACGGCATGCATCTCCAGATTCATAGCTTCCCCCTTTCACCCTGGAAATCAAGTATAACAGGTTAATGGCCACGTTCAATTTCACTGCTGCGCCAAGACACCCGCCTCCTTCAGAAAAGCGGCAATGATGCGGTAGAACTCGCGCCAATCCGGCGGAAAATCATTGTGGCCGCAGGGGAATTCAACCAGCCGGGCATGCGGTGACAGCTGAAGCAGTTTACGGCTGTGCTCCGGCGGCACAATGGTATCCCTGCTGCCGTGAAAGAGCAGGAGCGGCTGCCGGTATGCGGCCACAACCTTGCTGTTATCGAACAGGTCCCTGACAAGAAAACCGGGTATAAGGAAACTATGGGCAAATGGCCTGATGGAGGTGAACGCAGACTGTAGTATCAGGGCCGCTGTCGGCCTTTGCGCGGCAAGCGCGCATGCCGCGCCGCTTCCCAGCGAACGTCCGAAGACAACTATCCGCCCCGGATCAACCTCCTCGCGTTTTAGCACGGCATCATAGGCGGCAACCACGGTCTGAGTGATGCTCTTTTCGCCGGGCTGACCGGATGAGCGGCCAAAACCAGGGTACTCCACAAGCAGCACACCCATGCCCAACTCGCGGAAGCCCTCGGTCTGCTGCGGCAGGGAATCTATCACCTCGCCATTGCCGTGGAGGAAGATCACCAGCGGCAATCGCTCCCCCTCTCTCCGCATCAAAGGCGGCATGAGCCATGACTCGCTGCGACCTGTGGCGGTAATGACCGCAATGGGTACAATGCCGGATGGCGGCGGATCACTCACCTTTATGTAGCGCCCAGGGTAGAGAATCTGGCGCTGTAGCAAAAAGATGAGCAGTGCATATGCCGCATATGCAAAGAATGCGATCGCAAAAAACCTGAGTATGGGCTGGACAGGCATGGTTTATCTCCTGTTGCCAAGGCTCGCCAGCACGGTATTGCCGACAGATACCTACAAGTATGCCACCCGTTTTGCAGAATACTGCTTAAAAAAAATGTGTCGGTTTCATCCCGCTTTAAAGTTGTTCCCGGCTTTTCGCTATTCTTGCCGAGCATCGCGATTGTGATATAAAACCATCAGGACTCACGATCTTGGATCAGGAGGCGATCCATGCGACTCTTTGTTGCCATAGAACTACCGGATGATCTCAAACGAGCACTCGAGTGGCTACGAACCGATATTCCGGGCGCACGTTGGGTACCGGCTGAGCAGATCCACCTAACCCTGGCCTTTCTGGGCGAGGTGGAGGAAGAGATTGTCGGACGGCTGACCTTCGAACTGGCGCGCATCCAGTCTCCGTCTTTTATGCTCCGCTTTACCGGGGTCGGCTGTTTTCCCAACCGTCACCGGCCAAGGGTGTTATGGATCGGACTCCATCCGGAACCCCGCCTGAATGATCTGGCGGCAAAGGTTAATGAAATCGTTCAGGCCTGCGGCATCCCCCTGGAGAAGCGCCCCTTTTCCCCGCATATCACCCTGGCCCGGTTCAAGCTTCCTGAATCCGGAGAAACCGGAAATTTTCTCGACCAGCACCAGAAAACAGACCTTCCACATCTTTCCGTGCAGGAATTCACCCTTTTCCAGAGCAAGCTGACCTCTCAAGGCGCCGTGCACACACCGATAAGGAATTTTGCTCTTCCTGCTTCGAACATCGTCCTATAATCCGCTCAAATCCCATCGTGTTCATGAACTGTGCAGCAAAGCAGTCATCTGTATTGTGATTGTAAAAGTATTGTAAAACAGCTTTATATCCCCCTTTTTTTCGCTGGGTTTCTATACAATAAATCTATCACGTAGTCCTCCCCTCCCTCAACCCCCTCGCCTCATGAAGAAAAGGAGAAAAGCAATGCTGCACCACCACCCCGCAAGCCCCCCACTCCATCCCCTGGGAACCCGTGCCCGTGTGCTTCTTTCAAGTGTCTTTGGTCCTTACGGCCAGGACGATCAATACGGAAGTCGTAAAGTCAACCCGATGGAACTGTATCAGAACCAGGTCACCCGCCTGCAGGGAGGATTTTCCCTCCGGATGTTTCACCGTTCCTTTGGGCTGATGATGATTCAGGCCAATCTCGATGCACCTTGCACCCTGCTGGATTTTCCAACCCTTGAACTTTTTACGGCACAAATCCGCCAGCAGAGCTACGACGTTATCGGCATCAGCGGCATTATTGTCAATGTCGGCAAGGTGACAAAGATGTGCGAGCTTATCCGTCAGTACCAGCCGGCGGCAACAATTGTCGTTGGAGGCCACATAACCAACAAGGAAGGACTGGATCAGATGATCGATGTGGACTTGATTGTCCGTGGCGAAGGTATTCGATGGTTCCAGCGC
>JBGSQD010000001.1:0-41074 GCA_041738275.1 Geobacterales bacterium
AGGTAGCAGGCCACGCAGCGCTCGCCGCCGTCCGGGTCGCGGGTCAGGACGATCCTGGCCCGGTAGCGTGGCGGCGGGGTCCGCTTTTCTTCCGGATACTGGATCGTCACCGGCCGACGCAGCATATGGCGCAACGTCACGCCGAACCCTCCGGCTAATGCTTTTATATCATCTAAGACCGACATATGATCATGTGTCCCTCAAACCACAGAGACGCCCCGCCGGTATCCCGACGGGGCGTCTCTGGCAACTTGCATCATGAATCCGTTTCAGGCATTCCCGTGCTTGGAGCGCTCTGCCTTCTTCAACAGGGCAGATGCCAGCGGGTGTTCATTGTTCTGGGCATACAGACTGGCCGTATTTCCCGAAGGTGTTTTAATAGTCGGATTTGCGCCCCCCTCCAACAGTGCCTGCACCGTCAGGTTACAGCCGTAGATGGCAGCCAGCATCAGCGGGGTATGACCCTCGCGGTCACGGACATCAACATCGGCGCCCTTTGCGATCAGCATCTTGACGATATCGGTGTTTCCGTTGGCCGCGGCATAATGGAGAGCTGTCTTCCCTTTGTCGCTGCTGGCGGTTATATCGGCACCGCGATGCAGCAGATCCTGGACAAAATCCTTTACTCCTTCTTTGGAAGCCTTGATCAGAGGTGTGTGGCCATTGCGGTCTTTGGCATTCACGTTTTCCATGTTCGACTCCTCCATGCTTGTATGAGATTCGGACTTCGGTGTCCGTGCAGTCACTAGTCTATTTCCGCAGCAACATAGGTGCAGAAAGGTTATGCTACGAAGCCGTCAGCGTCAGCCACCAGCCTGTAACCAGAATATTCACCAATGCCAGTGGTGTCAACACCTTCCAGCCCAGATGCATAAGCTGATCGTAGCGCAGGCGGGGCAAGGTCCCGCGCATCCAGATAAAAAAGAAGGCAAAGGCCAGCGTTTTCAGGGTAAACCAGATCACCGGCGATAGGAAAGGCCCATGCCATCCCCCCAGAAAAAAGGTGGTCGCCATCCCCCCCAGCACAATAATGTTGATGTACTCCCCCACGAAGAACAGACCAAAGCGCATGCCGGAGTATTCCGTGTGAAAACCGGCCACCAGTTCGCCTTCGGCCTCAGGCAGGTCAAAGGGTATCCGCTTGCATTCGGCGGTAATGCTGATCAGAAAGATTATGAAGGCCAGCGGTTGGTAAACGATAAACGGGAGGGTACGTTGGGCGTCAACAATGTCGGTCAGGCTGAAGGAGCGGGCCAGCATCACCACCGGCACCAGGGAAAGCCCCATGGATAGTTCGTAGGAGATCAGCTGGGCCAGGCCGCGGATGCCTCCCAACAGGGAATATTTGGAGTTGGAGGCCCAGCCGCCGATCGCCACGCCATAGACAGCAATGGAGGAAAGGGCCAGGAAGAACAGCAGGCCGACGTTCAGGTCCGCCACCAGCAGTGGAACCCGTCGTCCGGCAACCGTCAGCGGGGCACCGAAGGGGATCACGCTAAAGGTCAGGATGGCAGGGATGGCGGCCATGGCCGGGGCCAGAAGAAACAGCCAGCGGTCAGCAGCAGCCGGGATGAAGTCTTCTTTTGTCAGGAGTTTGATCAGGTCTGCCAGAGGTTGGAGCAAGCCGAAGGGGCCGACGCGGTTAGGCCCCTTGCGATCCTGAATCCAGGCCAGGATTCGCCGTTCAGCGAACACAAGATAAGCAGCCAGGGTCAGGATGACAAAAAATACCAGACCCAGCTTGGCCGCAAACAACGCTATGTCCACAGGAGATGCAGTCATCGGATCCTGTCGGAAGCACGTTAGAGGGACACGAAACGTAATGCTATCCATATACCATAAAACGGGCGGAACAGATAGGCTAATTTTGCCATTGAAAGGTTAAAAGTGACGCAAAGAAATAAGCGCTTGTGTCGGCGAACTGCGGCGCATTATAATGCCGATTTACGGAGGTTGACCATGGAAGTAAAACAAGCCGATTTTATTAAAAGCGCGGCAAAGCCGAAGGACTACCCGCCACCAGAGCTGCCGGAAGTGGCCTTTGTGGGGCGCTCCAATGTCGGCAAATCATCGCTTATCAACGTACTCGCCAACCGCAAGGCGCTGGTCCGTACCAGCTCCACGCCTGGCAGGACGCAGCTGATAAATTTCTTCGATATCAACAACATCCTGACCCTGGTGGACCTGCCCGGTTACGGCTACGCCAAGGCCCCGCCCGATGTGCGCAAGCAGTGGGGGCCGATGATCGAGACCTACCTGGCCAAACGGGAAAGCCTCAAGACCGTCGTACTGATCCTGGACATCCGCCGGACGCCTTCGGACGGCGATCTGGACATGCTGCGCTGGCTGGGCACCTACGGCATCCCGCCGATCATTGTCCTGACCAAGTGCGATAAACTGTCCAAAAACGAGCGGGCCAAGCAGACAGCTTTGATCGCCGCGGCTATCGAGCGTAACCAGGATGACCTGCTGCCGTTTTCGGCCCTTTCCCGGGACGGTCGGGATAGAATCTGGCAGGAGATCGAGCGCCTACTGGGCATTCAAGAGGGGCTGGAATGAATGTCAGAACATGTGTAACGGTCCACGGCCGGGTTCAGGGGGTGGCATTCCGTCACCATACCTGCCTCCGCGCACAGGAGTTGGGCGTCACCGGCTGGGTGCGGAATATGGCGGACGGTTCGGTGGAGGGCCTGTTCGAGGGGAATGAACCGGCCGTGCAGGCCCTGGTGGAGTGGTGCCGTAGCGGACCTCCCGCAGCAATGGTCGAGCGGCTCGACATCCGCGCTGGGATATATAGCGGCGAATTTGATACCTTTGCCATCGCCTATTAAGCCATCACTGATCATAACTTTTACAGGAATTTTCCCATGCCTCGAATCAGTACCGCAAAACCACAACCCGCCATGCCGGACATGCAGAAACGACCAGACCACCGCCGGATACCGATCGCCAAGGTTGGAGTAAAGGATATCACCTACCCGATCGTGGTGATGGACAAAAACCGCTCCCTGCAACATACCGTGGCACGGGTCAACATGTATGTGGATCTGCCCCACCACTTCAAAGGGACCCATATGAGCCGCTTCGTGGAGATCCTCAACCGGCACCGCGAGCAGATCGCCCTGGACAAGCTGGAGACGATCCTGGATGAGATGAAGGCCAAGCTCGGCTCGGGCAGCGCCCATCTGGAGATCCAGTTTCCCTATTTCATCGATAAAAAGGCACCGGTTTCCGGAGCCCGAAGCCTGATGGAGTACACCTGCGAATTCAGCGCCTCCATGACAGACACCCTGGATTTCGTGCTGGGGGTCAAGGTGCCGCTGACATCGCTCTGCCCGTGCAGCAAGGAGCTTTCCCGCTATGGAGCCCACAACCAGCGCAGCGTCATGACCGTGCGGGTGCGCTACCAGGATTTCATCTGGATCGAGGATCTGGTGGAGCTGATCGAACAGTGCGGCAGCAGCCCGTTGTACTCGCTGCTCAAGCGCGAGGACGAGAAGTTCGTCACCGAGCAGGCCTATGAGAATCCCTGTTTCGTGGAGGACATGGTGCGCGAGGCCTATTCACGCCTGGCAGCGCTGGATAACATCACCTGGTTCTCGGTGGAAACGGAAAACTTCGAGTCGATCCACAACCATTCGGCCTATGCTGCGGTGGAGCTGGATCGCAGGGGATGAACAAGGGGCTGATCATTTTCGCGCGCAAACCTGTGCCAGGCAGGGTCAAGACCCGCCTGGCACAGGATGTGGGCGATCAGGCCGCTGCTGATCTTTACGCCGCCATGCTGGAGGACGTGCTGGAAAATGCAGCCAAACTGGATGGAATAAGGACTATGGCCTTCTGGGCGACCGATGGAGAGGCCAATCTCCCACTGCCCGCAGCGCAGGTTGAGGCCTTTGTTCAATCAGGCATGGACCTTGGCGAGCGCATGGCAACGGCCTTTGAATCAGCCTTCGCCAGCGGCATCGAGGCCTGCTGCATCATCGGCACTGATTCCCCGGATCTGCCTGCGGAATACATCAGAAAAGCTTTCGATCACCTTGATAACGACGAGGTCGATGTTGTATTTGGTCCTGCCGAGGATGGCGGTTATTATCTGCTTGGACTTAAACAGTGCTGGCCGGGGCTCTTCCAGGACATCCCCTGGAGCACGGAGGTTGTGCTGGAAACAAGTCTCAAGCGGGCCGGAGAGCTCGGCCTTCGAACCGCGCTCCTGCCGATCTGGTACGATCTTGACGAAATGAAAGACCTGCGGCGGCTGCTTGACTCGCCGGAAGCATCCGCACCCCGTACGCGGGAAGCTGCACATAAACTGCTGCAGGGCCGGACGGGACTGGAACCTCCCATAAAACTAAAAAACCAGGAAAGCACTCCATGAAACCGATCCTGATCATCGCTGCGGTACCACAAGAAACGATCCTGCTTGAGCATGCCCTGGGCACGACCTCCCGCATGAAAACCGTTGCCTACCAATATGTCGAGGGGGCACTGGGCAAACAGCACATCATCATCTGCGCCGCCGGCATCGGAAAGATCAATGCCGCCGCAGCCACGGCCGCCCTGATCGAACGTCACCGGCCCAAGCTGGTTATCAATACCGGCTGCGCCGGCGCCTATCCCGGCAGCGGGCTTTCCATCGGGGATCTGGCGGTGGCCAGTGAAGAACTGCTGGGGGACGAAGGGGTGCTGACATCGGAGGGGTGGCAGGATCTGCGCTCGATGGAACTCCCATATCTGGTGCAGGATGACCGGAGATACTACAACAACATCCCTCTTTCCAAACATGCCGCGGAAAAGGCCATGCAACTGGCAGACTGTTACGGGGTAAGCCTGGCGCGGGGACGCTTTATTACGGTTTCAACCTGTAGTGGAACGCGGCAGCGAGGTGAGGACCTTGCCCGGCATTTTGGCGCCATCAGCGAAAACATGGAGGGAGGCGCTGTTGCGCTGACCTGCCTGCGCTACGGCATTAACTGCCTGGAGATTCGCGGGATCAGCAATCAGGTGGATGAACGGGATATGAGCATGTGGGATATTCCGCTTGCCGTGGAGGCTGCGCAGCGCTTTGTTCTGAAGTACCTGGAGGAGATGGGCCGGCCGGAGCAAAAGGAATCGCCCCATCAGACCGTGACTGAGTTATAGATATTGACGTTCCCCAAAGATGGCCGATCCGACCCGCACCAGTGTAGCGCCTTCCTGGATGGCAGCCTCGAAATCTCCGGACATCCCCATGGAAAGTTCCTGCATCTCTACCCCTGGAATACCCTCTGCGCAGACACGGAGGGACAGCTGTTTCAGTTCGGCAAAGTAAGGCCGGGCCGCTTCGGGATCGTCAAAAAAAGGCGGCATGGTCATCAGTCCCCGTACGCGCAGATTGGGCAGGCAAGAGATATCCTTGACCAGCTGCAGCGCACCCTCCCCGGTAGTCCCTGATTTCGATGCCTCGCCGGCAATGTTCACCTGAACAAGCACGTCGCAACTTTTTCCCAGCTTGCCCCACTGGCGGCTGATCTCCTGGGCCAGAGACAGGCGATCCACCGAGTGGATCAGCGTCACCAGGCCGGCGATGTTTCTGACCTTGTTGGTTTGCAGGTGGCCGATGAAATGCCACTCCACCGGTTCTTTCACCTCTGCGGCCTTTGCAGTAAACTCCTGAACATAATTCTCCCCGAAGATCGTCTGTCCGGCACCAAATGCCTCAATAACATCAGCGGCAGGACGGGTCTTGGAAACTGCAACAAGACGAACGGATTCGGCGCTGCGGCCGGCGGTCTCAGCAGCAACTCGAATTCGCTCGTTAATATGTATCAGGTTGTTTGAAATAGTCATGGATTGAGGTGACCTCCGGGGTGTTAAACCCGGAGGTCCTTTGATAATTACGGTTACATCCTGAACTGTGCCACGATATGCTTCAGCTCCTCAGCCATCTTGGCAAGCTGATTGGCTGCTCCCGCAGTATCCTGGGAACTGTGCGAGGCGTTGCTGACGACATCGGTGATTTCGTGCATACTCTTGCTGATCTCGTTGGTGGTTGCGGTCTGCTGTTCCGCTGCCGTGGCGATCTGGTTAATCTGGCTGGTCACATCTCCAACCTGTTGCAGGATCTCCTCCAGGGCCTTGCCGGAACGTGCGGCATCCTCGGTGCCCCGTTCAACTTCCTGGACCCCTTCCTCCATGGCGCCCACCGCAGATTTTGTTTCTTTCTGGATGCTCTTGATCATTTCGCCGATCTCGCGGGTGGCCTTTGTGGTACGCTCGGCCAAGGCACGCACCTCATCGGCTACGACTGCGAAACCACGCCCCTGTTCACCGGCCCGGGCCGCCTCCATGGCGGCATTGAGCGCCAACAGGTTGGTCTGATCAGCAATGTCTTCAATCGTGCCGACAATGTTGCCGATCTGCTCGGAGCGGGTACCAAGCGATTCAACGGTTTTGGCGCTCTGCTGGACCTTGACGGCGATGCGCTGGATGCTCTGCACGGCATGGTTGACGACCTCGGAACCGTTCAGGGCGGTCTGGGTGGCGCGGTTCGAGATCTCAACGGTTCTGATGCAGTTCTGGGCGATCTCGGCCGAGGTCGCTGCCATCTCCTCACAGGCAATAGCCACGGAGGTCGACTGGGAGGCCGCCTTTTCCGTACCGTTGGCGATGTTTGCCGAGGTGTTGTTAAGGTGTTCTGCCGAAGAAGCTACCTCATTCGCATTCTGGCTGATGCGGACGACGATATCCTTCAGGTTGTCCAGGAAGCGGTTGAACGAATTGGCCAGCGAACCGGCTTCATCCTCACGATCAACTTGCAGACGCCGGGTCAGGTCACCGCCACCGCTTGCCATCTCTTCCAGACTTTTATCAACATAGCCGAGGGTTTTGGTAATGCCGCGACTGATGAAAAAACAGAGCGCCAGCATAAACACGGCAAAGACAATATTCAAGCCCACCAGAATCCATTTGACCTTGGCCACTTCCATCTTAACATCATCAATATAGATGCCGCTGCCCAGCACCCAACCCCACGGCTCAAATTTCTGGACATAGGAGAGCTTGGTGTAAAGCTCGCTTGTCGTGCCTCCCCCAACTTTCGGCTTTGGCCATTCATAATTCACGAAACCGAGACCTGCCCGTTCGACAACCTCATTGAAGGTCACAAACAGGTTCTTCATGTCGATTTTCTGGACCTTGCCATTCAAGCCGTCGCTCATGGAGGTGGCCTTGTTGAACTTGGGATCATCGAGCACCTTGCCGTCCAGCGCCGGCACTGTCGGGTGCATGATCATCTTCGGCACCGGTTTGCCCAGGTCATTGATCCAGACGTATTCCTTTTTTTCATAACGCATCTTTGAAATCTGCGCCGCAGCCTCTTTCTGGGCCTGCTCCAGCGGCATCTTGCCCGCCTTGACCTCGGCATCATACCGTTCGACAACCCCCATGGACAATTCGACGATATGCCGGGTAGCGTCCTTTTTTTCATTCATGATCCGCGAGCCGATCATCGGCAGAAGGTAGATGAACAGGCCGGCCATCATAACCGCGACACTGATAACAGAAATGGACATGATCTTGTACTGGATACGCCAGTTTTTGAATCGAGTGATTTGCATGTGTGGCTCCTTTTGCCTGTTATATGATCTTATCCAAAAAGTTCTCGCAGTTTATCCGCAATCCGTTCCGTAGACAGTATGAAATCGATTTTCCCGGTTTCAGCTGCTGCCTTGGGCATGCCATAGATTACGCTGGTCTTCTGATCCTGGGCTATGGTTGTTCCGCCGATCTGCTTTATATGGGAGATACCCGCAGCTCCATCGCTGCCCATTCCGGTCAGAATGACCCCGGCCAGCCTGCAGCCATTGGATGGGGCAAGTGATTTCATGGAGACATCTATGGAAGGGCAGACGGAATTGACTTTTTCGCCGGTATAAAGGTGTATGTTCTGGTTTCTGACAAAGTTAAGGTGCACGCCTCCCGGCGCCAGATATATCTGCCCTTCCTGAAGGTGCTGTCCCTCTTGTGCAAGGCTGATCGGCATCATTGAAACCCTTGCCAGCGAGCTGACAAATGCCTGGTCAATCAGCGGGGTTATATGCTGGATAATAACGACCGCAGCCTTTAGAACCAGCAGTCGGGGGAACATCTCCTCAAGAATCTTGAGACCGCCGGTAGATGACCCTATGACAACGATGTTAGAGCATGACATGGTTCAGTTCAGTGCCTGCATGGTACACAAAACTTCATAAAGCTCCGTCATCGGCAGCCCGACGACATTTGAATAGGAGCCGTTGATGGAACGGACAAAATGGCCGGCACCGCCTTGAATGGCATACGCTCCCGCCTTGTCACTGGGGCAGCCGGTGGCGATGTAGTCATTGATTTCCCGGGCAGTAAGAATCTTGAAGAACACCTCGGTCCCGACGCTCCGGCTGATACAAATACCGGTTTCCCGGTCAAATACGGTGAAACCGGTGATGACATCATGGGTGCGGCCAGACAGCTCCGACAGCATCTCAAAGGATTCCTGGTCGTCAACCGGCTTGCCCATGATTCTGCCATCCAGCACCACTACGGTATCGGCGCCGATAAAGAATCTGCCGTCCGCCTTATCTGCAACAGCTTGGGCTTTCTCGCGGGAAAGACGTAAGACATGATCCTGGGGCTGCTCGCCAGGCAGTACATCCTCACAGATGTCGGCTGGAACCACGCTGAATTCAATTCCTGCCAGGGACATCAATTCCGTGCGGCGGGGCGATGCCGAGGCAAGAATAATTGCGCCATGGTTGGGCATAACGTCAGGCCTCAGGTGGAACGTCAGGCGGGGGGCCAGGCTTGTTCCCGGCTTCACGGGATTTGTGCTCGGCTTCCATCTCCTCCCAATGCTTTTTCCAGTCCTTTTTGCGGACCTTCATCAGGATGAACACACCGGGAATGATCACTATTCCCCAGAAAATATTCATGGACGCGCCACGGGTGATCCCGTAATACAGAGAGGCAATACCCATCAGCAGGAGAAGCGCCTCTATAGACAGGATACGTCCGATGAGGGATACTTCCTGACGTGCTTTGTTTTCATCATTCGGCATGATTATTTTCCTTCCAGGGAAACATTTTTCCAGGATTGAGGATATTGTTAGGATCAAGCGCATTCTTAACGGATTTCATGGCTGCAATCTGAACCGGGGAAAGTTCCAGTTCGATGTAGGGTGCTTTCGAGAGCCCCACCCCGTGCTCGCCCGACATGGTCCCACCCAGATCCAGGGCGGCCTGAAACACCTCGCGGATGGCATCGTGGGCCTTTTCCTCCATCCCGGGCACGGATTTGTCGATCATCACATTGACATGGATGTTGCCGTCGCCTGCATGGCCGAAATTGACAATCGGAATGTCATATCGCTGCTGGATCTTTTCTATGCTGCGGATAACATCCGGCACTTTGCTGCGCGGCACGACAATGTCCTCGTTATATTTGTCAGGATTCACGTCGCGCAGTGACGGTGATACCAGACGACGTACCTTCCAGAGTTGCTCCGACTCGGCAGCATCCTTGGCGGCGCGGAACTGGACGAGTCCGAGCGGCGCGATGATGTCGTGGATCTGCTGGGCCTGCTTCTCGATCAGGTCGCGATCACCGTCCACCTCGATCAGCAGCACGGCGCGTCCTTCAGGGGGGATGCCCAGGCTGAAACGGCGCTCCACGCACTGCAGGGTGGCATAATCCATAAACTCCAATGTAGTGGGGATGATCTTGGCGCCGATAATTGCCGAAACCGCCTTGGCAGCACCATCTATGGAATCGAAGATGGTCAGCATGGTCTTCTTGGCGTCCGGATAGGGGAGAAGCTTGAAGATGATTTTGGTAATGATGCCCAAGGTGCCTTCACTTCCGCACAGCAGCTTGGTCAGGTCGTAACCGACCACCCCTTTGTAGGTTTCACCGCCGGTACGGATGATGTCACCGGTCGGGAGCACCACCTCCAGCCCCATGACAAAATCCTTGGTACAACCATACTTGACGGCCCGCGGGCCGCCGGCGTTTTCAGCAACATTGCCTCCCAGGGTGGAAAACTTGAGTGACGCCGGATCGGGCGGGTAGAAGAGTCCCATTTTTTCAACCGCCTGCTGGAACTGTTCCGTAACAACCCCCGGCTCAACCTCGGCAATCAGGTTTTCGGTATCGATGCGCAGGATGCTATTCATACGGGTGGTTACCAAAACTACACCACCTGCCTTGGGTAGCGCGCCGCCCGAAAACCCGCTTCCTGCTCCACGGGGAAAGATCGGAAAATTGTTCTGATTGGCCAGTCTGAGGATCGCGGCAACCTCTTCCGCATCAGCGGGGTGTACGACCGCGGCCGGCAGGAATTCCATCTGGGTGGCATCATATGAATAGCAAAGAAGATCCTGTCGTTCGGTTGCTACATTCTCGGTGCCCACAATCAACTTGAGCGCATCGATAACATGTTTATCCAACATTGATTTTCCTTTTCTGCAAGGTGTTTTTCGGGATCACATACGTTACACGATTTCCCCTGAACATAGCAAGGTTGAATTTCTAATAATACAGTTGAAAACGAACCACTCATACCGTAGAATGTGGACTGTTCAAAGGAGGAACTGCATTGACCAATCTATTGCTGATTACGGATATACCGCGACTCAGGAAGATATTCTCCCGCTTTTCTGACGAAAAGGATATCCGGCTGCGCATTGTCAACGATCTGGAAATGGGTGGTGAGGAGATCGTAGCCGATAAACCGGCCATGGTTTTCGTTCAAACCCACCTGTCGGGATTTTCCGCAGATATCCTGCTGATGCATCTGAAAAAACAGCTGGGAAGAAAACGTTCCCGCTTTGTGTTGCTCAGTCCGCTGGACCAGGTCAGCAAAGAGACCCTCAAACTGTACCATGGGCACCTGGATACGTCCCTGAGCGATGACATGCTGTTCGATGCCGTCCAAGAGATGATTACCGGTCTTGGCCCCAAGGAAAAGAAGGCTGTTTCGGCCCCGGAAGAGGTTTTCGTACCTCCAGCGCCCCAACAAGAAGCCGCTATGACAACTGAAATTCAAGAGTTCCAACCGCTGGACCAAGCTCCATCGGAACAACTTCCCGGCATGCCTTTGCAGCCGGAGATGCCTGTCCTTGCCGCAGCCCATCAACTATCCGACGCTGTCGAGCCTTCCCTGGAGGAACAAGGCATCACCTATTCACCCCGCTCACGGGTTTCGGTATATTCAGAGTTTACCAACTCCTTTGACAGTGCCGTCAGCAGCATACAGCCAGCCAAGGGTGCCGACGAAGAAACAGAAGAGCATTCCCACAGCTGGAACCATGAGGAGATAGAGACCATAGAGCCTGTGCAAAGCCGCTCGAAACAGGCAACGATTATTCTCTGGCTTGCGCCGTTGTTGATAGCTGTCGTTGTTATTACCATGCTCCAGCACAGCAGCTCAAAAAACAAGCCCGTAGACATTGCAGCACAGACAGAGTCCCTTAACCCCCAGGCACCGGTCAAACCGCCTGCCACGGTCATAGCCGATGCCGCCGGGACAAAGCAGGCTCCTGCACCTGGCCAACAAGCTGTCGTCCCTGCCAGCCCAAAGCCTGGCAGCCAGACACCCGCAACAGGAGCAGATACACAATTGAGCGACAAGGCAATGCTGTTGGCTATAGCTGAAAATCGCGGACAAAAGGATCAATCCAAAGCGGTTGCAACCACTCCGCGTATCACGGCGTTGCCTGATTTTATCCCCCGCGCGGGATTCGACAAGGATTACAGCGCGGCCAATCCCGGCTGGGAACGCTATAAAGGGAACGTCACCGAGTTCAAGATCTATCGGGAAAACAATTCTATCAAGGCAATTCAGGTTATCGACCGAGGTGGTCAAGGCGTTCCCGAATCATTCATGAAGGCCGTATTGAGGCAAATCAGCAAAAAACCTGTATTTGTCATGGAATCATCAGAGAAAAAAGATGGGTATGAGATTCAGCGGGGGCAGGTTGCGGAGAATCTCAAGGTGGTATACTACCGCGATGAGAAGGGCGGCAGGTTGCGGGCATTCGTGACGACTTGGAAGTAAAGATTGCATATCTGAACAGACGAAAAAGGGCGCTACACAGGCGCCCTTTTTCGTATAATTCCAATTCCAGATCAAGGATGATATCAAGGCGGCGAGGATTGAGGCTGCGAGGCGTACATGGCAGTACGTTGAGCAGCCGAAGACGAGCCAACGAAGATAGGGCCTTGATATGGAATTGGTATAAGATCAGTAACGGACTTGAGCTACTGGCTTGACAGCTTCAGATAACACTCTGCCTTATAAAGGCTGGCATCGGCGGCCAGAGGCGAGTTGGGGTTTTCTGACAGGAAACGCTCAAACAGATCCAGCGCCGCACGGCAGTCTTCCTGTTTATACGACTTGACCGCGCGCTCGAAAAGCTTCTGTCCGGATGCCGCTTCAACACCTGCCGGACGTAATTCTTTCGCTACAGGAGCAGCTGCAAATGGTGCCTCTGCCACAGGCGCTGATTTCCGCACGACAGTAGCTTTCGGTTTCCTTGCTTCCCCCCGCTTCTTCTGTTTGCCGGCGTCTATACGCTTCAGGTCGCTGAGAGAGATCTCTGTCGTAGGTTCTGTTGCTGTTTTGCCGGATACGGATTTTTTTGCAGGGGTCAAAGGCGTCACGGCCTGCCCCTTGCCAACCGCGGCCACCGGATAGGCAGCTTTCTTTTTCCTGGGCGCCGGAGCCATGCTGGTCTTTTCATCGACCTGTCCCTTGGAAACAGGGACCCTGATGGTCTTGCCGGCATAGATCAGGTCTGGATCCCTGATATCGTTAAAAAGCAGAATTTGAGAATAGTATGATCCATGGCCGCTGAATCTTCGGGACAGGCCAGAGAGCGTATCCCCCTTTTGCACCGACACCTCACGGACCAGCACGCCATCCTTGGCCGGAACTTTATCCTCCGGGCCCATGGCCGTTGGTGAATACAGGAAATACTGCTGACTCCAGGCTGCCGGTGCAAGGACGAGAAGCAGTAAAGCCACTGCCGTTCCGCATGCGCATCGTGTCATGTCAGTACCTATTCCCCAATTGATCTTCATATTTAAGAATATTCTTGACCTGAATGTTCATTCCTACGCTGGTTCCGGGCTTGACCCTGAACGAGACCTTGATGGAACGTTTTTCGCCTGCGCCAAGTTCATTGAATTTCCAGAGAATGTTACCGCCACTGGCCGAGCTGTTGACCGGATCGGTAGCGACAAGTTCCAGCTGCTCGGGCCAGGCGCTCTGCAACTCAACCACCCTGGCAATATTGGATCCATGGTTGGTGATAGTAAGGTCGAATGAGGCCACCTCACCCGGCTTGAGACGGCCGTCGCGACCAGCCATGGCCATCTGGAGCACCGGCCTGGAGTAGATCAGGCGCGCCGAACCTTCTGCTGCTCGTGACGCATCACCCTCGGGGCTGAAGGCGACCTGCAGGCTTCCCTCAGTGCCGTCAGTGGCATTCCCGGTGGTTTTAACCTCCATGACAATGCTGACCTCTTCCTTTGGAGCAAGTGGGCCGAGTTCGCTGATAACCGGCTCGCCGGCCTGCTTGATCCCGTCCCGATTGAGGTCAAGAAAGATGAGCGCTTCCTGGGCGCCTTTGACCGTGGAAGCCATCCGGAACTTCTCTCGCACGTTACCGGTATTGGTAACAACAAACGGCACCATGATGGTCTGACCAGGGATGACCACCAGGCGCTCCGCACCGGAGCGTACGGCAATACCATGCTGCGGCTGCACGCTGGAGGGATTGGAAATGAATACTGATGCTGTTTTCAACGGATTGTTGATCAATTCGGCTCGGCAGAGCAACTCCTGTCCAGCCAGGGAATCATCCTTGAGCTGGAAGTTGACCGTAAACTCCTTGCTTTCCCCGGAATTAACCTGCAGCCCGTCAAAGACAAGCGCAGACTTCATCTCCTGCTTGAAACCTGCCGCGGCATAATCGACCGGCTCCAGCTGGGGGGGGAAATTCAGGCGCATGGTAACATTCTTGGCTGCTGTTGAGCCAACGTTCAGCACGGCAATACGGTAGACAACCTTCTCACCCGGCAGCGGCTGGATCTTGTCGGTTTTCAGCACGGCACGCAGCAGCGGCGCCGAGGCAACCATATATACCTCGCGAGACTGGCTGGCCTCGCTCATGAAACGGGAGGCGACCTTGACCGGATGGGTAATTCGCAGGCCATCGATGCTGGCAGCAGGTATCGTCAGAGTAACAACACCCCTGAAGGTCTCACCGGGCGCCAGGACAGGTGTCTGATTGATGTTCTGGTCCGGTGCTGCGGCCGAGGCAAAATTTGCGCCGAACTCCGCAGGAAAACCAGATTCGAAGTAGAACGAATCGCTGCCATTACCCCGGTTGATGACTTCAAACGGCACGCTGATGCGACGGGCAACATCATAGGACTGGGACCGGGGAAGCAGGTTGAATTCAAATCCGGCATACTGGGCAACTTCAAGCCTCAATACCTGAGAGTTTTCAGGCTCCGCGGGCTTCCGCTCAACAGCGGCCACCTGTGTCGGTAATGCCACGGCTACACCCAAACCCTGAAGCTTGGCGGCAGCAGATATGGCTGCATTGGTGCCTGGGTATTTTTCTATAACCGACTTGTATTGGGCAATGGCCTTCTCACGCAACGCCATTTTTTCGATCCGCAACTTCTCCTCGACATCACGCTGCTTGGCAATTCGCAGCTCCTCTGCCCGGGTTGTTGCCACGCGTTCCAGGTCTTCCTGTTTCGCGGCAGCTAAACGTGCAGCCTCAGCTTTTTCCGCGGCCTTTTCAGCGGCCAGACGCTCCTGCTCCTGCTTGGCTGCGGCCGATCGTGCGGCCTCAGCGGCAGCAACAGCGACTCGCTCCTCTTCTGCTTTCAGTACGGCTATCCGTTCCAGTTCCGCTTTTTCTGCAAGCTTACGCACCTCAACAGACTTGAGGGAGGCAAGGCGATCCTGTTCGACCTTAGAGGCAGCGACGCGCTCTTTTGCGGCTGATTCGGCGGTCCGGCGCTCCTCTTCCTCTTTAAGGACAGCCGATCGCTGCTGTTCGGCAGCAAGTTTAGCCATGCGTTCCCGCTCATTTTTTTCTTTTGCCAAACGATCCTGCTCGGCTTTTTCGGCCAATCTTCGTTCTTCTTCGGATTGCAGAGCCGCTATCCGCAGCTGTTCGGCCTTTTCACGCTCCAGGCGTTGCTGTTGCGCAAGTTCGGCTGACTTGCGTTCTTCTGCAGCTTTAAGGGCTGCCTGACGCTGCTGTTCGGCTTTTTCAGCAACAAGTTTTTCCTGAGCAAGTCTTTCCTGTTCTGCCTTCTCGACAATCAGCCTTTGCTGTTCTCTCTGGGCAGCGGCCACACGAGTTGCTTCAGCTGCCGCCTTTCGCTCCTGTTCGGCTTTTACCGCTGCCAGACGTGCCTGTTCAGCCTTCTCTGATGCTATCCGCTCCTGTTCGGCTTTTGCCTTTGCAAGTCGCTGCTGCTCTGCTTGCTGTTGTGCCAGGCGATCTTTCTCGGCCTTTTTCTGGGCAGCGGTTTGTTTGTCAGCGGACTTGGGCGGCTGCCCTGCCGGCAACTTTTCGCCCCGCTCATAACGGGTCACCAGGTTGAGGAGTTCCTCCTCCACGGTGCCTTTGAGGGGGTTATCTGGATATTCCTTGGAGAATTGAGACATGAAGCGAGCAGCATCCTGCTGGTTGCCGCTCTTGAAATACGAACGGGAAAGCCAGAAAAGGGCCATGTCGCGCAGAGGAGTGTCAGGATACTTTTGCAGTACCTCGTTCATCTTCTCGATGGCAGTGGCGTAATCTTTCTGCTGGTAGGCATTGAAGCCGGAGATGAATACCTGGGAGTCTTCTGTCTCCTGGCAGAAACCAGGAGGGACTAGGAGCGATGAAATTATGACCAGGACGACGAGAAACCGGATCAGGATATTACGGCATAATTTCAATGATATCACGATAGTGGACCTCTTCTTGGCCGGCACGTAAAAAACGGCGCACGGAGAGCGGAGATATGTCAGGTAAAATGCATCCTAAATAGCATCTCTCCGGGCCATTGTCAACGAAAGAAAAGGTTTTTAAAGGTGTTAGGCGATTGGCTTTCAGGATATCCCCTGATTCTGAAAAAAGATCGGGCGTCAGCCATGGTGTTTTCTGCCGAAAATGCAGAAAACACCATGTAATTCCAATTCCAGATCAAGGATGATATCAAGGCGGCGAGGATTGAGGCTGCGAGGCGTACAAACAGTACGTTGAGCAGCCGAAGACGAGCCAACGAAGATAGGGCCTTGATATGGAATTGGTATAACTTGCCAACCTGGCCCATCAATCAGCGAACATGATCCTCGGGATAAGCACCGATATGGTGAATGGAGACGTCTGCACCGGCATACTCATCTTCCTGGCTCAACCTGATGCCGATGGTCTTGGCAAGAAGGCCGTAAACGATGAAACCGCTGGCCAGGGCGAAGATAATGGCCGAGACACTGCCGGCCAACTGGGAGATGAAGCTGACCCCGCCCAGGCCGCCCAGCGCCTTCTGCCCGAAGATACCTGCGGCGATCCCCCCCCACGATCCGATCACGCCATGGAGCGGCCAGACGCCAAGTACATCATCAATCTGAAGCCTTTCCTGCTCAAATTGAAAGCCATAGACAAAGATTATGGAGGCGATGCAGCCGACAACAAAGGCTGCCAGCGGGTGCATGATGTCACTACCGGCGCAGACGGCAATCAGTCCTGCCAGGGCACCGTTGTGAACAAAACCGGGGTCGTTCCTGCCGGCCAGCAGCGCCGCCAGCACGCCTCCCACCATGGCCATCAGCGAGTTGACCGCCACCAGGCCGGAGATTTTTTCCAGGTTGCCGGCACTCATGACGTTGAAGCCGAACCAGCCCACCGCCAGGATCCATGAACCGAGCGCCAGGAAAGGAATGTTGCTGACCGGGATCGGATGGGATTTGCTGCGGACGTAGCGGCCCATGCGCGGACCAAGGATGATTACTGCCGGCAGGGCGATCCAGCCGCCGATGGAGTGCACCACCACCGAACCGGCATAATCGTGAAAATCAGCCCCGCCGATGCTTTTGAAGATTCCCTGGAGAAGTGAGGCGTTCTGGCCCCAGATCAGCGATTCGAACAATGGATATGAAATCCCTGCGAAGATCGCCCCGGCAATGACCTGCGGCCAGAATTTGGCCCGCTCGGCAATGCCGCCGGAGATGATGGCCGGTATGCAGGCTGCGAAACAGAGTAGGAAGAAGTAGTGCACCAGATCGTAGCCCTGGTTCTTGCCGAGCAGTTCTTCGGCGGGCTTCAGGAAGGATATGCCGTAGGCGATGGGAAAACCGATCACAAAATAGACAACCGTTGAAACGGACCAGTCGGTAAGGATCTTGACAAAGGCATTGACCTGATTCTTTTTACGTACCGTGCCCACCTCGAGAAAGGCGAAACCGGCATGCATGGCGAACACCAGTACAGCCCCCAACATCAGAAAAAGAACATCAGCACTACTCTTCAGGCCTGTCACCGTTGACATGGTCTCCATACACGCTACCCCCGTTGGTATCTGTGAGTGCGCCCGACGTTGGGCGTATCAGGCAGTAACGCAAGAATGTTGCCAACACGCTTCCTGCTGTAACCACCTGTTATTACGAATATTACAATAGTGCCTGCTTTCGGGGGGTGCCTTGCATTTGAGCGGCGTGCCACAAAATTAGGCAGATCCATTATGTACGCCACGCTTTTCATTCCGTTCGCAAACAGCTAGAATGTCCATCATGAGTCTTGAGGATAAAATACGGCAGCTGCCAAACTCGCCGGGTGTATACCTGATGCGCGACGCGGCAGGTGAGATCATCTACGTCGGCAAGGCCCGCAATCTGCGTCAGCGGGTGCGCTCGTACTTCGGCGCATCCATTGATTCCCGTTATCATGTCAAATTTCTGGTGGCCAGGGTTTCCGATATCGAGGTACTGTTGACCGATACCGAGAAAGAGGCGCTGCTGCTGGAAAACACCCTCATCAAGCAGCACCATCCCCGCTACAACCTCAGCCTGAAGGACGACAAGACCTACTTCTCCCTGCGACTGGATCCTCGGGAACAATTCCCCCGCTTCAATGTGGTGCGCAAGATCTCCCGTGACGGCGCCCGCTACTTCGGCCCCTATGCCTCTGCCTCCGCAGCCCGGGAGGTGCTGCGCCAGTTGCAGCGCATGTTCCCATTGCGCCACTATCCCCTGGCGCGCTGCATGGCCCGCAAACGCCCCTGCCTTTATCATCAGATCGGCCAGTGCAGCGCCCCCTGTTGCGGCCTGATTTCCCCTGACGACTACACCACACTGGTGGATGGAGCCATGCTGTTTCTGGAAGGGAAAAACCGTCAGCTGGTGACAGAATTCAAGCGCCGCATGCTGGAAGCGTCGGATGATTTACGCTTTGAGGAAGCTGCTCGCTGGCGCAACCTGCTCCGTTCCATCGAGGTTACCGTGGAGAAGCAGAAGATGGTTATGCAGGGTGGCGACAGTGATGCCATCGGCTTCTACCGCGATGGTTCCCGCCTGGAACTGGTGCTGCTTTTTATTCGCGGCGGCGTGCTGACGGGAAGCCGTTTGTTCAATCTGAACTGGGAGCTGGACGATGCCGAAGGGATAGCCGCATTCCTGCGCCAGTATTACAGCGAAGGCGCCTACATCCCGGAGCAGATCCTGCTGCCGCTGGATATTGAGGAGGGTACGGCATTAGGCGAACTGCTGGGCGAGATCAAGGGGAGGAGAGTTTCCATTACCCGCCCTTTGCGGGGGGTCAAGCACGACCTTGTGGAACTGGCCGCAAAGAATGCAGCGGCTGCACTGCGGGAACGCGATGAAAAGCAGGCCTCGTCAGAGGCCGTACTGGAAGTGCTGCTGCAGCGGCTGCATCTGGCGCGCCTGCCGCGCCGGATAGAGTGTTACGATATCTCCACCATCCAGGGCCGCTTCTCCGTGGGAAGCGGGGTCGTCTTCACGAATGGTCGGCCTGACAAGGACCGTTACCGCCGTTATCGAATCCGTGAAGTGACCGGCCAGGATGATTTTGCCATGCTGGCCGAAGTGTTCTCGCGGCGTTTCAGCAGTGACAGGGTGGCACAGGACGGACTGCCGGATCTGGTGGTGGTGGATGGGGGCATTGGACAGTTGAATGCCGCCGGCGAGATCATCAGCGAACTTGGACTTGCGGGACGCATTGACCTGGTTTCCCTGGCCAAGAGCCGAGTGGTTCGCAACATGACCGACGACGCGATCCAAAAGAGCAACGAACGGATCTTTCTGCAGGGGCGGCGCAATCCGGTGGTTTTGCGGCAGAACTCCGCGGCGCTCCTGCTGCTGGCTGCCATCCGTGACGAGGCACACCGCTTTGCCATCGAGTACCACCGTAAACTGCGGGGGAAAGAGGGCATCGCTTCCGGGGTCGAGCAGATCCCTGGAATCGGCGCCAAGCGGCGCACGGCCCTGCTGCGGCATTTCGGCAGCCTGCAGGGGCTGAAGGAGGCTGGAATCGAGGAGATTGCCACGGTGGAAGGGATTAACCGGGCAATGGCCAAATCGGTCTTTGAGTGGTTACATGGGGTTGAGAAGTAACGAACTGCATTTCCTGCAGCGAAGATTATTATCAAATCCAGAAAAAACACTGACTCGCACGGAGCCGCAAAGGTCTCAAAGAAACAGAGCCTTAAGTCGATCTTAAGCGTTTTCCCCCTCAGACGGGAAATCTCCCCCAGATGGGGCGGATGGTATTCTTGCCGGTGCTGTGCGTACATCGACAGCATTGGATATCCGCTGGGCAAACAAAGACTCGGCAAATGCAAAGAGCAAAGAAAATACTATGTGTGCCGCGAATAAGGCGGCGAGCAGATCAAATTCTTCCAGTGCCGGGGTCAGCTTTATTGCCGTGACAAGTATCACCCCGAAAAATGCGCACAGCAGGTGCCGGGAAATCCATCCCCTGGTGCTTTTTATCAATTCCCGAAGGTTCCCGATTTCCTCTTCTTCGCAAAGCTCCCGCAACCTGATCCGGTCATCTATGCTTTTGTACAGGCCATTAATAACCAACATGAACGTGAGTGCAATAATCATGATCTGAAATGTTGTCTGCATAGAGATTCTCCTCAGGGGTAACGACTGAATAAAATATTCAATCTCTTTGTGGAGATTTGCAAAAACATATCCAAATTCATATATAGAGGAAATTAGTTTTAATTAACATTATTTGTCGCTATATATCAGTGTGTTGCAAAAAAGTTCACAATATTACATTCAACAACATGAGCGATGGGGGGGTGAAGGTGCCGGAATTTGACGTTATTTGACTTAGCAGCGAAAATAGCACGTCAAATAGCTGAAGCTGCTTGGCGTGTCGCGCCTGCCAATTACGCCAAACAGGCTCTAAATACCGCTCTAATTCACTGCATAACACTATAAATCCCCTTCCTGACAAGCGCTCCGTCAAAACTTTGCATCTAATAAATTTTTAACCACCAAACCTGCTTCAATTAAGAGGAAGCGATTTGGCAGTGGTAAAGTCGTTACTCGAATGGCTATATGATCATCAAGGGATGAAGCTTGCATATAACGTTGTACCTGATATATTTTGTGACTGACCAGGTGCGGCTTACCGACTAGCCAATCCAGCTGATCCGGCATTGACAATGACCTTCATCATGTTCAGATGTTTTTGATTGAATGGGGCGGTAACATGAAATATGTGATCAACACCGGAGTGCCATTATCGTTATTATTATTGCTGTTGGTGTTTGCTATTCCGCTAACGTCAAATGCTGCCGACAATCTCGGTTATGAGTTGACAATCGTGCACAATGACAGCCTGATTGCCATCTGCAGAAAATATCTTAAACAGCCGGAAAAATGGCGAGAAATCGGTCGCCTCAACCATCTGAAAAATATGGATCTCATCAGGAGCGGCCAAAAGCTTATCATCCCCGTGGCTCTCCTCAAAGGGTTGCCGGTTGATGGACGAGTGGTGTTCGTCAAGGGAAATGTTACATATAGAGAACGAGTGGGTGGCACCTGGAAACCCCTGAAGCAAAGTGACGTTATCCGCCAGGGCAGCGTTATCAAGACCGGACATGAAAGCACTGTGGAAATTGCCTTTGCAGACGGTACCGCATTTACGCAACGCCCCGATACGACCATGGAACTGAACAATTCAGAAGTAACCATCAGCAATCACTTCCTGCAAAAGCTTGTTGTCCCGATTGGAAGCGTTTTCATGAAGGTACGCAGTGCCACCGGCCATGGTTCCCGTATCGAAATCCAAACACCTTCTGCCACAACCCTTGCCAGGGGGACGGATTTCCGTGTATCAGCCGGAAGCGATGCAACCACTACCGCCGAGGTACAGCATGGCATCGTGGATGTTTCCGCCATGCATCATACGGTAGCACTGAACAAGGGAGAAGGTACCCTTGTCAAACAAGGCGAGCCGCCAGCACAACCGCACAAGTTGCTACCCCCACCCTCACTGCTGAATCCTCAAACATCTTACAGAACGACTCCGTTGTTTCTTGAACTTGAGACCATATCCGGGGCAGCAGCCTACCGTTATATTCTGTCCCGTGACATGCAAGGCAAGGACGTGCTATTTGAAAAAACCATCAAGCCCGGCGAGTCCATTGAGCTGGCAAACCTTGAGGATGGGGTCTATTATTTCCAGACAACCAGCATTGACAATCTCGGTCTGGAAGGGTTCTCCAACCCGCCAGCCACCTTGACCATCCGTACCAGTCCATTGGCGCCTTTTGTTCAGGCGCCCCTCGTCAACAGTAACTACAAGGGCAAGACCGTTGTTTTTAAGTGGCTCAAGGTTCTGGACGCCGCAAAATACCAGTTGCAACTTTCTCCGGACCGTGAGTTCAAAAAGGCATCAACACAATCTTTGGATATCAAGGGCACTGAATACACCCATGACTTTGAACAATTCGGTGAAAACTATTTCCGTATCCACTCCATTGCCCAGGATGGTTACGCCGGCGAATGGTCCGACTCCATCTTATTCCGCCTTATTCCTCCACCCCCCTCGCCAGCAGTCGAAAAGCCCGACGTCAAAGGCGAAGAACTGCACATCCGCTGGCGCAACCAAGGTGACAATATAACGTACCACTTTCAGGTTTCTCCTGATGTAAGCTTTCAAACAATCCTCACTGACCGGAAGGAGAAAATACCGGAGATTACCCTTGCCAAACCGGACAAGGCCGGCACCTATTATGTCCGTATCAGTTCCATTGATGCTGACGGGTATGAAGGACCATTTTCTACCCCGCAGAGCTTCGATGTGGAGCTGCGATCATACTGGCCGGCAGTTGCCGGGAGTTTGGGCCTCATAGGCACACTCCTGCTGATTTTCCTGTAAATTTATGCACATGAGAAAACACATTCTCATAGTCTTTGTTGGTCTTGCCTTGATTCTGTCTGCAGAATATCTCGGTTTTTCTGAAGGGATGCACACGTATTGCTATGACCTCTATTTTCGCTTGAGGGGGCCTGTTGAAAAGGACAGTCGTATTCTGATTGCCGCCATAGACGAAAATACGTTAAGCAGGCTTGGCAGATGGCCAATTAATCGCAGCAACTACGCAACCCTTCTGGACAGGCTTGACAAAGCCGGCGCCGTGGGATTCAACATCCTGCTTGCCGAACCAGCACAAGATGACGCTGCTCTAGAAAACGCCATCCGCAAGCATGGTCGTGTCGTGCTTCCGACCTATGTCCGCCCGCCGCATACGATGATGCCCCCCCTGCCGCAGCCGGCCATCACCTCCCCGTACTCGGGGCACGCTCATCTGGAGCAGGACATAGATGGCGTTGTCAGAGAATCCTTTCACACCATCCATGCGGATGGCCATGCAATACCCTCATTTTCCTCCGTACTGTTTGAGATCCTCACACACCAACCACTGCTTCGCAATGCCACTCCTCAAGGCACCGAAAAACCTCAGTCTCCGACGAACATAATCCAGCAGGATGCACGAAGGATCAACTACCACGGCCCGCCAGGCACGTATCCGCTTGTCTCGATGATAGATATCATCGACCATAAATTCCCGCCGAATTATTTTTCCAACAGGGTCATTCTGGTGGGAGTTACTGCTGAAGGGCTCGAAGGGGGAGCATTGACCCCTTTTTCCCAACTGCGACGCCCAATGAGCGGAGTAGAGGTTCACGCAAACATTCTTGACTCGCTCCTGAATCACAATGAAATCACCTCGGTGCCGGTGCCGGTCAGGAAAGCCATATCCATTGGCCTGGCCCTGTTGGGCCTTTTTGTCATGTTCCGCGCCAGGTCCAGACACATGGTATTGTGGTGGTTTTTCTGCATGACAAGTTGCCTGCTGGCATCTTTCGGCCTGTTCGCGTATTTCAACATCTGGTTCAGCCCGATTCTATTCTCCGTTTCCTTGTCATTCATGTTCATCATGGCACATGTTTTCAAACTTGAACAAACCGGACAGGAGCTGCGCGATGCCAGGGATGAATGGGAGGATTCATTCAACAGCATTACCGATGCCATTGTCCTCATGGACGGCAAGGGACACACTATCAGGATGAACCGGTGCGCAGAGACCATGCAGGCGCCACGTTTGCTGCAATTGCTTACTCAGCAACCCAGGTTGTTGCTTGAAAAGACCGATCGATCCGACCATATGCGGGCAGTGACAGAGGAGGTTGAGGATTCGATTTCCGGCACCCTTTTCGAGATCACTTCATTTTCCCGCTTCGGAAAAGACCACGAACACATCGGAATCATTCACGTCATCCGTGATATTTCAGAACGCAGAAAAATAGAGAAGGAAAAGGAACAACTCCAGTCCCAGTTTCTCCAGGCACAGAAGATGGAATCCATTGGCCGTCTTGTTGGTGGGGTTGCGCACGATTTCAACAACATCTTGACCGTAATGCTTGGATACAGCGAGCTGGCGATGAGAAATATCTCCAGCGAGACATCTCTGAAAAAACATATCGCGGCAATATATGATTCATGCCTTAAGGCCTCCTCGCTTACCCGTCAGCTGCTGATTTTCAGTCGCAAGAATGAAATCAGAATGCAGGTCGTCAATATAAAGGTCCTTATTGAAAATATGGCAGGCTTCCTCAGCCGTATCATCGGAGAGAAGGTGAAGCTTCGCCTGAATACGGAGGAACCTGTCGAAAATGTCATGGCCGATAATGGTTATATCGAACAGGTCATCATGAATCTGGCCGTCAATGCGCGCGACGCTATGCCCAATGGCGGAACACTGACCATCGAGTCGGCAAATGTGACGCTTGACGCAGCATATGCGCGCAGACATCCAAACGTGACGCCTGGCCCTTATGTGTTGTTTTCGATGAGCGACTCCGGTATCGGCATGAGCCAGGAGGTTCAATCCCGTATCTTTGAACCATTTTTTACCACCAAGTCTGCTGGCGAAGGTACCGGTTTGGGGTTGGCAACGGTGTACGGAATAATCAACCGGATGTCGGGTCATATTTTCCTGTACAGCGAGCCTGGTAAAGGCACTGTCTTCAAGATTTATCTCCCTGCCCATGAACAGACTACAACGGAACGTTCTGAGCCGAAGGCAGTCGTGATTCCGGTCGGCACGGAAACGATCCTCATAGCTGAAGACGAAATATCTATCCGTCAGCTTCTGGTTGAATTGCTGCCGTCCCTGGGATATACCGTGCTGACGGCAGCATCCGGCCAAGAGGCATTGGAAATCCTTGAGCAGCCCGGCATATCTGTGGATGTGTTATTGGCTGACGTGGTCATGCCTGGAATGGGTGGCAAGGAACTGGAAACACGCTTTCATCAGAAGTTCCCCGATGCAAAGGTACTGTTCATGTCAGGATATACGGAAGATGTAATTGCCCAGCATGGTCTGGTGCATCAGGAGATTGCGTTTATTCAGAAGCCTCTTCAGCCGAGTCAACTGGCCATCAAATTACGCGAAGTACTGGACGGCTGTAATCCTTCGCCATGACGATCCCACTCCCCTTCAATCTCCTGATCATCCTCGGCCCGACCGCATCGGGCAAGACCCGCCTTGCCGTGGACCTGGCAAACGAGCTGGACGGAGAGATCATCTCGGCTGACTCGCGCCAGATCTTTCGCGGCATGGATATTGGTACCGGCAAGGACCTGCACGAATACGGCCAGGTGCCCTACCACCTGATAGATGTCCTGGAACCGGGGGCCGAGTTCAGTGTATTCGCCTTCCAGCGCCTGTTTTGCGAGGCCTTTGAGGACATCAAGTCACGTGGTGGCCTGCCGATTCTGTGCGGCGGCACCGGCATGTACCTGGATGCCGTGCTGCGCGGTTACCGGATGGTGGCGGTTCCTGAGGATGCGCTGCTGCGGGCCGAACTGGAAGGGCGCAGTGACAAGGAACTGGCCGCTATGCTGCGGGAACTGCGCCCGGATCAACACAACAGCACCGACCTGCTGGACCGCCGCCGCACGGTCCGGGCACTGGAGATAGCCTGTCATGAGCGTGCGCACGGCAGCGAAGGCGAACCAATGCCCGAAATCCGCCCCCTAGTCATCGGCATCCGCTGGGAGCGGGCCGAACTACGACGGAGAATTACGGCACGACTGCGGCAGCGTCTGGAGTGCGGCATGATCGAAGAGGTGCAACGATTGCATGAGGCTGGGGTACCCTGGGAACGGCTGGATTACTACGGACTGGAGTACCGCTTTGTGGGGGCGCACCTGCGGGGTGTGTTGACGCGCAACGACATGTTTCAAAAGCTGAACAGCGCCATCCACCTGTTTGCCAAGCGCCAGGAAAACTGGTTCCGCAGGATGGAGAAACATGGCGTGATCATTAGCTGGGTGGAGGGTGCCGGCGACCCGCTGATTGAGGCGCGTGCTCTGATCTCAACCTTTATTGCGCAGGGCAATGCCCTTTAAAAAGTCATTGAGAAACTGATCGCTGCATTCCTTATAGTGTTTGTGTCCCTGTTTTCTGAATAACGCCGTCAGCTCGTGTTTTGTCACCGTGATACCCGCCAGCTTTAAAATCCCCACCAGATCATCCTCTTTCAGGTCCAGGGCAATCCTCAGCTTTTTCAAGATGGCGTTGTTGGTCAGAGCGCTAACTGGATTTTCCGCCGGAGCCGGCTTACCTTCCTGCAGGCCCCTGCTATGGATGATCAGGCCATCGAGAAAAAAACCCATAACAGGGTCACTGCACGGAATATAACCATCCTCGTCTTCTGATTTCAGAAAAGCGGCAACAGTGGATTGGCCAACCTCACGCCCGGCGTGCCTGAAGATCTGTATCATGACCGCATCATCAATATTCAGGACATCCTTGATGCTGCATAGCAGCTTGTTTTTCACCATCACAATCTCCGTCCAACTGAACTTTTCGATATTTCCAGGTCATATTCCGCGAAATCAATGCCCTTTGGAATCAAAAAAGCCCTTCCAGCAGGAAGGGCTTTTGAAAAAACTGTACAGGAGCCGTTGAATTACACCAGCTCCAGCGCACTGAAGAAGTAGGGGATCTCGAAGGCAGCGGTTTCCGGGGCATCGGAACCGTGTGAGGAGTTCTCTTCGATGTTGATGGCAAAATCCTTGCGGATGGTGCCGGGCTCGGCGTTGGCCGGATTGGTAGCGCCCATCAGGGTGCGCCAGTCGGCGATGGCGTTTTCCTTCTCCAGGCAGAGTACGATCACCGGGCTGCGGGACATGAAGGCGCACAGGTCGTTGAAGAAGGGGCGCTCTTTGTGTACGTAGTAGAAGCCTTCGGCCTGCTGTTTGGTCAGCTTGATCTTCTTCATGCCAACGATGGTAAAGCCTTTTTCTTCGATTCTGTCCAGAATTTTACCAGCCAGCTTGCGCTCGACTGCGTCTGGTTTGATAATAGCGAATGTCCGTTCCATAATTTCCTCCGATTTGTTTGAAAAATGAGAACATTTCTGATACCACCCACACCATGTTTTGTCAAGTTTTTAGTAAGTTAGAAGTTATTTCCGGTGTTTTTGACAGGGAATAACTTCGTTAACGCACTTATCCTGTTTATCAGGGATGGTAAGTTGGAAGTTGTTTCCTCGTTATTGACGATATATATCCCCCTGCCCTTGCGCTTTTTGCCCGCAGTCATTATTATTTTAACCATTGGTACATTATTGATTATTTGCTGTGAGGTAAAGATATGAATACGCTGAAAACAACCTTTCAAATGTCGCGGATGAACAGCTATTGAGCGCCTCGGTGTTGAACTCATCCAATCCGCGGCAGGCCGCCTGTACCGTTCTCCGGCGAATCCAGAAAGAGGGTAGCTTCGCCGACCAGACCATGGACCGCGAACTGGCGGAAGGACAACTGTCCGGACCCGACCGGGGCCTGTTTGCCGAACTGGTGTTCGGCGTGCTGCGCCGCCAGGGCACGCTCGACCACATTCTCAGCCAGCTTCTGGACCAATCGCTCGGCAAGCTGGAGCCACTGGTGTTGATCCTGCTGCGGCTGGGGATGTACCAGCTGGTCTATCTCGACCGCATCCCCGAGTCTGCTGCCGTCAATGAGACGGTCAACCTGACGAAGCAGTCGGTTCCAAGGGCCAGCGGGCTGGTAAATGCCGTGCTCCGCAATTACCTGCGCAGAAAAGATTCGATCACCTTTCCCGATCCCCACACAGCTCCTGCTGCCTCGATTGCCGCCCGGCACTCACACCCGCTCTGGCTCGTCAATCAGTGGCTCGATCAGCTTGGCCCGGAGGAAACGGAACTGTTGGCCGAAGCATCCTCATGTCAGCCGCCCCTGACGCTACGCGCCAATACCCTGCGCATCAGCCGTGAAGAACTGTTGAGCCGCTTCAGGGACAACGGCATCGATGCTGCGCCATGCCGCTTTTCGCCACATGGCATCCATGTAGAGGGTCGCCACCACATTCCAGGCCTGCCCGGTTTCCGCGAGGGGCTTTTTGTCGTGCAGGACGAGGCATCACAGATGGCCGGCATATTGCTGAATGCTCAACCGGGTGAACGGATACTGGATGCCTGCGCAGCTCCGGGCGGCAAGGCCACCCACCTGGCCCAGATCATGGGCAACCGGGGCGAACTGCTGGCCATGGATATCTCCCGCAACAAGCTGCCGCTGATTCAGGAAACGGCCCAACGCCTCGGCATCTCTATCCTCAGCACCCGCGCCGCTGATCTGCTCCAGTCCGCCGCACTTCCGGCAAACGCCTTTGACCGCGTCCTGCTGGACGCCCCCTGCTCCGGACTGGGGGTCATCCGCCGCAACCCGGAGGCCAAATGGCGGCTCGCACCGGCCGATTTTACCCGTTTGGCAGCCACCCAGAAAACCATGCTGAAAAATGCCGCCAGACTGCTGAAGACGGGGGGAACAATGCTTTATTCCACCTGTTCCACCACGGTGGAGGAAAACGAAGCAGTTGTGCGGGATTTCCTTTTGCGGCAGGGTGATTGTGTGCTAGAAAACCTGAACGACTTTTTTCCTGACTGCCGCGAACTATTCACCCCTGAGGGGATGTTCAGGGCCTGGCCCCATCGCCATGCCATGGACGGGTTTTTCGCGGCACGCATAAAAAAGAAATGATTCCATTAATAGAGGTTTCCGTATGAAAAAGATTGCTCCATCCATCCTCTCTGCCGACTTTTCCCGCCTGGGAGATGAAATCCGCGCCCTTGAAGCCGCCGACGCCGATTATATCCATATCGATGTCATGGATGGTCACTTCGTTCCCAACATCACCATCGGCCCGTTGATTGTCGAAGCCGCCCGCAGGGTGACCACGCTGCCGCTGGATGTACATCTGATGATCGAGAATCCTGATCGTTACATCCCTGATTTTGCCACTGCCGGAGCCGACATCATCGTCGTGCATGCCGAGGCGGTCAATCATCTGCATCGTACCGTGCAGCTGATAAGGTCTCTCGGCAAGCGGGCAGGTGTGTCGCTAAACCCGGCTACACCGCTGAATTGTCTGGATTACGTACTTGATGATCTGGACCTGGTACTGCTGATGACCGTCAACCCGGGTTTTGGCGGGCAGAGCTTCATCGACGCCTGCCTGCCGAAGATCCACTCCCTGAGGGCCATGCTGGACCGCCGGGGATGCGAGGCTGAACTGGAAGTGGACGGAGGGGTCAAGGTCGCCAATATCGCCCAGATATCCCACGCCGGAGCGGACGTCTTCGTGGCCGGCAGCGCCGTATTCGGCAGCAGTGACTACAGCGCCACCATCGCCGAGATGAAACGTCTGGCACAGGAGCCGTTACTGTAATATATATTTTTTGATTTTTTTGGTGCACAATAGCTAAGGATGTACATGCGCCATTATAACGTGGTTAGGGGTGGCAACCATCACAACAACATTTCGGACTTTTTGTGTCTTTTTGAAATTGTGTTAAAGCAAAAATTAAGGTAAAACAATCGTATTATGTCCGATAGCGTGCTCATCATAGATGACTCTCAGGCCGTTCGGGAGAAGATTATCAACACCTTGGAGTCATTCGACTTCTTTGCCTGTTATCACGAGGCCGAAGACGGCCTGGACGGTTTCAAGAAGCTTTTGGCCTCACCGGTTGACATCGTCCTGTGCGACCTGGAAATGCCCCGCATTGATGGTTTCAAATTCCTGAGCATGATGAAGTCCAGGCCTGAATTGCGCGATCTACCGGTAATAATCCTGACCGGCATGAATGACCGGGAGCTGAAGATCAAGGGGCTTAAGCAAGGCGCCATCGACTTCATTATCAAACCATTCGATCCCGAAGAGCTTTTGGCCCGGGTCAAGGTTCACCTCAAGATCAAGCATCTGCAGGATGACCTGAAGCGCTCCAATGAATTATTGCTGGAACTCTCCAACACCGACCATTTAACAAGGCTATTCAACCGCCGCTATCTCATGGAGTCAATGGAGAAGGAGGTGCATCGCACCCTCCGCAAGGGCGGCAACCTGTCGCTGCTAATCCTGGACATTGATCACTTTAAACTGGTCAACGACTCCTATGGACATCTTCAAGGCGACGCGGTACTTCAGATCGTCGCAAAGCACCTTACAAAGGAGCTGCGCAGCTACGATGTCGCGGCCCGCTATGGGGGAGAGGAATTTGTCGCTGTTCTGCCGGATGCCACACTCAAAGAAGCAGCCTTCGTGGCAGAGCGAGTCCGCTCTTCGATCCAGGATATCAAGTTCGAAGGTGAAATTTCCCCCTTGGCCCTCACTGTCAGCCTGGGCGTTGCCACCTTCCCGTCGCAGGGCTGCAACACCGTGGACGAATTCATAAAGCTGGCCGACGATGCGCTTTACAGGGCAAAATCCAATGGCAGAAATCGTGTGGAAATCAGCAGTTAGAAGTAGAGATGTCACAACATCACAGCCCAAGGAGCAAAAAGATATGGATCTTACCCTTGACGAGCAGCGCCTGATCTCCGAATTCAGAAAACTGACCCCCACGGGTAGGGATGAAATGCTGGCCTATGCCACCTCGTTGGTGCGCCGTGCCGGTGCCGACGAGCAAAACAACGGTACATCCCCTGTAAACCAATGCCGGCTGAAGAGCAAAGAAGAACACCCCGAGGCACAGAAGACTCCCATTTTCACTGAATAATCTGTACGGAATCATTACCAGTTTGCTGTTTTGCTTGATGCCTTGGAGACCTGGCCGGTTATAAAAACCTGCCAGGTCTGCTTATTAGTAGTTCCAATTTCAAATCAAAGATGAAATCAAGGTGGCGAGGATTGAGGCGACGAGGCGTACAAACAGTACGTTGAGGAGCCGAAGACGAGCCAACGAAGATAGCGCTTTGATTTGGAATTGGCATAAGTTATCTTGAATGCAATTGTAACTAAGGAAATATCATGAAAAATATAGTGTGCCTGCTTTTATCCATTGCCATGGCCATTGTCGGCATCAGCCCGGCATCAGCCGAGAAATTCAAAAAGCTTGATAAACCACCGCTGTCTGAAAACTGGTATGGTATCTATGTGAATAACGAACGGGTCGGATTCTATCGCCAGAAGATATCGGAAACCAGTCAGGGCTACCTGATGGAAGGAGACGGCAGCGTAAGTGTGAAGGTCATGGGCTATTCCAAAGAATCCTCCATGCGTGAAAGCTACCAGACCGGAAAGAACCTTGCCCTGCACTCCTTCGAGATCGAGCAGAACATCAACGGCATTCAGTCACGACTATCCGGAAGGGTCGGTTATGACAACGTACGCTTAAAAAATACTATCGCTGACAAGACCACTGACAAGCAGCTCAAGTTCAGGGGCGAGATCTATCCCGGCCCGGCCCTGAATCTTTATCCGCTGCTGCGGGACAGCGCTCCCGGCAAGACCTATAAAATCTCGACCTTCGACCCCGAGGAGGTCAAGATCAAGGAGATCAAGATCAGCGTAGTCGGCTCGGAAATCACCCCTGACGGTCAAGCCGCCCTGAAGCTGAGCAATACCCTGTACCCGTTTGTCACCAACGACATCTGGGTGGATGATCAGGGAAACACCTTGTTCGAGTCGGTACGCGATGGCCTGGTGACGACCAGAATAGAGGACCCCAAGAAGCTGGGGGCATTTGTGGGAAGCGTGGCGCTTGCCAAGAAGGATCTGATATACGATTTCAGCCTGGTGCGTGTTGATCCCCCTATCAAGGAACAGCAGAAGCTCAAGGGATTGACGGTGGAGATCAGCGGCTGGAACGATGCCCTGCCGCTGCTCCAGGAGGGCGGACAGGTTGTTGAGAAGAGCGGGGAAGGACGCATTACCATCAGGACCGGTTCCGCGGTTCCTGCCACAGACGAGGCTGCAGCTGCCAGACCTTTGGCAGACTACCTGAAACCTGCTCATAAGATCGAGGCCGACGCACCGGAGATTGCGGCTAAGGCAAAAGAGATCACAGCAGGAAAGGGTACTCAGGAAGAGGTCGTCCGGGCATTGGCATCATGGACGGCTGACTGGCTGAAAGACACCGTGGGTGATGGCGGCAGCGCCCTGATGAGCCTTAAATCCCGGACCGGCAACTGTCAGACCCATGCCCGGCTATACACCGCCATGGCAAGGGCAGCCGGAATCCCCACTCGCTTTGTCTCGGGACTGGTTCATCTGGATGGCAAGGGCTTCCTGTATCACAGTTGGGCCGAGAGCCTGCTGGGAGGGCGCTGGGTAGCTGTCGATCCCACCTACAACCAGGTGCCGGCCGACCCGACCCACCTCAAGTTCTTCGAAGGGCACCTGCCGGAAGACATGTCGCCGATTATCGCCATCATCGGCAGGATCAAGATCTCGGTGCTGGAAGCGAAGTACTGACGGTTCCTTGACTATCAGCTGCTAAAACCGCTCCGCGTACTGGTCCACCAGCTCTCGCGTACGTTTCTTCATCCCGTTTTTCCACGGGCCCACCGCAATCAGGCGCAGATTCTCCGGCGCAAAGATCGCCCGGGCCGTTGCCTGCAGATCAGAGGCCGTAATGCCGCGCGCCTCCTGCTGGTCCTCCTCAATGCTCCGCATCACCCCCATCAGTTCGCCCCAGCCGTAGCGGGCGCTCATCTCATAGGCAGAATCGCGGCTATAGTCGAGATCAAAGATGTATGACTGCTTGATCCGCTCCAGCTCGGCCTCTGGGATGGAATCTTCCAGCGCCACCCGGCCCAGCTCCGTCAGCGCCACCTCAACCGCCTGGGTCAGGGTATCCGGCGCAGTGGAGAGGTCGATGGCCAGACAGCCGGTCTCGTCATAGGCGCCGATGGCAGCCTCCACCGAATACACGATCCCCAATTCCTCCCGCAGACGCAGATGCAGGCGCGAACTGCCGCCGCCCGCCAGCAGACGGCGCAGGAGCCGGAGGGCCATGAAACGGGGATCGCCGCGACGAATGCCCATAAAGGCCAATTGCAGATTCATCTGACTGTCTGAATCCCGTACAAAACGGATCTGCGGCGCTGCATGCCGTTTGGTCGGAGCCACAACCGGCGGCAACACATCACCCTGCCAGCTGCCAAAGACATCCCTGGCCGCGGCAAACACATCGTGGCTGCGCACCGGACCGGCAATGACAACTACAGCGCCGGCCGGAATATAGTATTGCTGCAGATGCGTCTGCAGATCTTCCCTGCTGATAGCGGCGATGCTCTCCAGGGTACCGATGGTGGGCATTCCAAGGGGGTGGCGCGGCCAGAGCAGACGACTGGCAATGGTGTCCGGATTGATCTCCTCGCCACGTTCGTTCAGATCCTCCCGGGCCTCTTCGGCGATGATGCGCTTTTCTATGTCGATCCCTTCCAGCAGCGGCCGCAGCAGCATCGAGGCCAGGATCTCCAGCCCCTTGCGGACATGGTCCGGGTGGATGCGGGAATAATAGCAGGTTGATTCCGTATCCGTGGCGGCATTGGGTGCCCCGCCGATAGCCTCGAAAGCGTTCTCGATCTCCAGGGAAGAAGCGTATTCCTGCGTACCGCGAAACAGGGTGTGTTCCAGGAAATGGGAGATCCCTTCCTTGCCGGGCGGATCGTTGCGCCCGCCGACCTTCAGGTAGACAGCAAGTTCCGCTGCATGCAGATGCGGCATTTCCACGCAGACTACTCGCAGACCATTGGGAAGGATATGGGTAAAGGGTCGGATCATGACAGCGCCTTTCGGATCAGATTTATCCGTTGCTGGTAAACATCCGGCTCAGGAAACAGTTCGGTGTGCGGTTCGGCCCAGATGGGTCGCGGCCAGAGGGGCTCTGTTGTGAAGCGCGGCACCAGATGCCAGTGCATGTGCGCCACCATGTTGCCCAACAGCTCATAGTTGATCTTGGCAGGCTGGAAAACATCGTGCAGAGCCTTTGCCACGCGGCTCACCTCCTCCATCAGCTCGATCCGCCGGTCCTGCTCAAGGTGAAAAAGCTCGGTGACATGGGCCTTGGTAAACAGCAGGGCATAGCCGGGAAAGAACTGGTCCCGGTTAAGAATGAGATAGGAATGGGGGAACTCGGCAATCCACAGATCGCGATCGTCTTCCCAGCGGCGGCACATGGGGCATGAAGTAGTCATAGTTGTCATCCGTGATTACCAGGTGAAATTGATAGTGGGTACGAAAGCGTTTCAGATGCGCCAGCGAGTCCGCAAGCGCGCCAGCTCCCTGTTGTCCTTTTGGTTGATGATCTGATGCAGACAGCATGGCAGTGCGCCGGTTTCCACAACCGAACAGCGGGATTCGATTATTTCCCCGTAAAGCGCCTCGGCCCGGAAGGAGATCTCCAACTCCGCCAGGCTACCGGCGGCAATCTCGTCAGGAACGGCCTCCAGTGCCCAGCCGACGAAAACGGCGTTGTTGACGTGCTGATTGATATCCAGGTCGCTGCGCAGCACCCGAAAAGGCAAGCCAACAGGCAACGGTTCCGGTAGTTGCGGCAGATGGGGGAAATCATCATCAATTGCCCGGCGCGGCAGCAGCGGATATGGGGGCAGATTGCCCTCCAGCTTTACCGCCCGGCGGGAAGCAACATTGAGCACAGCCCATGAGGTGGTGACGCGGCCTGTAATCTGCCCCTGGCCATCGAACAGTTCGAACTCGCGACAGGAGAACAGCCCCTGACGGGTAGCCGGCCAGGTGTGCACCAGCACCCCCTCCCCGGCACGCGGATAACGCTCCACAACCAGGTGGATGCGGGAAATGACCCAGGTCAGGCCACGGACCCGCAGATCTGCTACCGACACACCGAGCCGTGCGGCATGCATCCCGGCAGCATCCTGAACATAATTGAGCAAGGTCACCGGCCGGACATTGCCGTGGTAATCCAGTTCGTGGTAGCGGACCGGAAATTCTTTTTTAAAGACAAGTACAGCGGAGTCCATTGGTTATCTCTTCATCACAAAGTTTCTTCTTCGGGCGAAGAGTCATCGGGATTCTCTTCCGACACCTCAGTGGACTTTTCCTGCTTGCGCAGGAGCTTTTCTTCCTTCTTTTTCTTCTTCTCCAGTTCCTTCTGCCGCTTGAGATGTTGGAAATTAGGCTTCGCCAAGTGTCACCGCCTTTGGTTGTTATCTTGATTGCAACTAATCGCTATTCATAGCGCAGTGCATCGATCGGGTTAAGCCCGGCAGCCTTTCTGGCCGGATAGAAGCCGAAGAAGATCCCCACTGCCCCGGAAAAGAAAAAGGCCACTGTAATGGATTGGACCGATATCAGTGTCGGCCAGTCAAGGAGGCGCGAAACCACCATCGCCCCACCCGCCCCCAACAGGATGCCGATGACCCCGCCGATCATGGTCAGCAGCACCGCCTCGGTCATGAACTGCAGCAGGATGTCGTTCTTTCTGGCACCGATAGCCATGCGGATGCCGATCTCTCGGGTTCGCTCGGTAACCGATACCAGCATGATATTCATGATGCCGATGCCGCCCACGATCAGCGAGATCGAGGCGACCGCCCCCAGCAGCAGCGACATGGCCTTGGAGGACTGTTCGGCCACGGCCAGGATCTCGGACAGGTTGCGGGTGGAAAAGTCCGGGTCCTTGCCGCCCGTGATACGGTGGCGCTGGTTAAGCAGACTGTTGATCTCTTCTTCGGCCTTGGCCAGCAGCTCCTCGCTTTTGGCTTTGACGATCACGGCGCCGATCGTGTTGGTGTGATGGGAGCGGACCAGATTGCGCTGAGCAGTGCGCAGCGGCACGAAAAGGGTGTCATCCTGATCTGTTCCCTGGGGTGATTGCCCCTTGCGGTCAAGGATACCGATGACCGTGAAAGGGACCTTTTTGATGCGGATGATCTTGCCGATCGGGTCGATGGATCCAAAAAGGTTGTCGGCCACCGTTTGTCCCAGCAGGCAGACCTTGGCAGCTCCGTCTACATCCTGCTGGCCGATGGAACGGCCGTTGACGATCCCCCATTCGCGGATCTCGAACATCTCCGGCGTAGTGCCCATGATGACCGTAGACCAGTTCATGTTGCCGTACACCACCAGGCCTGACGTGCGCACCGTGGGGGCCGCAATATCCACCGAGGGGCATTCGGTCATGATAGCCTTGACATCGTCGCTGGTAAGGGTCTGGGCCCCGCCGCTGCCGGTGCGCATTCCGCCGCTGGTGGTGGAACCGGGAATGACCAGAATGATGTTGCTGCCGATGCTGGCAATCTGCTGGGAGATGACATAGCTGGCCCCTGACCCGACCGCCATCATGGCGATCACGGCGGCAATGCCGATAATGATGCCGAGCATGGTCAGAAAGGAGCGCATCTTGTTGGTGCGCAGGGCACGCAGGGCTATTTTCAGGGTCTGAATAAAATCCATGATAATCCGCTTTCAAATATGATTCTTCCAAACGGATTCGGAAAAAGCTCCAGATGCAAGGCTTGCGGGGAGCGTGGCGTGAGGCATACCCCTCGGTACGTTGAACGTCCCGCAACAAGCGTAACGCAGCAGATGGACTTTTTACGGACTCGCCGTATCTCCGATGATGTGGCCGTCGCGAAAGGTGATCCGCCGCCCGGCGTAAGCAGCCACATCCGCCTCGTGGGTGACCATGATGATGGTGATGCCCTGCTTGTTGAGGGACGTAAAAAGCGCCATGATCTCTTCGCTGGTGGTGCTGTCCAGATTGCCGGTCGGCTCATCGGCCAGGATCACGGCCGGGTTATTGACCAGGGCACGGGCAATGGCCACGCGCTGCTGCTGGCCGCCGGAGAGCTGGCTGGAGTGGTTGAATTCCTTGCCGAGCAGTCCAACCTGTTCCAGCGCCGCCATGGCCTTTGTGTGGCGTTCCTTCGATGGCAGACCTGAGTAGACCAGGGGAAGCTCCACATTCTCCACGGCCGGGGTACGGGCCAACAGGTTGAAACCCTGGAAGACAAAACCCAGTTTTTTGTTGCGGATATCCGCCAGTTGGTCAGGGGTCATGCCGCCCACGTCGAGCCCGTCCAGCAGGTATTCTCCCGAGGTGGGACGATCCAGGCACCCCAGGATATTCATACAGGTGGACTTGCCGCTGCCGGATGCCCCCATGATGGCCACGAACTCACCCTCACCCACGCTGAAGGAGACCCCGCTGAGCGCCTCGAACTGCTGGTCGCCCATGATGAAAACACGGCGGATATCGGTTAAGGAGATTACGGTATTCATCTAGAACGGACGTCCCATGGGCGAACCGCCGGACTTCTTCTTGGAGTCGCCTCCGACCTGCTCGATGATGACTTCGTCCCCTTCCTTGAGGGTGCTCTCGGTCAATTCGATACTGCTGTTGTTGGCGATGCCGGTTTTGACCGGTACGGCAACCGGCTTGTTTTCCTTCAGGATGTAAACCTGTTGGCCATTGCCTCCCTTGCGGCCACCCGGTTTGCCTCCACCCTCACGGGATCCGGCACCGGCAGGCGCAGCGCTGGTCTGTTTCTTTTCTTTCGATTCAGCCGCCTTGAGCTTCGGCTTGAAACGCAGGGCAGAAGGCGGCAGTTTGAGTACCTCGTCCTTTCTGGCCACTTCGACCGAAACATTGGCGGTCATGCCTGGCTTCAGCTTCATGTCGCTGTTATCGACATTGACCACCACTACATAGGTAACAACATTCTGCGTTATGACCGGAGCACTGCGGATCTGCACGACCTTACCCTTGAAGGATTCCTCGGGATAGGCATCAACGGTGAAGCTGGCCTTCTGGTCGAGCATGATGCGGCTGATGTCGGCCTCATCCACACTGACCTCGATCTGCATCTTGGTCAGGTCCTTGGCGATGGTAAACAGGGTCGGCGTTTGGAAGGAAGCCGCCACGGTCTGTCCCACGTCAATGGCACGGGAAATGACCACCCCGTCCACTGGCGAACGAATGATCGAATAGTTCAGGTTGGTGCGGGACTGCATGAGCGAGCCGCGGGTCTGGGCCAGAGATCCCTCTGTTGCCTTGAGAGCTGCCTTGGCCGACTGCCAGGCGGTCTCTGTGGCATCATAATCCCCTTGGGAGATAATACCCTCTGCCAGCAGTTTTTTATTCCGTTTCATGGTCCGCTCGGCATCATTCAGGGCAACCCTGGCCTTGTGCATATTGGCCTCGGCGCTCAGGTAATTGCCTTGGGACTGCTGTACAGAGGCCTTGAACAGTGACGGATCGATCTCGGCAATTGGCTGCCCTTTTTTAACCCGCGAGTTGTAATCGACATAAAGCTTCTGGATGGTGCCGGAGACCTGGGTACCCACCTGCACGGTAGTTACTGCGCTCAGGTTGCCGGTGGCCGAAACTGTGGAGACGATTGTGCCTCGCTCGATCTTGGCGGTTTTGTATGTTATCTCCGGCGTGCGTTTGAAATAGGCAAAGGCGGCAATACCAGCCACGGTGAGGACAACCGCGGCAATCAGAAGAATCTTTTTCATAAATACTCACAGAGCAGGGATTTATATATAACCAATCGTGAATGATAACAGAAAAGTCAAAAAAAAAAAGCCCCATGTCCGCAGACCGGGGCTTTTTCGCGGTGTGCCCGCCGCAATCAGGCGACGGGCCAACTAGGGCAACCCTCTTTGCAGTGGGAAACCGGGCGAATTCTGAATCTTGCAGTCCACATAATGGGGTCTCCTTTCGTTGATAAATTATTCCTTAACAGGACTATTTTTATCTTAAACCAATCCGTGGATTTGTCAAATGAAAATTTGTCGTGGGAGGGAGCAGAAGTCGGGGTATTCAAGCAAACGCTCCAATGCTCCTCTGCCTGCCTACTTCCCGGAGACAACCTGCGACGGAGGGGCAATCTTCTCCGCTGTTCGCTGCACCATCTGATGGGCCACCTTGCGAAAGATTTCATTTACCAGGGTATTCACATTCACCGAATGGGCAACCCCCATTGCATACTCCTTAGTATCCATTTCGTTGATAGCCTGCTCCAGGAACGGCTGTGCCTCGCCGCGCCGGTACAGGTTCAGGTTGACGATTGCCGTTCTCCGGCTGGTAACCGTCCACATCCCGGGCTGGATATTAAAATCAAACGCCAGAATCTGGCCGCCGACCTGATAATCCCCGGCATCCTTGCCAAGATCGGCAGCCCCACTTGCGCTGCTTTTGGATAGTACCAGATCGAGCGCCTTGGCTTTGATTCCGGCCAAGGTCAACTCCTTGATCAGTACATCCTGGATCAGGTCCTTGACAGGGAAATAATCTTTTTCCAGATAGGTCAGGCCGAACTTATGGGCCCCCGCCTGGGAGACAAAACTCTCTGTCTTCGGCTCGCCGGCCTCCACCCATGCCCGCTTGTCCTCGAATTTAGCCACGCCCACGGTCACCTGTTCCAACGCTGACGCGTTAGTCAGACGGACCGCATCCGCTTGGTAAGAAACATCAATGGAATGGGTACATCCCGACAGGAGTGTGAACGCTGCAAAGCAATACATCAACACTGCAACTAATCTTCTTCGGTTCATTGACTACCTCCAATGGTTTAGTCCTTCTTCTCCTCTTATTAACAATCTATGTGTCTGCGGGATTGGAACAGTTATATGGGTAATTGCTCTCAAGATTTATTATCGTTTCTTTTTTTGATTCACATAACGGGTTGCCCCCATGACCCGCCCGCCCAGCTGTTCCGGGCGGTCGGAGTCTATGGGGCTGGTTGGAACGTCACTCAAACTTCCATTCAAGGGCAAGCACCGTTTTTCTCTGTTTCTCATCAGCTTTGATGAATAGGTTTGACACTTACAGTTATATTGAGAGGATGCTTTCTCCTCCCCTCTTTCAATCGGCAGCCATCTGCGTGGAACGTTGTGCGAGAATACGGCTACCGACCGATATGGCGATAGCGGCGATGATCAGAACCGCTGCGATTGCGAAGGTGACCCGCATACCTGTGGCAACGGCTTCGGGCCGTGCCGTTGTGATAGTGCTCGTCGCCGATGCAAAAACGAACACAGCGCCCATAACGGATGCACCGGTGAGGCGGCCGAGATTGCGGGACAGGTTGAGCATGCCGGAAATGACCCCCCGCTGGTCATTACGGATATTGGACATGACGGCGGTATTGTTGGCTGTCTGGAACAGCGAATAACCACCGGTGATGACGACGATGGGGGCGATGAAGCCGGTGATACCATGCGTTGCCGACAACTGGGAAAGAACGAAGGAACCGGCCGCCATGACGATAAGTCCGACGACGGTCATGGCATGTGCGCCAAACCGGTCTGAAAGGCGACCGGCCGGTACGGCAGTCAGGGCGGCAACGAGCGGACCTGCAGACAGGACGAGCCCGACCATGGCTGCATTGAGGCCTAGCGTAAGGGAGAGGTAGAATGGCCCGACCACCAGCGTTGTTGTCACAACCGTCGCGACGAGCGCACTCATGGCAAGGCTTCCACTTAAGCCCGGATCGCGGAATGTCGCCAATCGGACCAATGGGGATGCTGCTCGCGCCTCAGCAAGCACGAAGAGGCCGACTCCGCAGGCCGCAGCCACCAGCAGGGCCATGTTGAGCGGACCGAAACTGCCGCGCCCGATCGTCACGGCAAGGGCATACGCCCCCAGTGTCAGGGCAAGCAGCAGTGTGCCCACTGTATCGAATCCGTCCCGATCAGATGCAGGACCCCGATGATCAACGGGCAGGTAGTGCTGCGCGAGGAAAAATGTCAGGATGCCAAGCGGCACGTTGACGAGGAAGATCGACCGCCAGCCGAATCCTGCGATCAGGACACCGCCGAGTGACGGGCCGAGAGCCGTGCCGACCGCGGACATGGTGCCGAGCATTCCCATGGCGCTGCCAGTCTTTGCCTTGGGAACCGTCTCACCGACGATCGCCATGGTGAGGGCCATCATGACGGCCCCTCCCAGTCCCTGCACCGCCCGGGCGGCAATCAGCAGCCAGAGCGTGGGGGCGATGCCGCTCAGGGCAGAGGCGGCCGTGAACAGGGCGATCCCTGCCAGGAGCAGCCTTCGGCGGCCGATGATGTCGCCGAGCCGGCCGACGCTGACGATCATGGTGGTGATGGCAAGGAGATAGGCGATGACAACCCACTGGACTGCCTGGAAAGAGGCGGCGAAAGTCTTCGCCAGCGTCGGCAGGGCGACGTTGGGGTCGTTAA
>JBGSQD010000006.1:0-3612 GCA_041738275.1 Geobacterales bacterium
AAGATGCCAAGCTGTCCGAACTGGCTGCGCTGAAAAAGGTCATGGCGGAGGTTAGGCCCGCACCCTACGAGGAAAACCTGCGGCTGATGGAACTGCCGACGGTCTTTGAAAACTTCCGCGACCGGGTCGCAAAGCTGACAAAGGCCCTGGAAGCTCAAGGTGCGGGCGAGGCCAAGCCGGTTGGGGCCTTCCTGGCGACACTGGACGGATTTTTTGCATCTCTGGAAAAGGAGAAGGACAAGAACGCAGCCGGTATGTTGCGCGATTTTCAGGGGGGAATGTTTGCCGAGCTGCCTGCAAAGCTGGCCATGATGAAGGAAAGTCTGGAGGCGGCCCCGGTCAGCGCATCAGACGTGCCGGAGCAGCTGAGGCAGCGTTTTGTGGGGAAGAACGGCAAGTTGCTGTTGCAGGTGTCTGCAAAAAAGGAGATCTTCGAGCACCAGCCGCTGTCTGAGTTCGTCAGCCAGGTCAAGGGGGTAGTCCCCAATGCCACCGGCGAGCCGGTCATGGTCTACGAATCCTTGACAGTCCTGCGCGATTCCTACCTCAAGGCATTCGGTTACGCCTTTATCGGCATTGCCGTGATCCTGCTGATCAACTTCAAGAGCATCCGCTTTGCCCTGATAGGTTCGCTGCCGCTGGCAGCCGGGCTGCTGCTGATGGTGGGGGGGATGTGGCTTTTCGGGGTTAGCTTCAATTCGGCCAACATCATCGTGCTGCCATTGATATTGGGGGTAGGGATCGATTCAGCCATCTATATCATCAACCGCTACCGCCAGGGTACGGAAACACCGGGCCAGGTGGCCATGAGCAGTGCCGGTATCGGCGTATTCCTGAATGCCCTGACGATCCTGTTCAGCTTCGGCGCCCTGATGGTGGCTCACCACCGAGGGGTTTTCAGCATCGGCGCGGTGATGTCGCTGGGCATGATCGCCAGCGTGGCGGTCTTCTTGGCCTTCTTGCCGGCGCTGTTGACAGTGTGGGGGAAACGTTGATCAATTACCATCTGCTGCAACTCCCTCAAGGCTCGGTGACATTTACCACCTGACTTCCTTCTCCTCCTGGATTGATGACCTGGATGCGGAAATCCTTTTTTACCGGTGAGTATGGAAAGCGCTGGTAGATCAGCCTGTTGCAATCTATAAAGATCAGACGCTCCCGTTCTGTCACCTCCTGGCCGCCACGGCCACCTATGCGTTGACCATCCACGTAGATCGATGAGTTCTGGTGGAAATTCTTACCTTCGATGATCAATTCGTAGTAGTTGACAAACTCGTTCCCGACCGTAACCTGATTGACCTCGGGTTTGGTCTCGATGGTCAGGGCCATTGGTACCGAGGCGTTTTCAGAGGAATTCTTCACCAAAATCTGATGAAGGCCTCCAGGAATCTGCGGCAGGGTAAAGGCGATAGCCTCGCTGGAAATAAAGCGGCTTCTGACAACAGCTCCATCCAGCATCAACAGCGAGTTTTCGTTGAAATTCTGTCCCAGTGCCGTTATCTCCCGTTCCCGGCCTTCCGCGCAGGCACTGATCTGTTGGGGCGAGATGTCCTTCAGTATCGGGCGCAGTGGCAGTATCGTGAAGTTGTAGACCCTGCCCAAGGCGCCGTCGGATCGTTTCAGATATAGGGCGTAGAGACCTGCTTCCAGCGGCGGGATAGTGAATTCAAGCTGTTTGCTTTCCGTAACCTTGGCCGGGATCTCGACGCTTCCCAGATAGGCGCTGATACTTTCACCAAACTCTGAACCGAAGATGGTTACCTTTGCGCCAGGCTCTGCCTGGGCCGGGATGATACTGAGGATGGCCGGAGCAGATGGAGCTTTAGCCGAGGCTGTCTCTGCTTTAACCCGTTTCGGACGTTCAGCGGCAAATGTCTGGACATTATAGTTGAAACAGATGAACGCAAGGGGAAACAGGAACGAGGTTCGAATCATTCCCCGGCGTTTGAATATCTGCTGGATGTGGAACATGTTTCCTCCCGTATGCCTTCACGATATACTCTTGATATTATAATTATCCGCGATTTTATTAGTTTTTCACGGTCATGGCAAGCCAGATCCCACTGAGCGCGAAGATGATATTTGCACCCCAGGCAGCTACCAGGGGAGACAGCACGCCGCTTCGCCCGTAGGAAAGCAGCACGGCATTTACCACAAAATATGCGAATCCGATTGCTATGCTGGCGCCGATGCCAAGTGCGACTCCGCCCGAGCGGCTGTTCCTGAAAGCAAAGGGCACACCCAGGATGACCATTACAAAGGCTGCAAAGGGGAAAGACAGCTTGGTGTGCATCATGGTCAGATAACGATATGCCTGATATCCGCCTTTTTGAAGGTTGTCGGAATACTCCCTCAGTTTGTTGAAACTCATGTTGTCGGCGTTTTTGTTCATCACCCGAAGGTCGTCAACTTTCAGGTTCAGTGCCAAATCCATGGTTGCTGCAGTCCGAACGGAAAAACCGTGCTTCTGACCGAAGTCCTTCACTACCGGATTAATCAATGTCCAGCGTGTATTTCGAAACTCGGCCGTTTCCGCATCGATGCGGCTGAGCGGATTCATGGAGGCATCCAGGGTCCAGATGGTGACACCCTTAAGAGCCATTGCCTTAGGCTCGAATAACTGGGCCTGGAGTATCATGGTGTCGGAGCGGAACCAGATGTTGTTTCGTTTGAAAAAGGCATTTACATTCTTTTTCTTGATGACCACCCTTTCGATATAGTCCATCCGTTCGAAGCTTTTGGGAACAATCAGTTCGGCATTAATCAGCAGCAGGATACTTGCGGCCAGTCCGAGCATCAGCATGGGGAAAGAGATCCGCAGGAGGCTTATACCGCAACTGCGCATGGCGATAATCTCGCTGTTGCGGGAAAACTGGCCGAGGGCCAGCAGGGTGGTCATGAGGATGGAAAATGAAGCTGCCTGGCCGATCATCTCGGGCAGTTTGCAGACAAAGAACAGCAGGATATCGCCCATTGTTCCACCGGCCCGGATGAAACGAGGAATCTTGTCCATCATGTCAAGTACAAGATAGATGGCCACGAAGCTTCCGAGGCAAAGGGAGAACAGCCTCAGCCAGGTAAGTGTTATATAGCGGTAGAGGATAGTCATGTCAGTGGCCCGATCTCCCAAACTTAAGCAGCGCTCCAAGCTGCGGCAGATGGAAGGTCTGCTCCAGAGAGGCCATTCTCAACAAATGCCATCCTGCGGAAAGAAAAATAATATTGGGAAGCCATAGTGCCAGGGCAGGAGGAATACTCCCTCTTTCCGCCAGGGTTCGCATGAGCGACAACATCAGATAATAGGCTAACAGAATGGCGATACTGGTGGCGAAACCAGCCGATTTGCCGGAGCGGCGATTCTGCAGGCCAAATGGTATTGCCAGCACGGCAAATACTATTGAGGCAAACGGAAAGGCAAACCTGCTATGGAGTTCTGCCTGCATCTTGAGGCGGGTTATGGTAGTTGTTGCAGGGTTTTCGATCTGCTGCACCAGTTCGCCAACAGCCATGTCCAGCTCATTGCGGCCGATAGCAGTACCTTTTTCCGAGCCGACCACCGTCATGACATATTCCCCGAAGTTAACCAGACGGTACTCGTCGCCCTTGCCGGCC
>JBGSQD010000081.1:0-14840 GCA_041738275.1 Geobacterales bacterium
ATTGAAATCGCGGTATCTGATGCAGGTACAGGGATAACAAAAGAGAATATCCAGCATGTGTTTGAACCGTTTTTTACGACAAAAGATGTGGGTAAAGGGACCGGTCTGGGCCTGGCCGCCGTTTACGGCACTATAACAGACCACCTTGGTTGTATAAATATCTACAGCGAACCGGGGATTGGCACGGTCTTCAAAATATATCTTCCATTATCAGGAGGTAAGAAGACGGTGGCACCGTCTGCCGATGAGCTGATTCGCGGCTCTGGCGGTATCCTGTTGGTGGATGATGAAGAGATACTCCGCGATGTGGGGAAGTCCCTCCTGGAAGAGTTGGGCTATCGGGTCTACCTTGCTGAAGATGGAGAACAGGCGCTGGAGGTTTACTCTCGGGATAAGAAAGATATTTCTCTGGTGATTCTGGATATGTTGATGCCCAAAATGGGGGGCAAAGAAACCCTTGTGCGGCTTATGGATGAATTTCCCGATATACGGGTGCTGATTTCGTCCGGGTTCCATCAGGAGAGAACTGTTGATGAACTTGTGAAGCTCGGTGCCCGGGGTTTTCTCCAGAAGCCATATATAAAACTGGAACTGGGCAAGGCCGTTGCCGAAGCTCTCGGCGCATAGCCATGGTTAAATCTGTTTTCTGAATAACAGGCGTGCCGTCGGCATCTCGCCTTGCCGGCTTTCCTCGGAATACAGAATCCTGCCGTCAAATTCTTTAAAAATCCTCTCAAGTTCACCATGATGCAGAAGATAAGCGGGATTATGCTCTGCCAGGAGTTGTGGTGATCCAAGAATCGTGTCAAAGACAAGCAGACCACCAGGGTTAAGTGCCTTCACTTCTTCCGAGATCAGCGGTCGCAACAGAAAATTGAAGTTGATAATCAGGTCAAATCTTTCAATGATGTTATAGCCATCCAGATCCACCTGCCGGAAATCAACAACCACACCAGCAGCTTCAGCCTGTTTCATCCCCTTGGCAATTCCTACATCGGATATATCCAATGCGGTTACCCTGAACCCTTGCCGTGCCAGAAAGATACTGTTGCGACCTTCTCCGCAGGCGATATCCAGTGCTGTTGCTCCGGGAGCCAGACGTCTGATCCGCTCAATTTCCTGGACCAGAAACGGGGAGGGCCTATCTCCCAGGTAATAATCCTCCGAACCGAAGCGCTGATTCCATTTGACCCTGTCTGTCTCCATCAAACCTCCTACTTAATTTGCAAATATGCAAAATAATCGTAAAACGCTATTTGCATTTATGCAAATAGATCTCCTGATAAATTTATAAGTCATAACATGCCGAAACTACACAGTATATATGGTGTTATGCGGTCCTCGACCGTACATAATAAATTACAATCAGTTAGTTAAAACCGGCATATCTATTTGCAAGAGTGCAAATAAGCCTTAGGTGCGCACCTGTGTTTGTTTGTAGTGTAAACATGGTAACATAATGTAATTATTGTATTATTGTTTTGTTTTTTATTCTTGGCACGTTGTGTGCTGTATACGGATATGAATGCATTATGAAAGGCGTGTCAATGGCAAAAACAAACGTCTGCCCATTCTACGGCAAAAATGATGATTACTGCGATGTTGGTTGCGGTTACATTTCGCCGCACGACGTAAATATGATTATTCGTTATTGCAGTGCCAGATATCCCGAGTGCGATAAGTATCTGGAGCTGGTTGACCGATTCCCAAGTGAACTTATTAATCTGGTTAAGTGTTAAGTAAAATAAACTACATCTAAGGGAAGGAGTAAATCATGTTTTACCATCTGGCAACAAGCTTTAACGGTTTTCATGCTGTACTGGCGCTGACAGTTACCATGCTGTTTGTAATAATTACACTGGCAAAGGAGAAGAGAGATGAGCGAAAGAGAGCTTGAGCTGCTATCGAGGATTGAGGAGCTGGAACGTCACACCTGGCGTAACAGTGCTATTCTGCGTGCGGTTGCCATGGTGGCCTTCACTGCGATTATCGGTTTTGTGATCGCTTCAGGAGTTGTCGGAGGCGGTCACGGTAGTCACTGGTCAGGCCCGGCCTGGAATACAATGTGGCTCTATGGTCTGTTTGCTGCTAATGCGGTGTCCATGTTCTGGACGACACACAAGGAATAGTAAATCTCAATTTCCCTTTGGAGGAAACTAAAATGCCAATGAAAATATCCAACGCCATATTGCTGCTTGTTGTCTGTGTGGTCTGCGCAGCCTTCAATATGCAGCTCTTCGCAGGTCTGGACGAGATGATGGGCGACCAGTACTGGGTTATCGACACTACACAGGGTGATCACGGCTGGTATGGCATGGGCCTGCTGCCGCACGTAAAGAAGGTCCCCAAGGATGTAGTTAAGGCGGCCAATACCGATCCACTGGTTAAGGAAAAATACACCATCTATGCCCAAAGCGGAGACTTCGCCGGTAATTCGGTCTACGGCATCTGTTTCGGCATCCCGTTGATCATGTACCTGATTTGGTTTGCTTTCATCATCGGATTCCCGGATAAGGTCGATCCCTACCTGCTGCCGCGCAAGATATTTACTATTGCAGTTATCATCGGCTGTTCGGTGGTTGCCAACCTCTTCCTGATGCGCATTGCCGGTGACTTTGCCCGTGAACCCATGTCCCGCATCGCCAATGTTGCCGGAAACCATGCATCGCTGCTGTTCCACAACGCTGGTATCTGGTTCGCTATTCTCTTTTCAGCCCTTGGTACTCACAACCACTCCTCCAGTGAGGTTAAGGCCCCTGACAGCCGCAACTGGCAGACTCAGGCCAATGAGAAATTCAATTGGATGTTCACTCTTCTTGGTGTTGTCACTGTTCTGGAAGTTGCCCTGGTTAAAAACAAACTGGCACTGCCGGATGCCGCAGTTGACTACTCTGTCTGGATCATCTGGGTCGTGATTTTCATGCGCATGTATGGCTTTTCCCCCAAATACTGGATCAAACGTCCCACCGGAATCGCCATCATGTTCATTGGTACAGCACTGACACTACCGGCCTTTTACATGCTGGAGCGTATGACCGGTACCCATGGGGCAGGATTTGCATCACCGATCCTGGCCAAGGCGCTGGGAGCTGAAAACCAGAATATCGGCCTGTCGCTGATGATCTCAATCTACCTGGTTTTCTGGATGGAGTTTGCGACTGCTATCCGTATGAATGGCCCTGCTAAAAAGGCCGTTGCCCAGAAGATTTAAGTCTAACCCCCCACATCAAGGAGGAGTAACCATGTCAGATGTTATTAAAAATAAAGGATGGAGCGTGGTCGCCGCAGGTCTGGCGATCAACCTGGCCCTTGGTGTGCTCTATGCCTGGAGTATCTTTAAGGGGGCCATCAAGGCCTCCATCGAAAAAGGTGGCGAAGGCGCATTCACTTGGGATATCGCCTCGATCAATGACCCCTATGCTGTTTGCTGTCTGGTCTTTGCCTTTGCCATGATTCTGGCCGGCAAGTGTCAGGATAAGATCGGTCCGGCCCGCACGGCCCTGATCGGCGGCCTGTTGGTAGGATCCGGTTTTATGCTCATGGCCTTTTCCAACTCTTATATGGCCTGGGTACTTGGTTTCGGTGTTCTGGCAGGAGCAGGTTTCGGCTTTGGCTATTCCGCAGCCACCCCGCCGGCGCTCAAGTGGTTTTCCCCATCCAAGACCGGCCTGATCGCCGGGATCGTGGTGGCAGGCTTCGGAATTGCACCGGTCTATATTGCCCCGCTCGCTTCCTATCTCATTGGTGTGTTTGGTATTCCAAAGTCAATGATGTTCTTGGGGATCGGATTCACAATCGCTGTGTGCGGGCTCTCCTTCATACTCACCAACCCGCCGAAGGGTTATGTTCCGGCTGAACCGGCTGATCCAGGGCCTTTGGCCAAGTTGAATGCATCTAAACCGACGGTTAATGCCACTGTAAGCGAGATGCTGCGCAACTACAAATTCTATGTGCTCTGGATGGCTTTCTTCATCGGTTCCGGTGCCGGTCTGATGGTTATCGGCAGCGTAGCCGGATTGGCCAAGAAGAGCATGGGGCCGATGGCCTTTGTGGCCGTCGCCATCATGGCGCTTGGTAATGCCGGCGGCCGCGTTGTGGCCGGGGTGCTTTCGGACAAGATCGGCCGTCGCGCCACTCTGTTCATAATGCTGTCCATGCAGGCCGTTATGATGTTCATAGCCCTGGCGGTTGTTAACTCAGGCAGCGCCGTGCTGCTGGTTATTCTGGCCACTTTTATCGGTTTCAATTACGGTTCCAATCTCTGTCTTTTCCCTTCTTTTGCAAAGGATTACTGGGGAACCAAAAACTATGGCCTGAACTACGGTGCACTCTTTACCGCTTGGGGTGTTGGCGGTTTTGTAATGGGCAAGGTCTCCGAGATGCTTAATGCACAGCCCGGCGGTCTAGGCAAGTCCTTCATGCTGGCTGGATTGCTCTGCGCCGGCGGCGCAGCTCTGACCATCTTCCTGGCAGAGCTCAAACCTGCAACTGCTGAAGATCAGGCGCCATCCCAATGGAAGGAATTCTGGTCTGAATTCAAGTTGGGGCTGCGTGTCTTTGTAGGATTCGAGCAGGAATCGGTTCGTGTGAATCGTTAACAGTTTTTGTAGATCCGGGTGGAAGTCGCCACCACCACCCGGAGTTGTAACGCCGAATGTACGGTGGCGCTTAGATCAGCCTAACGGCACTGTTTTACTGCCATGAAACAGAGAGGCCCTCGCTTTTAAAGGAGGGCTTTCGCTTTTGTGCCGGGAAGAACAAATTGCGGTCTGTCTTTTCAAGCTTGCACCTGCCGGCGTGCTGGTGTAGTTTTTGAAATCGGAGTTAAGGATTGTTATTCAAGAGGTGATCGTATGTTTTCATCCACCGAACGTCCCGATCTTGCCGGTTATGCCTGTACCAGTGCCTCGTCCCTGGGCAGGAAGCATACGGAGGAGTTTCGTGACAACCGGCCGGCCTTCGAGCGGGACCGGGACCGGATAATTCACTGCGCCGCCTTTCGGCGCCTGGAGTACAAGACCCAGGTTTTTGTCAATCATGAAGGGGATTATTATCGCACCCGTTTGACCCACTCCCTTGAGGTGGCCCAGATCGGTCGGGCCATTGCCCGCAAGCTCCACCTGAATGAGGAGCTTACCGAGGCCCTGGCCCTGGCCCACGACCTGGGGCATACCCCTTTCGGCCACACCGGCGAGACGGTGCTGAATAGCCTGATGACCGGTTATGGCGGCTTCGAGCACAACCTGCAGTCCTTTCGCGTCGTGGATCAGCTGGAGGAACGTTATCCCGGCTTCAATGGCCTGAATCTGACCTGGGAGGTGCGTGAAGGGATTATCAAGCATGCCACCCCCTACGATGCACCGCTGGCCACGATGGCCGAGTTCCTGCCGGGCGTGATACCTTCAATCGAGGCCCAGATCATCAATTACGCCGACGAGATCGCCTATAATAATCACGATATCGACGACGGCCTGAAATCGGGCTACATTACACTGGATATGCTGGGGAGTATCAGCCTGTGGGAGCAGGTCTGCGCCAGGATTCGCCAAAAATACCCAGGCATCGATGACAAGCGACTGATCTACCAGACCATCAGCGCCTTGATCGGCCTGCTGATCAGCGATCTTTGTGCCACGATCAAGGAAAACCTGAACTGTTCAGGAATCGCAACTCTGGATGATTTGCGTCGGGTTAATCGACCAGTTGTCCATTTTAGTGATGGAGTCACACAGCAAAACCTGGAGTTGAAGAGATTCCTTTTTGACCACCTGTATCGTCACTACAAGGTGGAGAAGATGCGGGTCAAAGCTGAACTGTTTATTACCAGACTTTTTGAGACCTATCTGCGCTACCCGAATCTGCTTCCCCCCAAGTACCAGTCGCGCATTGAGGTGTTCGGGTTGCAGCGGGTGGCGTGTGACTATATCGCCGGCATGACGGACCGTTTTGCGCTGGATGAATACAAGCGATTGTTTGAGCCGTATGAAAGGGTGTGAACATGAAGAAGTGTGACAAAGCAGAAGATCAGTTTGATTTTTTTGCCTTCCTTTCGCGGATGAAATACATCAGCCGTTGGGGGCTGATGCGCAATACCGTACCGGAGAATATTCAGGAACACAGCCTGGACGTAGCAGTCATAGCCCATGCCCTGGTAATGATCCGTAATACCTATTTCAACGGAAACCTTGACTCGGGTCGGGCTGCCCTGTACGGCATCTTTCACGACGCCAGCGAGATTTTCACCGGGGATATGCCAACTCCGGTAAAACAATTCAACCCCAACTTCAAACGTTCGTTCCACCAGCTGGAGGACCGGGCGCGCCGCAAGCTTCTAGCCATGCTTCCGCCTGAATTGGCACAAGGGTACGAGCCGCTGTTCTTCTTTGAGGATGAGGTTGAGTATGTGGCGCTGGTCAAGGCGGCTGATAAGATTGCTGCTCTGGCCAAATGTATCGAAGAGGAAAAATCCGGCAACCTTGAGTTCCGTCGGGCAGGACTGGAGCATCAGGAACATCTTGCCGCGAGCCCGCTGCCTGAGGTGCGCTACTTCATGGAAAAGTTTCTACCAGGTTATCGTTTATCTCTGGATGAACTGAAACTTGGCTAGGGTAACCCGGACCGGGTCGAAATCGGTTATTTGCATTGTTTTAATGTGTGCTGACATAACAAACTACGGAAGGAAAATTCACGATGATCAAGCTGTTGGTTGTCCTGAATGGTTTTATTCATGACTTTGCCGCCGGAATCTGGCTTGCGGCGATTACAACTATTGCCCTGTTGCATAGGGCTCACCTGCATGATGCTGTCCTGACAACGGTGCTGAACGGAATCGAACGTCAGTTCTTCTGGGCCAGCGTTCTGGCCATGGTGATAATCATGGCCACCGGTGCCGGACGAACTTTCACCTATGTGGAAAACTGGTACGGCCAGGATGCGGAACGGGTGCGCCGAAGGATGCTGATCGTCAAACATGTCGTGCTATTGGTATGTTTCGGATCCGGCTATCTTTGGGTGTGGGGTAGGGTGTTTCATTGAAGCGCAAAGAAATAGACTGAATATTAGTGTGTTATCATGGCCTGATTGTTATTGAACTATACAATTTATTTATATATTATGGGACCATTGATGTTATCCTGCAATATCCCTGAAATAGTACAGGTATGGAACGATATCAGATTGTTGTGCATTTTTCCCAATATCCGCCCCTGGTATAAATTGTTGATTATATTCTTATGAAAAGATCGTTCCGTCGCATAATCGCCAGTTTGCTTACAGTGATCTTTATCATGATCCTGCTGAGCCCATTGGCGCCACTGGCCATGTGGTCTCCTGCGGTAGCAGCGAAGGTCACAGGAGAATGCACCGGGGATTGCCGTACTTGCGGTTGTTCGCTTGAACGAAGCTCTACCCGTACCTGTTGTTGTTGGCAGAATAAATACAAACTCCAGGAGGAAGAAAAATCACAAAACGAGCCGTCCTGTTGTAAGCCCCAAAAAAGTATGCAGAAAAAAGGTCAGAAGAAAATCGTCTCCATAAAAAGCCATTGTCCTTGCGAACGCAACAAACTCAATGCCATCTTTGGCAGCGTTGAATCTCCACTATGCACTTGCAATACTGTTGTTGTTGATCCTGTTTATACGGAACAGCGGATGACAATTCAACTCCAGCAGTGTATGAAAGAACGTCAAGCCGATCCTCCGGATCCCCCTCCAAAGCTCATCATTCATTCCTGATATACCCCCTTACAAACAGCTGTACTGAACATCAATGGATCAGGCGATAGTGTTACTTACTTGCCTATTGCCTTGTGGTGAAACCGTTTGTGTCATTTTGGCCTGATCTACTGGAGACGTTTATGTCCCATGATCATAAAATGCCAGATGTTTTTCATGGGCCATATATTTTGACAAAAGCAGATATCTGTAATATATGGCATTAAAAATGCTTTATTAAATACATGCAATATAACAAGATGGTGGCCCGTATTGTGGTGCGAATTCTGCTGGTGTGACTATTTGTAATTTCAGGGTGTTATGTCTGGTTAAAGCTGTTTTGATTTTATCATGTGCTGTGTATGAACGGGTGCGCTATACGTGATTTGACTGTTTTAGAGGTTTTGATGATGGTGTTTGTAACGTATAATTAGAAAATACTTCATCTTTATTGTGCGAGTGTTAAGGAGTTGGCAATGATCGGGAATGACAATATTAATATAAAGGCGTCCTGCCGGACATCGATTTTGCTGGTATTGCTGACACTAAATATGACTATTTCATCCCCGGCTTATGCGGCATTGGCCTGTAACGCCTGCCATACCATGCCGCCGCTGGATTCCGCAGCCGGGGATCGTGAGCCGTCAAGCGGGGCCTTCAAGGGAAATCATCAGGGTCATTCCAGCAATTCCGTTGATTCGTGCGTGCCCTGTCACGGAGCAGCTGTTAGCTCGTACAAAGCCAGTCACAGCGCAGTTCCTGCCGGATCAGGGGTCAATTCGGTCATAGTACTAACCCCGGCACTCAACAACTATTCCATTGGGCATGCATTGGCTACCTACAGCCGTGGAACTTTCTTTAACCAAACCACAGTACCTCCCAGTACTCTGGGTAACTGCTCAAACGTCAATTGCCATTTTGAAAATATCACTCCTGCGTGGGGCACGACCAACTTTTCAGCACCAACCGACTGTAACAAGTGCCATGGTGCACCGCCCAACGGCGCTTCCAGCGGTGCTGCGGGAAGTCACGCCAAGCATGACCAGTATTATTCAGGTGCATCAAACTGCCAAAAATGCCATCCCAACAATACAACTTTTCAGCATGCCACCAGCGCCGGCAATCGCCCTCTCAACATAAGCTTCGCCGCCGCTCCCAATAGCGGCAGCGGTGCCTATTCCGGCCTGCGAAACGATTATCTCCCCAGTCAGGATAATAACTTTGGCAGCTGTACCGCCACCTACTGCCACAGCCGAGGTAACAAAAGCATCGCACCATTCAATGCTCCAATCCAAGTCGCTACCTGGGACAACGGGTCACTTGGGTGCGGTGGCTGTCATGAGACAACCCCCAATACTGGCAGCCACGTCAAACATGTGGCAACTACTTACGGCGTGCCGGTGGCATGTTACAAATGCCATGATGTAACGGTAACATCCGGGATGGCTATTTCATCAACCACAAACCATGTTAATAAAAAAGTTGATATTGCCTTTAGCAGTACAACTACCGCTGTCCTTGGAAAATACAGCGGTCGCCTGACACCGATGCAGAAGAATCCCAGTCCCGGTACTGCGTATGCGAACTGCGATAACGTTTATTGCCACTCAAACGCACAGGGCGCGGGGGGGGGCGGCTCACCTGCCTACTCATCCCCTAAATGGGGAGTCCCAGCTACCGGAAAATGTCCTTCCTGTCACAAAGCTGGTGTCCATACCGCTGATCTAATCGCTTCCGGCAGTCACACGAAACATCTTCTTTTTGATTTTGCTGGAGCTCGTTCCGTAAATATGTGTGGCAGTTGTCACTGGGGTGCCGGTTTTGCCAGTCCCAGTTGCACCCAGTGCCACTTGGGGAGTGGCAAGTTGTCCACCTTGCACGTAAATCACAAGGTTGATGTCAGCTTTGTAACCCAGTTCGGTGGCGTCTACAGTGGCACACTGGAGCCGGGTGATGGCTATGGTGCCTGCTCCAGCAACTATTGCCATTCTGACGGCAAGGCAACTCCCACCACCTACACAAATCCTACGTGGGGCTCTCCTGCTACCGGAGCCTGTGGCACCTGTCATGGCGTGACTGCAGTTGCCCCACCGGCATCCACTCCGCATGTGAAACATATGGGTGCCGGCAACCAGTACCGCTATGCCTGTGCTGAATGTCACAGCGGCAAGGTTCAGGTAACTGCAAACTCAACAACTGCCCCGTCCTTCACCAACCTGACCAGCCATGTCGACAAGCTTAGAAACGTAAAATTTGACGCCAGTAACGCCTTCGGCACTTACTCCTCCGCTATCACCACCTGCCGTAACCTTTATTGCCACTCCACCGGCAACACCAGCGTAGCTGCCGGAGACCTGCCGGCGATATACGGCGGCAAGGTTTATGCGCGTCAAGTCTGGACAGGAACAGTAGCCTGCAACTCCTGCCACGGCCGCTCCACCAGTAACGGCACGCCCGACTACGCCAATGCTGGAGCAGCCGGTTCCGACACGGCCAATAGCCATTCCAAACATGTATCCAGCAGTGCTATCTCCTGTTTGGAATGCCACGAAAAGACGACTAAAGACAATACGACCATCAGAAACACCATCCAGAGCAAACATGTTGACGGCACAAACCACGACGTCTACTTCAATCTGTCCGGTCTGAGTCCCAGTGGAACTTACGATAATGCCCTGAAAAAATGCTCCAACACCTACTGTCATGGAGCTGGAGCCTCGCTGGCCTGGGGTGGAACTACATACTGCAACTCCTGCCACAGTGCCAATGACGGCACCTCCGGCGGTGGCGGTGTCAACAACTGGGGCACCGGGATCAGTGCCCACACACTGCATGTGGAAGAGACCTCGTTACCGTCCAAATATACCAACTACTCTGTCGGCAACCTGAGCGGGAACACAAGCACCTACCGCTTCGGCTGCGCTTCCTGCCACAACCCGACCCAGACCGCCCACGTTAACGGCTACGCCAGCGGCGCGTACCATGCCCAGGTATTTTTCGGCTATACCTCGCCCGGAAAGAGACCAACCTACACCTATACCGGCACGGCGGGTACCACGGACAACGGATTTGACTGGTCCAACGGCAACACGGTCTGTACCGCCACATACTGCCACTCCAACGGCACCGGCGGTGCCGGAAACAGGGCTGTTACCTGGGCAACGGTCGCCAACTCGGCCACCAACACCCGCTGCAAATCGTGTCACAACTATACCGCCGCCAGCGGCGCGGCCATTGCCACTGGTGAGCATGCCGCTCATATCAGCGGCTCTGCCTACAATTACAGTTGCCGCAAGTGTCACGCCGCCACTACTATTGACGGTTCCAATATCTCCGACAAGACGAAGCACGTCAACAAACAGATAAACGTGGCCTTCAACAACAGCACCACCGCGGTGAACGGCACCTACAATGGCCTTGCTTCTCCCATGTCCAAGGCCCCTGGCAGCGCCTACGGTTCCTGCACCAACACCTATTGTCACAGCAAAGGGACATCGATCACATCACCATCCGCACCTAATCTGCCCGCCACCTGGGGTGGCAGCCTGGATGCTACCTGTACCGGTTGCCACGGTGGAGATAACAGCGCCACAAGCAAGATGGGTACAGTTGGCAGCGCCGCTCACACCAAGCATATTCAGACCTACGGCTACGGCTGCGTCAAGTGCCACGAGACCACAGTATCTGCCAACCGGTCAATCTCCGGCTACGCCAGCCACGTGAACCGTCTGGTGAACATAGAATTCAACAACAGCACCACCGCGGTAAGCGGCACCTACAACGGTTCTTCCTCGCCGATGACGAAGCTTCCCGGTACAGCAACCGGTACCTGCACCAACATCTATTGTCACAGCAAAGGTACTTCGATCACTCCGTCCGCAGCAGCACCTAACATCGTACCCAACTGGACCAGCAACCTCAACGCCACCTGTTCAAGCTGCCACGGCAACGACAACACAGCTGCCTACAAGATGGGGACTGTGGGAAGCGCCAGCCACCTCAAGCATGTCCAGACATACCTTGGATTCACCTGCGATTACTGCCATGCCGCAACGGTATCGAACAGCCGTACCATCAGCACTCAGGCAAGCCACGTCAACCGCAAAGTCGATGTCGATTTCAACACCTGGGTCAACACCAACGCCACATATGGCGGATCACCCCTCAATTCCAAACTCCCCGGTGCGGCGATGACCAACTGCGCAAGCACCTACTGTCACTCTAACGGCACCTCGGTTGCCACCGGTACCGTACCCGCCAACACAACGGTCAACTGGGGCACTGCCGGGCCGTTGGCCTGTAACTCCTGCCACGGTAATGCCACTTACGGCGCGGATTTCCGCAAGGCCACACCTCTGTATGCTACAGGCTCCCCCAAGGGGAACGCCCATGCTCTTCACATTAGAACCGGCTCCCTCAGTGGTGTCTATATGCAGTGCTTCAACTGTCATGCCGCCACCACCCAGAACAACACCGCCATTGCCAATACGGCAAATCATGTCAACAAGGCCTACAACGTTGCCTCTGTCTACACTGGATTCTCTACAGCCTTCCGCGATGGCGACAATACCATGAACTCTACCAAAGTAACCCTCACCTACAACTACAACGCCTCGGGCAGCAGCTGTTCCAACGTATCCTGTCACCCGATCGGTCTGGATATCACCACGGTGCCGCCTACTCCCAAGACACGCAGCACCAGCACGGTAAAATGGAACAGCAGCGGGATCTGCATCGACTGTCACAACATCGACATGCAGAGCACATCAACTTTCCACCACGCCATGCGGAACTATTCGGCAGGTTATCCCCTGCTGGCCCCATACAGCAGTGCCACTAACGGGATAAATGTTTATGCTCGCCGCTGTACCATGTGCCATGTTGATCACAACATCTTCAGCAATGACCTGAACAGTTCCAACACCCTGGGACGGGCCGGGAATCTGCGGACCGATATTACCGTAGCGCCGACCGCTTCCAGCGGTTACAGCAACAAGGATTATATCAAGTCCTGCAGCGGCGGTATCTGCATCAGTTGCCACAACACAGCCAAAGCCAAAGATACCACCCGGCGCAAGAATGATTATCCGGCAAACGTAACACCAGTTGTTACCCAGGCGCAGTACTCAGGTTCAGGGCACCAATACGATGTGACGGCCAAGTTCATGAGTGATGGCAGCGTAGTCTACGGCAACTGTTCCAAATGCCACAATGCCCTGCTCAATGAGACATCCGTATTTATGAACGCCACCTCCACTTACCAGTTCGGCAACCACAACAGCGGCGTCCGCAGACTCCAGGGAACGCTCGATGCGGCCGGCGGAGAAACCGCTGAGGAACAGATCTGTTACCGTTGTCACAGCCTTATCACTGATGCCGATCCGGGAGGCGGCCCGCCCAAAGCAGTGGCAAACAAGGATTTCTACGGCGTGGCCCCCATGAGCCTGGCTTCCCAGGATATCTTTGACGCTAATCTCGACTTCAGGGCTGCAAGCGCAACCAGCACCACCAACAAGCTGTACTTCAAACCGACTGCCGCCGAAAGTCCGGCCGAGGCAATGCCGAATCAGCATAACACCGGGGATACCTTTGCCGGCGGCACCTGGATCGGCCGCGCCATGTCGCCTTGGGAAACAACTACCGCCTACGAGACCAAGAGTCAGGCAACCAACACGACCGGCACCAACTACTGGCGAATGGTCACCTTCACCTCGCCCAAGGTCTACAGCACGACCACTGTACCTGCCGGCAACTGGATGATCAACGTCTACTGCCGCGAATCCTCTACGGCCCAGAACGCCAAGATCAGATATATGGTCTACAAATGGAACGATCCCGCCGATACCATGGGTGCTACGATCATTGGCAAGGGGACCTACGCCACCGAGCTAGCCACAACTGCCGCCCCTGGCGCCGTACGCCAGATTGCGGTGAGCGTGCCGGCCACCACCCTTAATGCAGGAGAAAAAATTGTCGTCGATCTTGAACTGGATACAACCTCCTCATATGCTAACACCTATACCGCCTCATTCTACTTCGGCAGCCATGCCCCCAGCGACCTGACACTGCCTGGTAACGTCATCTGGGACTACGCTGCCCCAGCGGTGGCTGGTTACGGTCATGCAACCCAGCACTATTTTGGAATACATCTGCCCTCAACCAAGAACGAAACCCTGGCCTACATTGCCCAGAACAAGCATATCGAGTGCGTGGACTGCCACAACCCGCATGCCACCCGCAACGGATTACATGGCGACTATGGCACCACCACCGAAACCGGCAGCACTACCATCCTGGTCAACAGTAACAAAAACTGGATTCCTAACCAGTGGGTCGGTGCATTTGTGAGTTTAATACCGGTTACCCTGAATGTTTCTACTTCAGTAGCAACAATCATTAGCAATACTGCCACCACCCTCACCACAACCGCGTATTCTAGTATCTGGGCTGCAGGCAGTGTTTACCGGATCATAAAAGACACCAACAAAGTGTCAAATTCCCAGCGTGGTGTCCCGGGTGCCAGTGCCAGCTATTCGGGAGCATGGACTACTGGTACTTACAGCATGGTTGAAGAAGCAACCTACGAGTACCAGATCTGTTTCAAGTGTCATGCTGTAACCAATGCAACCACAAATTCACTGCGTTACTGGAACGTGACGTCTGCTGCACTTGGTGCTAAGCGCTGGACCAATATCGGCCTGGAATTCAATCCGAACAACGCCTCCTACCATCCAGTGGTTCAGCCTTTGCCGGCTACCGTCCCTCGGCGACTGCCAGCGGCTGCATTGACCGGAGGTTGGGCGCCTGGCGATTTGATGTCCTGTTCCGACTGTCATGGCAGAGACACCAGCACCTCGGCCACGGCCCAGGGTCCCCACGGCTCAACCGTCAAATGGCTGTTGACCGGCAAATACCAAAACTGGCCGTATACCTCTGTGGGGGCCAATGGTAGTGATGCAACTACTGGTTTTGTGTTTGGAACAGGTGCAAATTTCACTACTGACCCTCCGGCTGCCAATTTCTGTTTTAACTGTCATACTTGGGATGCAGGGGGAAAAGCACATACAAGATCGAATGCTCATAAGGTACCATGCGTCAACTGCCACATCCGGGTTCCTCATGGCGGCA
>JBGSQD010000027.1:0-26159 GCA_041738275.1 Geobacterales bacterium
GGGCCACCACGGCAAACCCTTTCCCCTGTTCTCCGGCCTTGGCCGCTTCAATGGCGGCGTTGACAGCCAGCAGGTTGGACTGCTCGGCCAGGTCGTTAACCGTGGCGACGATTTCGCCGATGGTCTGACTCTGCTCGGAGAGACGCACGATGCTATCGGCAATGGCTGCCACTTGCACTTGAATCCTTCCCATGCCGGCAATGGATGCATCAACCGACCGCCTCCCCGCCTGGGCCACCTGGACTGTTTTCTGAGCGGTATCCGCAACGTTGCGAGCCTTTTGGCTCGACACCAGAGCGGTCTGCTTGACCTCTGCCATCGTGCTGCTGGTCTCACTTACCGCCGCCGCAGTCTCTGTGGCTCCGCTAGCTACCTGGTTAGTGGAGGCCATGATCTCGCTGGAGGAAGAGGCGAGTACATTGATTCCATCTATGATCTCCCTGGTCATCTCTCTTAGGTTGTTTCCCATGGCGGCCAGGGCATTTCCCATGACATCCTTCTCCGATAAGGAGGTTATGGCAACCGTGAGGTTTCCGTCCGCGATCTGTTGCGCATTTTCCGACATGCTGCGGAGCTGATGCTGCAGCAACACCATCGAACGTGACAACGCCCCTATCTCATCTTTAGAAGCGGCCCCTATCTCGGAACTAATGTCGCCGACCGCAAGCCTGTCCGCAATCGCAACCAAATCACCAAGCGGCTTGGTAATGCTGCGCGTGATGACCAATGTAACTGCGACCGCGAATAGTAAGGCAACCACGAGTACAATGAAGGCGTTACGAATGGTCTGACCCGTTATCTCATTTGAATTATTGGTTATTATGATGGCCTTGTTGTGGGCGAATTTGATAACCTCATCAATCTTTTTGTTTATTTTGGCCAGGTTTTCGTCTGACTTTTTATTGGCATAGGCAAGGGCTTGTTCCTTTTGGTTGTTCCGAAGAAACGCAATTGCTCTTGCCCGATCTTTTCTCCATGTATCCATATACGTAATTATTTCGTCCACTATCTGCTTGTCACCCAGAAAACGATCCTTCACAAGATTCAACTTTTCAATGGCATTCTTTTCCTCATCATCAATCTGGCTGATGGAACTCTCCATATCCTGTGCAGTACTGGCCAGAAGGGCATCATTCATGTCGCGGTCGATTCTCACGATGCTCGTATGCGCACTCCCCAAAGTATCTGCGACCGTGTACGGATGGTCGTAGAATGCTTGCTGAAGTGAGTGAATGGAGTTGATCTTCTGAATAGTCAGCACCTCTGTGACAACCAGTAACATAACTACTATTCCAAAACCGAATAACAATCTGCGGCCTATTCTCAGATCTTGCAGCATGGTGTGCTCTCCTTTCATGGGAATCGGGGAATCGGGGAAACGGTGAGTGGGGGAAACTTCTCCGATTCCGCTTTTTCCTGTTTCTCCGTTTCTCCCGCTCCCCGATTCTGTCTTTCAAACCTCTTCATGCACCACGACACCCCGATCGGAGAGGATCTTGCCCCCATCCAGCACCACCAGACGATCCTCCGTAACTCCCTTCAGATAATCGGCCCGAACATCGGTCAGGGTGGGGAGCGACGACAGCAATGCGGCGCGTGATATCCATCGTGCGGTAATGATGGCATCCGCCAGAATGCCGAACTCCATGTAGTCGTTGCGCAGTATTATGACCTTGTTGAGATCGGAAAGTCCCTTCTCCGGCAGGTCGAAAAACCTGTGCAGGTCGATGACCGAGAGGATCTTGCCGCGCAGGTTGATAACCCCCAGTACGAAGGCAGGAGTGCAGGGGAGCGGAGTGAGATCCTTCAGGGGATAAACCTCGCCGATGTAAGCCGATTCGATGGCGTAGTGTTCGCTGGCCAGGAGAAACTCGACAATCTCAAGCCGCTCTCCTTCCGGGGCGCTTTCCTCAGACACTCGTGCCAGGATCTCCGCCCTTGCCCTGAGAATGCGTTGCTGTTCATCGACCTCGCTCATCCTTCATCTCCTTGTACCTGAGAAAAACCAATCTCCTGCTATGGCAGCTACACAATCCCCTCTCCCTGAGGGAGAGGGCCAGGGAGAGGGGGCAGAGTTGATTTATATGGCACTGTTGCCCCCTCATCCGGCCTTCGGCCACCTTCTCCCTCAGGGAGAAGGGAATTAGCGGGAACTCAGTACTACTAAGGTCCCTTACATCCTTGCAGTTGTGCCCCTGATGATCTCCTTGAGTCTCCACGCCAACATCCCGTCGGATTCCGGGACAACCTCGTCCGGACGATATCTGTCGAGCAGTGAAAGCGCATTGTCGAAATGCCTTCGAGACTCCTTGATCTTTCCCTTTCGCAGCTCGATATTGGCCAGGGCAAAGTGCGCCAGCACCAGATCCTGATCGAGATAGAGCGCCCTCTTCAGGGCGGCAACCGCCGCGTGGTCTTCGCCCTGTTCCTGGAGAATCATGGCCAGGAGATTGTGCAGTCCCGGATTTAGCTTGTCAGTAGCTATGGCCTGTTCGAGCAACAGCCTTGCCTCTGCCAGCCTTCCCTGGTTGGCGCGAATGCGGCACAACAGGGCAGTTGCGTTGACATTTTCCTGATTGGGCGGCAAGAGCGCGGCTATCTTTTGCTCCGCTTCCGAGTAGAGACCTTGCTCGTAAAGCGCCAGAGCTTCTTCGTAAGGGGACGGTGAGCTGCCTTGAATCGGAGAAACGGAGACGGGGGGAACCGGGGAGACGGCTTGAAACGGAGATGGGGGGACATCCTGAAACGGAGAAACGGGGAATGGGTGAAGGGGGGAGACATCCTGAAACGGAGAATGGGAGAATGGGAGAATGGGAGAAACTTCTTCCATCTGCTTCACTTCTCCGCTTCCCCGCTTCTCCGCTTCTCCGCTTCTGCTTTTTACCGCTTCCCCGATTCCTTGTTTCCTATAAAGCACCGCATCCCTGAAACTAACAGCATTAAACTGCGGATAAAGGACCTGTGATGTCTCGCAGGGGCTGACAATAAGCCAGCCCCCATCCACCAGTGAGCGATGGAAGCGCTGGACGACATTCCTTGCCCGGTCAGGTGTTAAGTACATGAGCACGTTGCGGCAGAAGATTATGTCCATGGCATTGGTGTTGCCGGGGAGCGAGGGATATTGGTCATCAACCAGGTTGAGATAGGAGAAGTCCACCATTTTTTTTATCGGGGAGATCAACGTCCAGCTGCCGGTCCCGCTTTTTTTGAAATAGTTTTCCTTGAGCCAGGATGGGGTATTGCGAAATGACCATTCCGTGTAGACCCCTCCTGATGCCTTGCGAATCGCCAGGGGGTTTATGTCGGTGGCCAGGATCGAAATGTCCCAGTCACGCAGGGCATCACGCATCCTGTGGAGCAGAATGGCAATGGAATAGGATTCTTCACCGGTTGAACAGCCCGCACTCCAGATCCGCAGACGTTGTTCGGTCCCCCGGCGTTCGCGGATAATCCCGGGGATGATATCTTCCGTTAAAATCTCGAGACTGCGGAATTCCCGGAGGAAGTAGGTTTCACCTATGGTCAGGTAGCCTGCCATGGTTTCAACCAGCTCCCTGGAAAGGGGTGTGGTGATGAACCAGTCAGCGCATTCCTCCGGGTTCTGAAAGCCGAGTTCCCTGGCTGCCGAACAGAAGGCTTTTTCCAGAGCTTGCCATTTGGCCCGGGGGAAATGAAGGCCCATCAGGGTAGCAACATGACTGCTGAGACGTACCAGCATGACATCCGACAACCCACTCGGTGGATCGGGTATCCGGGTTTGGCTACAATTCATTTCCAGGCTCCTGCCATTCTTCCCCAACCTCTGCGCCGAGATTCTCCAACCGGCCGTCGAGGGCTGTCACTTCATCTATGGAAAGGATTCTGTCAATATCGGAAATAAGGATCATCCCGTCCGGGAGGATCATTACCCCTTCGACACGCTCCAGGTGCGGAAGGATCTCCCTGGAGGGCACAACCCTTTCGGTCGGGCATTGGACAACCCCGAGGACCGAGTCCGCCGCAAGCGCAAAAGTCCGTAATGCAGTGGTTATAATGATGAACTGGTCGCTCGTGCAGATTTCCTTTTCCTGATGGTGGAAGCAGAGGCGCATGTTAATGACCGGGACAATCCGCCCCTGCACATTGATTATCCCAAGCACGTTTTCCGGTGCTTCAGGAACAGGAGTGACCGCAACCGCGCGCACAACACGTTCAACCACATCAAATCGGAGAGCGTAACGCTGGGAATCAAGAGTAAAGACAAGGAGCCGAAAAGATTTGTTCACATACCTATCCTCCATCCCGGATACCGCAAAATTTAGAAAAATCCGCTATTTATAAAAATATAAAACGAAATTATTCATTGTCTATAAGAAGAAATACTTACATCGGATTTTTATTAATTGTAGGGTGGGGATATTGGGGATTATGTGGGACCGGAGGGTAGGCTTTCAGCCTGCCAATTCTAACGGGGGTTTAACCCCGCTTGAAGCAGAAGCAAGATGCCCGCGCCACGATTATTGACATTCTGATTACAATGGGGAACTACATGCTACTTTATCTGTTCGGCAATAAACGCCCAGCGCGCAAGATTCGCGGCGTTGGAGGCATCAAGTTTCTTCATCAGGTGTAACCGGTGTACTTCCACTGTCTTGAATGAGATTCCAAAGCGGTCCGCAATCTGCTTTGATGTGGCGCCATGCCCTACCATTCTAAGGACTTCCAGTTCCCGTTCGGTAATCTGCTCTCGGAGAATGGCAAGCTCCTTTTGAAAAGACGAGACACCGCCATGGAGTCGAATGGTCTCGATTCGATGCAGGCGGCCGGTAACGGCGGCAATCAGTTCCTCAGCAGAAAATGGCTTGGCCAGATAGTCATCTGCTCCGGCTGACATTCCCCGGCGCAAATCGGCGCGGTCACCCATGCCAGTAACAAAAATGAATGGAATATCTTCGTAAGCACTCTCATTCTTCAGAGCCTCCAACATCATGAGGCCGTCCATTTCCGGCATTATAATATCGCACAGGATCAAATCCGGACGTTCTTCACGAACCTTGGCAATCCCTGATTGCCCGTTACAGGCGATACGGGCATCAAAACCTTCCGATCTGAGGGTCATCTCCATCATTCTGCAGTATGAGAAGTCGTCTTCAACAATCAAAATCGAATACATGGTTTGGCTCCTATGGAATTTTACATATTCTTACATGTCAGGCTTTCTAGTCAAGATATGTTCTTTTCCTTCTTCATTGATTATCTGAAAGAGATGGGATAAAAATGTGACCATTCACGATGCGGCGATATCTATTTTTGTTTTTGCCAGGAGCTTACTGCTATTAAAGAACTCTACCGACTCACCGCATATCTTCGGTCGCTCCGCTGGCGCTATGCCGCCGGGGCCGGCTTTCTGCTGGTCACCAATGGCTTTGCCCTGCTGATCCCCTGGTTCATGAAGCTGGCGGTGGATGGACTTCAACATCCCCAAGCCGCCCGCTTTTCGCCGGCTACCTGTGCCCTGGTCATTGTCGGTCTGGCTGTTGGGCATTGTATCACCCGCATCTTTTCCCGCACCCTGATCCTGAACGCTGCCCGCATCATCGAGTTTCGCATCCGCGAGGATCTCTTCCGGCGCCTGCTGATCCTGGATCAGCTTTTCTTCTCCACCAGCCGTACCGGCGACATCCTGTCCCGTTTTTCCAACGATCTTACCAATGTCCGCATGTTGACCGGTTTTGGCGCTATGAGCGCCATGAACACACTGATCCTTTACGTTGCCGCAGTAACGTTGATGTCGCGCATCCATCCCTGGCTGACCTTGTGCGCCATCATCCCGTTTCCGTTGATGATCCTTGTGGTGAAGAAGGTCAGTCATCGCCTGTTTCAGCGCTCCCTGGCGGCTCAGGAAGAGCTGGCCCGCTTGACCAGTCTGACGGAGGAATCCATATCAACGGTGCGGCTGATAAAATCCTACTGTCGAGAGGAACATTTTCAAGGTCTGTTCGGCAAGGTCTCCGCTACGTATCTGGGGCACAATCTGCGCCTGGCGCGCCTGCGCGGCCTGCTGATACCGGTTATGGCGGCCGCTACCGGCGCTGGTACGCTGATCGTTCTTTTTGTGGGGGGACGTCTGGTGATCTCGGGCGCCATTACCCTCGGTGATTTTGTCGCCTTCAGCGGATATCTGGCCATGCTGGTCTGGCCCACGGCGGTGATGGGCTGGATTCTGACCCTGGCGCAGCGTGGAGCCGCCTCCATGTCGCGACTGGCAGCGATACTTGTCGCTGAACCGGCTGTCAGCGAGGCTGGAGATGCAAAGCCGCTCACGGATGTGCAGGCGGGTATCGAGTTGAGAGAGTTGTCGATCGGTTATGGCGAGGTACAGGTTCTTAACCGGATATCATATTACATCGCTGCCGGGGAGAGGATAGGCATCACCGGTGAGGTGGGCAGCGGCAAATCGACCCTGCTCAAGCTGTTGCCGCGCCTGTTGCCGGTAGACGATGGCCGGATCTTTATTGACGGCCGCGACATCAACCATGTCACCCTGGATAGCCTGCGTGCCCTCATAGGCTACGTGCCGCAGGAGGCGTTCCTCTTTTCCCGAAGCATCCGCGAGAATATTGCCTATGGCGCCGCTGACGGTGACAGCGGCAATGTGGATGAATTGGCCCGTCAGGCGAGCCTGACGGCTGATGTGGATAAGTTCCGCGAGGGGCTGGACACAATGGTGGGTGAAAAAGGGGTGGCCCTGTCAGGAGGGCAGAAACAACGGCTTTCCATTGCCCGGGCGCTGTCGGTTAAGCCGCGCATCCTGCTGCTGGATGACCCGCTCTCGGCTGTGGATGCCGGCCGGGAGGAAGAGATTCTCGGCGAGCTGGGCCGCTTCTGCGGTGATCGCACGGTGCTGATTGTCTCACACCGTTTGTCGGCATTCAGGGACTGTGATCGGGTATTGGTTCTTCAGGGCGGCTGCATTGCCGAAGAAGGGCGTCCTGCAGAACTGTTGGAGCAGGATGGTTTGTATGCCAGGATGTATCGTATGCAGAGGTTGGAGGAGGAGTTGAGCGGCTAAAGCCGCGTTCAAGGCTCAAGGTTGTAAACGTTGAACCTTGAACAGGGTTTAAAACGGATACCCCAGTCCGACAAATACGGCTGGGCCATCGCTCCCGATGCCCAGATCGACGCGACCGACAATATTGGGACGTACCAAGGCCCGGAAACCGATGCCGGGGTTGAATTCAAAGTTGCTGAATTGGGCCTTGTCGAGTGATTCCATCACTGCCCCGAAGTCAATAAAAGGTGCCACCTCCCAATCTGCGGTGACGTTAAAAACCTCCCAGCGGAAAAGCCGGATCCGTTCCTCCAGGTTACAGAGAAAGAAACTGTTGTCTATGAACCGGTTACGTCCGTAGCCGCGCAGGGTGGTCTCTCCCCCCAGAACACTCTGCTCCAGGAAAGGGACGTCATCCCCCAGTGTCTGATTATACATGAAGCGAAATACGCTGATGTAACGGGCCTTGTCGAGCGGTATGAAGCCTTTCATCTCGACCTCATAGTGGCGGTAGTCGGCAGCGCCTCCGAGGTCTTTGAAGCTGGTCTCCAGCGAAATCCTAGCGTAGCCTCCGAAGGTTGGTGTGTCCTTGTTGTCCAGGGTGCTGTAGACGAGAGCCAGACGCGGGGCATGGGCAGTGAAGCCATCAATCCCCGGAACGGTTTGTGCTGAGAATTGGTCTTTGATGTATGGCAGTGTGGTCACCGCGCCTCGCCGTATGGTCACATCGCGGAAACGGTCGCCCAGAACGAGCTGGAAATGCTTGCCGATCTGGTAGCCTGCTGCAAGGTTGAAGCCGATTTCGTCATTGGCGTAGTTGGTTTCATGCTGGACCGGGCTCTTGGCCTGGAAACCGAAAAAACGGGACGAACCGTCGGATGTTTTGAATACAAAGGCGTTGAGTTCAAGTTTTTTGCCCAGTAAAGAGGTGTCGCGGATCCTGAATTCGTAGTTGTGGTTGACCTTGGTGGATTGGGAAAGGTTGAACTCCATGTTCTGGTCAGGTCTTGGATAAAAGGCGCCGTACAGGGACATGGTGACACCGAAGTTGTCATTATAGTTTACCTGAGGCGCCAGCAGGGTGTTGATTTCGTCTTTTTTGTTGTGGATCAGAAAGGCGGCCAGGGCACCGTAGGTGATGCCTTCATTGGGGCTGGAGGCGATCACCGGCAGGGGCACGGTTACAACCTTGACATTGGTGTCGCAGGCATCACTGGTCAGGGGGCATGGCAGGTTATCACGGTGGAGGTAGCTGGTGCAGCCACCGAGCAGTCCGGTAAGTATCAGCAACGCGCACAGAATCATACCGTTGAGTAATGATGATGGTCTCAATTTCATAGCAGAAATATGTATCATTGAGCCGAGCCGGATGTCAATCGTACTCTTGTATTTATGGCTGTTATAGCGCTTGTTTCCGCTGGTCCGGTGCGTTATAATTCATCATTATTTCCGCTGTGCAAGGTTTTAAATGAAGCTCAACACCAAGCTCGTTATCATAATGCTCTCCCTGCTGGTCCTTGCCATGCTGACCCTCTTCACGCTTAATCAGTTTGCGCAGAACGACCTGGTGCAGGAGATTCAGGACAGCTCTCAGGAGATCTCCAAGGCGGTCCAGATGAGTATCGAGGATCTCACCTCCGAGGCAGAGACCTCCCGCCTGGCCGAATACCTTCACAAGGCCCGCGACCGCGGCATCAATGAAATCAATATCATCAACATCGAAGGGGAAATTATTGATTCTTCCGATCCGGAAAAGATCGGCAAGAAGCGCGAGCTGAAAAAACTGGAGAAGGGTATTCACGCCGCACCGCGTAAGCAGGCGGGGGCAACGGTCCTTTCCCAGAAGCCGTATGAGGTGGTGGTGCCTGTTATTGTTGGCGACGAACAGCTGGGGTATGTGCAGATCAACATGCTGCTGGATAATATCCGCGATATTCAGCACGCCAACTTTATTCGTCGTTTGTTTGCCACCTGCATGGTTTTTGCCGTGGGGATTGCCTTTACTATTTTTCTGGCCCGGCGCTACACCGAGCCGATTCACCGACTGGTGGATGATTTCAAGCGCGTATCAGCCGGAGACCTGTCGGTTATCATTCCGGTGGATAGCCGTGACGAGATCGGGGAACTGGCCTCAGGCTTCAACAACATGGTAGAGAAGCTGCGTGAACGGGAGGTCCTGGAAAAACGGCTCTACGAAGCAGAACATCTTTCCCGTGTCGGTCAGCTGGCCTCGGGTATCGCCCATGAAATCCGCAATCCGCTCAACTACATCAGTCTGGCCATCGATCATCTCAAGGCCGAGATGCTGCCGAACTGCGGGGATAAATGCGCAGAGATGGTTGAATTGACCGATAAGATCAAGGAAGAGGTACGCCGGGCCAATTACATGGTGATCAACTTCATGAACTATGGCCGACCGCTCAAACTGCGTCGGGCTCATGTCCCCTATGTCGATATTTTGACAAAGGTCATGCCGCTGGTTAGCGACCGGCTAATGGAGCAGCATATCCGGGTGGAACAGCATATCGATCCGGATCTGCCGCCCCTCTGGGTGGATCAGGAGCTGCTGCGCAACTGCATCCTGAATTTTCTCAATAATGCTGTCCATGCGATGAACAATGGTGGTGTGATCTCACTGGGGGCGACTCTTGACAGGGATACCGGCCAGGTGTTGCTGACCTTTGCCGACCAGGGCAGTGGCATTCATGAAGAGGACCTGGCCAAGATATTCCAACCCTATTTTACAACCAAGGATGTGGGTATCGGGCTCGGCCTGGCCATCACCGAGCGGATCATCAAGGAGCATGGCGGCGAAATCCTGGTTCGAAGCACACCTGGCGAGGGTACAACCTTTACGGTGCTGCTGCCGCTGCAGGCGGAATCAGCATCAAATTCATAAGAAGGCAGGACCATGACCATACCTGAAACATACGGCAGCATCCTGATCGTCGATGATGAGAAGGGGCAACGCGATATACTGAACGTCATCCTGAAAAAAGAAGGTTATGATGTCGTTGATGTCCCTGGCGTGCGCGAGGCGCTGAACCAGCTGGACAAGCGGGAGTTCGACCTGATCCTGACGGATCTGAAGATGCAGGGGCAGAGCGGCTTGGACCTGTTGGAGAAGGTGTTGACAGACGACCCTCAGCAGTGCGTAATCCTGATGACCGCCCACGGCACGGTGGATTCCGCTGTGGAGGCAATGAAGAAGGGAGCCTTTGACTACCTGGAAAAACCGCTGGAGCGGGATGATCTTATCCTGACCCTGCGGCGCGCCTTTGAGCGAATCGGTCTGGTGCGGGAAAACCGGGTGTTGCAGAAGCGGGTCGAGGCCTTCCAGTCCATCCCCAACATGCTGGGCGAGCATCCCAAGATGCGCGAGGTATCCCGCGTTGTCACCAAGATTGCCGCCACGACCTCCACGGTACTGATCGTGGGCGAGTCCGGCACCGGTAAGGAACTGGTGGCCCGGGCCATCCACGACGGCAGCCAGCGAAGTTCTAAACCGTTCATGGCGATCAACTGCGCTGCCATCCCCGACTCCCTGATCGAGAGCGAGCTGTTCGGTCACGAAAAGGGGAGTTTCACCGGCGCCAATGCCCGTGAACTCGGCATCTTCGAGGCCGCCAACGGCGGCACGGTCTTTCTGGACGAGATCGGCGAGATGAATGTGGCCATGCAGGCCAAGCTGCTGAGGGCCATTCAGGAGAAGGAGATTCGCCGGGTAGGGGGCAAGGTCAACATTCCCCTGGATGTGCGCATCCTTTCGGCCACCAACAAGGAATTGGAGCAGGAGATCAAGCGCGGCGCGTTCCGCGAGGATCTTTTCTACCGTCTGAACGTGATACGCATCAGCCTGCCGCCCCTGCGTGAACGGGGCAGTGATGTCAAAACGTTGGCGGAATTCTTCGTAAAAAAATACAGTCAGGCCACCGGCATTGTTGTGGACGGTATTTCCAAGTCGGCACTAAAATTGCTTATGAATTATGTCTGGCCCGGTAATGTGCGTCAACTGGAATCGGTTATCGAGCGGTCGGTGCTGATGGCGGAAAGCAATATCATTCAACCGGATGACCTGCCGGTGGAGATCAGCGCCATGTCGGCACTTGGCGGAAACATCCCCTTTGATCTGCCGCCGGAAGGGATCGCCTTCGAGGAGTTTGAAAAGGGGCTGATCGTCAAGGCGATGGAACGGGCGGAGTGGGTGATCGGCAAGGCGGCGCCGCTACTGGGGATGAGTTACAAGACCCTGCAGTACCGCCTGGAGAAGTTTGAGATCGAACGGCCGGACAGGCGGACCAAGAATCCTTGAAGCGGTTGCTGGCCATGATTTCTGCGGATTAGAGCACAATTGAGGTCGCCGGATATAAACATACTACACATTTTTTATTTTCTGCCGATATAATTAGTAAGTTAGAAGTTGTTTTCTGCGCTTTTCAGGCAGAAAATATCTTCGTTAACGCACTTATCCTGTTTATCAGGGTTAGGTATAAAAGAGCAAGAACATGGGGGATGAATCATGGCAACCTTCGATTTCGATAAGTATGCAGCAAATGCCGACGCCTTGGCATCGGTGTATCAGGATGTACAGGGGCAGCGTGCGCAACTGGCCCAGTATGCCATCCAAAAAGCTGCCGGCTATCTTCAGGAAAACAAGAACGACGAGGCCATCAAGGAATTCAAGAAGGCCCTTGCTTTTGACCCTCAAAACGCCACCGCTCACACCTACATAGGCAAGATCTATCAAAGTCAGGGCAAAACAGCTGAGGCCATCAAGGAGTTCAAAACAGTCGTGCAGAATGACAGAACCTCTGTGACCGCCCGCAACAATCTCGGCAATGCCTATCTCCAGGCCAAACAGTACGCTGACGCTGAAAAGGAATTCAAGACCGCAGCCAAGATGGACCCGATCAATCCGCTGGCGGATTATACCCTCGGCATTCTATATACCCAGACCGAGCGTTTTGGCGAGGCCGAGGTCCAGTTCAACAAGGTGGCTAAGGTATCCCCTCGAGATGGAAACGTCTTTTACGCCCTGGGAGCGCTCTTCAACAAGACAGGCAGGTCTGAAGAAGCCGTTAAAAATCTTGAAAAAGCACTTACCCTGAAAAAAGATTTTCCAGCGGCCAATTTTGAGCTTGGTTCAGCATATGCGAATCTTGGTGATGAGGACAATGCGCAAGAGCAACTGAGTATTCTTAATACAAAAGACACCAATCTTTATAACAGCTTGAGTTCTATTCTCAACAAGCCCAAAATGGTCTATATGGATGCGGCCAAAAATAAAAGTTTCAACCAGCTTCTGGGGCCGCGAACCCCACTCTGGATGCTCGATCCAACCTTGATGGATGCGAATGCCAGCAAAAAGGTCACAGTTGCTATCCAGTTCAGCAACAAAATGGACATAGCATCAATCATGAACCCCGCCAATTGGGAGATATCCAGAGCCAATAACACCGAAGGTGGTTACTACAACAGCTACATGCCGGCTACCTCCCGCGAGGTCAGCATACCCAAGAGGCCGTACTCTGTTACCTACGACCCGACCACCCAGCAGGCGAGCGTCACTTTTACTCTACAGCAGAATGAAAACGGCGATGCTACCATTGACCCGTCACATCTGGTTTTCAAGTTTTCCGGCAAGGATGCCGACGGAAGGCAGATGGATACCGGCGGTGACCAGATTGACGGCTATGCGGTGAAACCATTCTGAGCAACTCCATTCGATTTTCGGCTAAACACCAGGGGATTCACACAGAGAATCCCCTTTTGCATTCTGTGCCGCCCCTAATCTAGCTATTAGTGTATCGATTCATTGCAAATATGATGCTATTATTGTAATAATTTTCGCAGATAAACTCGTATTCGCTGCAAAACCTTCGGGTAAGGAGATGATATGAATCAATTGGCGCTGCAAGGTCTTATAGTTGTCGAAGGACGGGCAACCTACGAGAGAATCGTTACCTACATTCGTGAGGTTGAGGCGGACGAAGCGATCCGCCAGATTCAAAACTTCCTCAAGATATATCCCGAATTTGCCCAGGCGCATAACGATCTGGCAGTTCTTTACTATCAGGCCGGCAATGGCATGAAAGCGCTGGCACATTATGAAAAGGCCCACAAACTTGAACCGTCAAATATAACTTTCCGTAAAAACCTGGCCGACTTCTATTTTGTTGAACTGGAATGGGCGGACGATGCCATCCACACCTATCTGGATATCCTCAAGGACAATCCCTTTGACATAGATACGTTGAACGCCCTTGGCACCATATGCACCGGGATCGGCCGGCGCGAGCAGGCCCGCCAGTATTTCACCCGTACCCTGCAGCTGGATGCCGTCAACAGCCAGGCCCGCCAGGCCCTGCAGCAGCTGGGCGGTCAATTGCCGGCCTCGCCTTCCCCGGCGCAGATCCCCAGCCCGACATTACAACCTCAAATGGCAGCTGCAGTCATGCCGGCAGTACAACCCGGCGTTGCCCCTGCTCAGACATCAGCCATATTTGAGCCGCCGCAAAATCCCGAACAACTTTACCGGCAGGCACTGGAACTGGCAAACTCCGGCAAGAACAGCGAGGCCCGGCGCCGCCTGGAAGAACTGGTGTCACGACACCCAACGTATGCAGTCGCCCATAACGATCTGGGGGTACTCTGTCAGCAGGCCGGCGACCTTGACCAGGCCCGCCGTCACCAGGAGCAGGCGCTCCGCCTGCAACCGGGCAACCTTACTTTCCAGAAGAACCTGGCCGACCTGCTGTACATCGCTTGCGGTGAAACAGAAGAGGCCATGAAGCTGTACGTCAAGATACTCGGTAATAATCCGCGTGATATCGAGGCACTAACTGCGATCAGCAAAATATGTCGCGACTTGGGCCAGCTGGACGATGCCCGCTCATTCCTTGAAACCATCCTCAAAATCGAGCCCTGGAACAGTGATGCCCGTGAATCTCTTGCTGACATCAACAAAGCCGGAAAGGCACAACAGGTTGCGGCAGCCGCGAACCCCAGCGCCGATGAAATACACTCCGAGGCGCTCCGCCTGTCACAAGGTGACCGGCACAGTGAAGCTCAGTCCATGCTGGAAGAGCTGGTTCACCACTATCCGGATCACGCCCTCGGCCACAATGACCTGGGTGTACTGCGTTATCGCCATGGCGACATCGCGGGGGCACGCCGCGCCTATGAACGGGCAGTTGAGCTTCAGCCGACCAACAGCAATTTCCGCAAGAACCTGGCCGATCTATACTTTGCAGAACTAGGAATGGTTGACGATGCCATCCGCATCTATCTTGACCTGTTCAGCCAGCAACCCCGCGACCTGGAGACGCTGGCCGCACTTGGACAGATCTGTGTTGCCGTCGGCCGGCCGGAAGAAGCAAAGTCGTTTTATCGCCGGGCGCTGGAGATCGAACCATGGAATGCAGAGCTGCGAGGGGCGCTCCAGACGCTGTGTTGATAAGTAATTCGCATCACGATCCAATATCCTTTAATGGAACTTCTTGGGGACAGGTGAGTAACTGATGACACAGGCGGAAGGTCTTAGTAGGTTAGAGTCAAAATATCTAGACCAGACGCGAGAGTTGGTTCTTAAGGCTACATCCGATCTCGATTGTACTATTTTCCTGTTTGGCTCTCGGGCTCGCGGCTTACATCGCCGAAGCTCTGACATTGATATCGGTTTTAGCGGGCTAAGTGAAGCTGTGTTCGTCAGAACAAGAGACCGTTTACTGTCAGAATTGGAAGAGAGCCTTGTTCCTCATCACATTGACCTGGTAAACATTGATACGGCACCCAGCGATTTTAGAAGCGTTGCCACGAAAGAGGTTATTGTATGGAAACAAAGTTCACGCGCAAACTGAATGATCTGGAAGCGGCGGTATCAAACTTTCGTGGTGCGTTGACACTTCAACCGTCATTTCCCGGAGATTATTGCAGTGTGAGATTGGTATTGTATTCCCGGAATATCACTGCCAAGTCAATGAATTTGCTAGGCTGGCAGGCACGTTGCAATATGCGGAATGTTGTAAGGATGATGGGGCAGGTGTACAGGAAAGCCTTGAGAAAAGTTTATGCGGGTGGTGGTGATACTTATGCCGAGACTTATCATCACTGGAAATAAAGGGCTTGTTTCCGGTCGATTATATTCACAACGCAGTCAACTTCCGATCGAAACCTGTTTCCTTTCGCGCACACAAAGTGATGCGCCCTTTGGGCGCTTTGATCTTAACTGCCTGGATGCTTTTGATTACGGTAAAATCAATCACAATGATATTGTCGTAATGTTGGCAGGAGCATCTCAACCGGATGAATGTGAGAAAAAATATCAAGAATCTCTTGCTGTTAACGTCACTGGAACCATCACGTTAGCTGAAAAAATGATTCAGCGTGGCGCGAAGATACTTTTTGCCTCTTCAGATATTGTGTACGGAGAATCCGTAATCACCGTAGATGAAGCCACCTTATGTAAACCTGTTGGAAATTATGGCATAATGAAACACTATGTTGAACAGCATTTCCTAAGTAACCCATCCTTCAAATCCATGAGATTTTCGTTGGTATATTCGCAAAACGATAAATTTACAAAATATCTTTCGCATTGCGCGCGGAATTATCTCCAGGCAGAAATTTATCATCCGATATTGCGCAATGTCGTGTATATTCAGGACATAATTGATGCCGTTGTAACTCTTGCTATAAAATGGGAATCTGTTTCAGCACCGGTCATTAACATGGGTGGTCCGGAACTGTTGTCACGGGTAGATTTGGCAGAAATTCATTCCAGGCTCGTCTGGTCGGAGCTATCATATCGGAGCGTGTACCCTGGTGATTCCTTTTTTCTAGCTCGACCGAAAACCATTGCCATGGATTCACATCTTTTGGAGAGCATTCTCGAAAGACCGATGCACACAATAGAACAGGCTATAGTCAAAGAATTCAGAGAACGATGAAGGAGCAATTCATGGGAAGTCCTAGGGCCTTGATCACCGGCATTACCGGGATGGTTGGATCACATCTGGCTGATTACCTTCTGGAGCACACGGATTGGGATATCTATGGTATGTGTCGCTGGCGTAGCCCGCAGGACAACATTGAACATCTGCTCGACCGTGCTAACCGCAAGGATCGCCTATTTCTGGTGTATGGGGACCTTCGAGATAGCGTTTCGCTTTTTGACGTCGTCAACAAATCTCGCCCGGATTATGTGTTCCACCTTGCCGCCCAAAGTTATCCCAAAACCAGCTTTGAAGCGCCACTCGACACTCTCGAAACCAATATAACGGGGACAGCAGCCTTGCTGGAGGTTATTCGCCAGTTCCGCACGTCCGGCGATATCGATCCGGTGATTCATGTCTGTGCCTCATCTGAAGTCTTCGGACGGGTTCCGCCCGAAAAGCTGCCTATCGCAGAGGACTCCACCTTTCATCCTGCTTCTCCCTATGCCATCTCAAAAGTTGGCACCGACCTCGTCGGCAGGTATTACGGAGAAGCCTACGGCATGAAATCCATGACCACCCGTATGTTTACCCACACGGGCCCTCGTCGGGGGGACGTGTTTGCCGAATCGACCTTTGCCAAACAAATTGCCATGATTGAAGCAGGGCTGATCCCTCCAGTCGTAAAAGTCGGGAATCTCGATTCGCTCAGGACCTGGGCCGATGTCCGTGATGCTGTACATGCTTACTATCTCCTGGTGACTGTCAACCCCACCCCGGGGGAGTATTACAACATCGGCGGTACTTTCACCTGCACGGTGCGTGCGATGCTTGACCATCTCATCAGTATTTCCACCCGACCCGATATAAAGGTCGAACTTGATCCGGAGCGCCTCAGGCCGATTGATGCCGACTTGCAAGTGCCGGATACGACTAAGTTCAGGCAGCATACCGGCTGGCAGCCCGTAATAACCTTTGAAAGAACCATGCAGGATCTTCTCGATTACTGGCGCGGTCGTTTGAAAACCGGCGCCAGATTTCTGACCAGGTGACACCATGATAATCCGAGCAAAAGCGCCGCTTCGCATCGGCCTGGCAGGTGGAGGCACCGACGTCAGCCCGTACTCTGACCAATTCGGCGGTGCGATTCTTAATGCGACTGTCAGCATGTTTGCCTATGCAACCATCCAACCCCGCAAGGATGAGACCATTGTCCTGACCTCCATCGACCATGGGGTGTCATACCGTTACGACGCAACTACCGAGCTTCAACTTGATGGCCAGTTAGATTTGCTTAAAGGTGTCTACAACCGGGTCATAAAAGATTTCGTACATCACCCGGTCGCCTTTGAACTCTGCACCTACGTTGACGCCCCTGCTGGTTCCGGCCTTGGGACTTCATCTACACTAGTTGTTGCGATACTAGGGGCATTTGCAGAGTGGCTCCGACTGCCATTGGGAGAGTACGAACTGGCATTTCTGGCATACCAGATTGAGCGCCAGGATCTAAAAATGGCTGGAGGCAAGCAGGATCAGTATGCTGCAGCATTTGGTGGTTTCAATTACATCGAGTTTTTTGCAGATGATCGCGTCATAGTTAATCCGCTCCGCATTAAACCTGATGTTCTTAACGAGCTGGAATTCAATATTGTGCTGTACTTCACCGGTACCAGCCGGCTCTCGTCAAAAATAATTGAAGTACAATCCACCAATATATCCGAAAAAAGAGAGGCCTCAGTTGATGCGATGCATCAGCTCAAAGAGCAGTCGATCCTGATGAAAGAGGTCATCCTCAAAGGGCAGTTTGATAAGATCGGCGAAATTCTCAACTACAGTTGGGAATGCAAGAAAAAAACCGCGGCCGAGGTTTCCAACCCGGTCATCGATGAACTCTATGAAGCCGCCTTAAAAGCCGGGGCAACCGGAGGAAAAATATCCGGTGCCGGCGGTGGCGGCTTCATGTTCTTCTACTGTCCAAATAACTCGCGGTACAAGGTTATCGATACGCTGCAGAAATTTGGCGGTGAATTCAGACGCTACCAATTTACGACCCAGGGGCTCCTGACATGGAGATGTTGAGCGTGAAAGAAGCCATCATCCTTGCCGGCGGTCTGGGTACCCGCCTACAGTATGTGCTCAACAACCTCCCAAAGCCAATGGCTGATGTAAATGGTCGCCCTTTTCTCGCCTACCTGCTTGACTACCTTGCCAGTCAGAATATTTCCCGGGTCATTCTTTCGGTAGGCTATCGAAACGAAGTCATTTCCGACTATTTCAAAAATGAATACAAAGGCATTCGGATTGAATACGCTGTGGAGTCCGAACCTCTTGGTACAGGCGGAGCAATATTGAATGCCCTTCAACTGGTTACCGCAGATGACGTGTTCGTACTGAACGGAGACACATATTTTCCCATCCCGCTGGACGATATGATGCAGTTTCATCAATCACGCAAAGGGATGTTATCTATCGCTCTTAAAAATGTAAACGACGTATCCAGATATGGCAGCATATACCATGATGCGAAAGGCTGTGTCACGGGAATAGCAGAAAAAGGTCGGGCCGGAGCCGGAACGATCAATGCGGGAATTTATCTGATAAATGTTTCTGAAATCAAAAGGCTCGAAATCCCTGAAAAGTTTTCTCTAGAGAAAGATGTTATGGAAAGGATGTACCGTGAGAACCGTTTTTTTGGGAAGTCTTACGATGCCTACTTTATAGATATTGGTATCCCAAGAGATTATTATCGATTAATTAGTTACTTTGTGAACGGAGCCATAGGCACAACTCCGTAATGAGGTAACATCGCTTTAATTCTGATGAAATCGTTCTTGTTCTTAAGTGAGCCTGAAATCAAAACTCTGATATAACTAGAGTGCGTAGCCTAGTTTTGTCTGAAATGGTGAAAAACGCTTATAAAAACTTGGGTTAAGAGCTTCAGCATTACTTAAAGAGAATATATGTCAAAACAGATTAAAACTGGGGGGTGTCTCTAATTTGTTAAGGAATTCGTTGCTCTTGCGGACAAGGTTGAAAAAAACGGGAAGCGATTGAATGTGGTGGGCGCGATTGACATACGGCGCTCGTCGAAGTATGGAAATCCGCAAACCGCAAGCCGCTCGTCTTCAGGGCGTCAGGAGAACATCCGTGACACATTGCGAAACATCCGGCCGTTTCTTGGCCATGTGGGAGAGGAAACCATGAGACTTCTTTTCGTCGGCCACGACTGCTGCGAGGCCGGGGCACAGCATTCTCTCTTGCGCATCCTGCGTTGGCTGCGCGATCACACTGACTGGAACATCGGCGTGCTTACCTTGGGTAATGGCCCACTGGCCCCAGTGTATGCGAGTCTGGCTCCGTTGCTCGTTCTGCCTGACCCGGATGGCGCACCAGAGGGGACGCTAGACCGCATCGCCGCACTCACTGGCGGACCGCCGGATATTATCTGTGGCAACACGGCCGTCTCCGCCCGTTCCTACGGCCTACTTTCCGCCTTCAGCTCGCCCATGGTCACGCGTGTCGCCGAGTTGGATGACAGTATGGCCCGTTATGTGGATGCACCGACGCAGGCACTTCTGCTTAGGCATTCCGAAGCTTTCGTCGCTGTGTCCGTGCAAGTAGCGGAGATGCTCACCATGCGTTTAGGTGTAGCGCCTGATTGTATCACGGTCATCAACGGGGCCGTGGAGGCAGAGGGGACCATGTTGGACGCTCAGCGCCGTGCCGCGCTGCTCGGCCACTTCGGGCTCACGCCTGAAACGCGCTTACTCTGGGGTTGCGGCTCTGTGAGTCAGCGCAAGGGTTCGGATTTATTTCTCGGTGTCGTCGAGACGTTGTGTGCACTCGGAATACGGGATTTCCACGCATTCTGGACTGGCTATCCAGTGGATGAACTGGCCGTGCCGCTCTTTTTGGCCAAGGAGAGGAGTCCGGCGCGTCACCATACCACCTTCCTCGGCCAGGTTCCGGAGCCCAATCTCCTTATGGCCCCAGGCGACCTCTTCCTGTTAACCTCGCGCGAGGATCCCTTCCCGCTTGTGAGCTTGGAGGCGGCCGAACGCGGCCTCCCCAGTCTTTGTTTCCCCGGCTGCGGCGGCATGGAGGCTTTTGTGCGTGACGGCGGCGGGCTCGTGGCAGTTGGCTGCGAGCCCGCAGACATGGCCCGGCTGGCTCATCCTCTGCTTGAGAATCGTGAGCGCGCCGTCCGCCTCGGCCAAGAGGCTCGAGAACTCGTGTTAGCGCGACACACTATGGATAGCGCTGGTCCGCAATTTATAGCGCTGTTTGAGCGGCTGGCCTCCGACGCACCGGCAGTTTCTAGGCGGCCCGGGCTAGCGGACATCCTCACTGTGGTCATTCGTAGCGTGGGAGAACGCACAACTGCCGCCTGTCGCGCACTTTTACGCCAAGCCGTGCCGGATGAAAACATCGTGGAGGTCAGCGTCGCTCCCTTTACTGAGGCCATACGTCGGAGTTTTGAGATAGGCATCGCGCAGAATCGTGTCTGGACGCTAGTCGTGGACGCCGACGTGCTCGTGCGCGCCGACTTTCCGCGTGAGATCACGGAGTTCGCCGAAGCTCAAGGCGACGATGTTTTCGTGGTGCAAGGGTTGGTATTGGACAAAATATTTGGGCTTCTGCGGCCTGCCGGTAACCACCTCTACCGAACGGCCATGCTCACCGATGCCCTTGCGTGTATCCCAGCTGAAGGAGGCCTCAGACCTGAGTCAGCCACTATTGATGTCATGACTGCCCGTGGCCGATTGTTTATACAGACGCCTATCGTGGCCGGGCTACACGATTTTCTCCAACAGCCCTTGGACATCGCGTGCAAGTGCTTCGTGCAGGCGCACAAGCACGCGCCATACGTTGAGAAGGTCTGGCCTTTCTGGGACACGCTTGCAGAATCCGACGTGGACTTCGTCTGGGCCATGATTGGGGCCAACCTCGGCCTCGCGTTCAAAGGCAACGTGCGTATCGACAGCGATTTCCTGCGTGAGTATATTTCTGGGTTTTTATCCAAGCGGGGCGTCGTGCCCACGCCGCTCCCCCCTCTGGACTTGAGTGCCGTACACGAAGGCTTCGTGCAGGCCGAGTTGCTGGCGGCACAAAACGATTCGCGCACAGCCGTCATGCAGCCATTCATGTTCCCGCGAGAGCGCTGGAGCCACGTCTACGGGAGAAATCGCTGATGTGCGGCATCGTCGGCGTCGCGGGGCCAGGCGCGGGTTTACTTACCGAGTCTTTGAGGACCATGAGAGCGGCTTTGGGTCATCGCGGTCCGGATGCGCAGGGCGAGAAACTCTACCCCGATTGTGCCTTGGGTCATACGCGCCTAAGTATCATCGATCTCGCCGGAGGCGGTCAGCCCCTTACATACGGCGATGGTTCAACCTGCGTGGTCTTCAACGGCGAGATCTACGGCTACCGTGAGTTGCGTGAGCGGATTGCTGCGCCGCTTAACACCGCCTCGGACACGGAACTCATCCCGGCGCTTTATGCCGAGCATGGCTGCGACCTCTGCAAGCATCTGCCGGGTATGTTCGCCTTCGCCCTCTGGGACGAGCCAAACCGGCGGCTCTTCTGTGGTCGTGACCGATTTGGCGAGAAACCGTTCTACTGGTCGCGGACGCGGGATGGGCTGTTCGTCTTTGCCTCGGAGCTGCCGGCGCTTCTGGCCAGTGGTCTCGTGCGGCCGCGGCTGAACCTGCGTGCTGTGTCGGCATATCTCGCCCTGCGCTACGTGCCCGAGGGCATGACTATCTACGAGGACGTACATTTACTGCCACCCGGCAACGCGCTCGTGTTCGAGGACGGACGCGTTTGCAGCTTCGCCTACTGGACCGCGCCCGCACCCATGGCAGCGCCGCCAGCTCCCGACGAGGCCCGCGAAGAGTTCGCACGGCTCATGGAACAGGCTGTGCGGCGCTGCATCGTGTCCGACGTGGAGGTGGCTGTACTCCTCTCTGGCGGACTGGACTCTACCACCATCGCGGCCCTAGCCTCGCGCGAGGCTAGGCTGCACGCCTTCTCCTTCGGCTTCGAGGGTGGCCGCAACGAACTGCCTTACGCCCGTGAGGCCGCCGCTCGCTACGGTCTGCCGCTTACCGAACTGGCTGAGGGCGAGTTGGATCTTCCGTCCATGCTCCTCGCCATGCCGAGGGTGTACGGTGAACCCTTCGCTGATCCCTCGGCCGTGCCCACCTGCGCGCTCTGCCGCCGCGTGGCCAAACATGTAAAGGTAGCCGTAGGCGGCGACGGCGCCGATGAACTCCTCGCCGGCTATTCGTGGTACAAGCCGCTGCTCGATGTCGAGCCGGGAGGTGCGAGCTACGGCTGGAGTCCTGTGGCCGAGCACCACTGGCGTTCGAACACCTATTTCCAGCCGGAGCAGATTGCCGCGCTTGGCCTGCCGGAGGTCGGCCGGCCGCGCTTGACCGCGCCCACCGGCACCCTTGACGACGCACTCCGGCTCGACATTGGCACTTTTCTGGCTGCGGACATCCTGCGAAAGGTAGACCGCGCGGCTATGTCCAGCGGCCTGGAGCTGCGCTCACCGTTTCTGGATCGTGATCTAGCGGAATTTCTCATAGCCCTGCCGTGGACATACAAGATCGCACCCGGTCGGGACAAAATACTCTTGCGTGAGACCTTTTCAGGTCTCTGGCCTGAAAGCATCCGCACGCGCGGCAAGCAGGGCTTCGGGGCTAATGTATTCACTTGGCAGCAACGTCCCGACGTCGTCGCCCTGCGCGAATACTACCTCTTCGGAAAAAACCGCCGCATCCGCGAGCTCTTCCCCCACGCGGTCTATGAACGTTACGCGGCCGACACGGCCAATCTCGGTTGGCTTCTGCTCGTACTTTCCATCTGGTTGGAGTCTGCGCGTTACGAGTTGCCCTAAGGGGCGTATGTTCGCGGTTTGCAAATAACCATAGAGTGCCGACATCCGCCGGCCTACGATAATGAGGTGACCATTGACTATGACCAACCACAGCACTGACGAACACGCAGTTCTTGCCGCCATACTCGACCGCGTCTACGGACTGCTCCCCTCCGGAGCCAACTATGGCCAGATATTGCGCACCGAGGCCGAGTTCCTGGCTGACCGTGTGTCGGAGCGCCGCCCGCGGGTATTTCTGGAGATCGGTACAGCGGCGGGGGTATCCACAGCTGTGGTCTACTCCGCACTTCAACGCTTGGGCGGTGAGTTTCGCCTCATCGCCACCGAGTGCCTGGAGCATTGTTACTTTGACCGCGGAAAAAAGCCGGGCTTCATCTTCCGCGCAGCACACCCCGGTCCCACACCGGGCTTCAGCCTGCACACCGGCAGCGACAGTTTCGGTCTGGAAGGCGTGCTAGGCGGTGAGCAGGCCGACTTCGTGTTCATCGATGGCAATCACACCCACCCCTGGGCCGCCATCGACACCATCTTGACGCTGCCGTTCCTTGCAGATGGCGCGACCTTGGTCTACCACGACCTCAACCTGCACCACCGTGGTGGCGCATCCAAGGCCTTGGAGAAGGGGCCGCATCAACTGTTTTACCACCTGCCGGCCGCGCACAAGGTCGTGCTGGGCGAGTTTCCTTGGCCCAATATCGGCGCGTTGCGCTTTGACCGGCCGGCCATGGCCATGCTCGCGCCCTTAATCGAGGTCATGCTGGCCTTCCCCTGGGTGCGTAAGGACTGGCCTGCGTTAGACCAGGTTGAGCTGGATCGTCTTTGTGCCTTCGTGGGTCGCCACTGGGGTGCCGCTGCGGGCGAGTGGCTGGCCGCGCGCTTAACCGAATGCGCCCCGCTGGCACACGCGGAGTCGCTCATGCCTAGCCCGGATGCCTCGACCTTCCGTGACGTGCTTCTGTTGCGCCTAGCTTCGGCAGCGACCGCGGCCTACAACGACAACAGCCAGGGCTTCTATCAGCTCGGCTACGAAGCCGCTCGTGTTGAAGACCGTACAATCTTGGCGGCTGAGCCCGTGGCTGACGTGGTCGCGATACTCAACTCCAAGACTGGCCGCGCCGCATTCGACGAAGAACTAGACACCAAGGCTGTCCTCTACGGAATGCTAACCGATGACGCCTCACGCAAAATTCTCGTCGATCTGGCTGCCTATCGCATTCTGGGGCACCGCCGCGTAAAGCTCGGCTATCACGGCCCGGACAACGTACGTCTACGCGAAGATTTGTTGCGCCGCTGCATGCGGCCAGAGCAGGCTGATCCACACCTCGTGGGGGACATCAGCCCAAAATGGGCAACGGACGTGTTTTCGCTTTTCGATCTTTCGCCGGTTGGTCGTAATCTGCGTATCTACAGCATTGGAGAAGAGATCTACCGCTTCATGTATGCACCATCCTACCATTGCGCATCAGGTGGTGTTGTTCGGCCAGAGGCGGGTGATGTGGTGCTTGACTGCGGCGCAGCCTTCGGCGACGTTTCTCTGCAGTTTGCTCTGAGTGTTGGAGAATTTGGCCACGTAATCTGCTTCGAACCCTATCCGCTTTTCTTGCGCGTATTCAGCGAGAATATGAAACTGAACCCAGCACTGGCCAGCCGTATAGAAGTTGTGGAGCGTGCGGCCTGGGATTGCGTCGGTGAAACGCTTTCGTTCATCGCAGGAGGAGGCGGTTCACGTATCGACGAGGGCGGGCGCGCCGAACTCAAGATCACCACAACCACAATCGACGCAGTGGTGTGCGAACGCAACCTGCCGCGCGTAGACTTCATCAAGATGGACATTGAGGGCGCAGAGTTGAAAGCCCTGCGCGGAGCCGAGGCCACGCTCCGAACGTACCGGCCTAAGCTCGCCGTCTGCCTGTACCATTCCCCACAGGACTTCCGTGAGATTCCGGAATACCTTGATAGTCTGGGCCTGGGCTACCGCTTCCACCTGAACCAGCACTACATGAACCAGTGGGAGACTGTGCTCTACGCCGAGCCAATCCCGCAATCAGCTAACGTGAGGGAAACGACCATGACCGCCGTCGACCCGCGCGTAAACCCGGGCATCGACAACTACTTCATTGGCGAGCAGTACCGCTGCCAGGGGATCTGCATTACCGAGGGTTTCTGGACTCCTCAGCGTATCCTGGCCGAAAACGACAACGGTTCGCGCCCGGTGCTCGAGTGGGCTCTGACCAAGATCGACTGCGGCCGCGAGCTGTCCATCCTGGACATCGGCTGTGGCCCTTCGCAGAAGATGGCCCGTATGTTCGGCCCTCAAGCCAACATCCACGTCACCGGTCTGGACTCGGTGGAGGCCACGGATCTGGCGCGGCGTTTCAATCCCGGCGGTACTTACATCCCCTGCGACCTAGACTCCGATGAGTCTATCGCTGCGGTCTCGACACAGATGGGCACCTTCGACGTGATTTTCGCCTTGGACGTCATCGAGCATGTGCTGCACCCAGAGAAGATGGTCAAGCTCATCAAAGACCACAGCCGGTCTGACACCATGATCTTCCTGACCACGTTGGAGCGGGACATCTCGGCTGGTGCGGGACCGATCACCGAGGGCTCGCGTAAGCCGGAGCATGTGCGCGAGTGGAACGCCGACGAGTTTCGACAGTTCCTGCAGCACATGGGCTTGCTACTGCACGAGTTCAAACATACGCCGCTGCAAGGCAATCAGTGGTGCCAGACCTTCCTTTGTTCTGCGCCCGGAAAAAGTCTTGGCAGAATCGCGCGAACCGCAAGTAGCTCCTACGGAGAAAACATGCACATCGGCATCATCGCTCTAATGTGCTGTCCGGCCTGTAAGGCCGATCTATTGCTCACAGTCTACGCCGTCGGGAACGCGGGTAAGGTCCGCGAGGGTTTGCTCACCTGCACCGCCTGTAACACGGTGTACCCGATCACGGGCTTCATCCCGCGCATGGTGCCCACCACCCTGTTCTACGATCCGGACTTCATCGCCCGCCAGGGCGTGGACCCCGCGCGGCTCCTGCACGGATGGGACGGCCAGCAAGCGGACATTGCGGAGATACAGAAACGCACCGAAGAAAACTTCGGCCAAGAGTGGCAGCACTATGCCAGCCTGGGCTGGACCGATGAGACCACGCAAGACGCCAGCGCCATGGAGGAGTCCATCCAGTGGTTCCATGAGAAGAGCCTTTTCACCGCCGAGGACGTGGCCGACCGGCTAACGCTGGACGCCGGCTGCGGCAACGGCCGTTTCTCTCGCGCGGCATTCGCCGCC